>NZ_JANJUE010000312.1 GCF_024710765.1 Pseudoxanthomonas sp.
TCCGTGACCGACAATCCGGTCATCTTCGCCGACAAGGTGATCAGCGGAGGCAATTTCCATGGACAGCCTTTGGCGATGGCGTTGGATTACTGCGCCGTGGCCGCCTCCGAAATCGGGTCGATCTCCGACCGGCGGATCTACCAGCTGCTGGATGGGGAACCGTTCGGATTGCCCCCTTCGCTGATGAAGAACACCGGTACGAATTCCGGATTCATGATGCCGCAGTACACCAGCGCGGCCTTGGCCAGCGAGAACAAAAGCTTCTGTTTCCCCGCATCGGCCGATTCGATTCCGACGTCGCTCGGGCAGGAAGACCATGTGAGCATGGGATCGATCAGCGGACGCAAACTCGCCATGATTCTCGACAACCTGCATCAGATCCTGGCCATCGAGCTGCTGTGTGCGGCGCAGGCGTTCGATTACCGCCGTCCGCTCCGATCTGGCGCGAAATTGGAGCGTTGCCACGCGATCATCCGCGATGTGATCGACCATGCGGAGGAGGATCGGATCTTCGCCGACGACATCCGCGCCATGGCCGAGCTCATCGAATCGCGGAGATTGCTCGAGCTCGATTGGCCCACGGACTGGGCGTCGGAATTCAGGGTCTGAGGGTGCGGATCACCCAAAACCAAGGTTTAAACTTCATAGGCCGTGATTTTCAAAAATCGGCCTCTGCTTTCGTTTTTAGCCGTTTTTAGCTACTTTGGGAAGGTAATCACCAGAGTAAACCAGTATGTCCACACATTCGCATGTCGAGCCTGCCAAGGTCCACGACGTTCTCGGAAAACACATTCTCGCCGACGGATACGACTTCGTCCTGGATCTTCAGAAAAGCCAAGGCGCCTACCTGTACGACAGCAAGTATGGCAAGAAGTACCTGGATTTCTTCACCTTTTTCGCATCGAACCCGCTGGGGATGAACCATCCCAAAGTGGCCAACGACGACTTCCGCCGCAAGATGGGCGACATCGCCATCCACAATCCGTCGAACTCGGACATCTACACCACCCATATGGCCGAATTCGTGGACACGTTCAGCCGCGTGGGCATCCCGTCGCATCTGCCGCATGCGTTCTTCGTGGCCGGTGGCGCATTGGCGGTTGAGAACGCGTTGAAAGTGGCGTTCGATTGGAAGATCCAGAAGAACTTCCAGAAAGGATACCGGGTCGAAAAAGGCACCAAGATCCTCCATTTCGAGCAGGCCTTCCATGGTCGCACCGGGTACACGATGTCGCTGACCAACACCGACCCCAACAAGGTCGCGCTCTTCCCGAAATTCGATTGGCCCCGCATCAGCAATCCCAAGATGACCTTCCCGCAGACCGCCGAGGCGGTGATGGATGTGGCCCGTCGCGAAGGCATCGCCCTGGCGCAAGCCGAGCGGTATTTCGAGATGCACAAAGACGACATCGCCGCGATCATCCTCGAGCCGATCCAAGGGGAGGGTGGCGACAACCAGTTCCGTCCCGAGTTCCACCGCGCCTTGCGTGAGCTGGCCGACCGCCACGAAGCCCTGCTCATCTATGACGAAGTGCAGACCGGAGTGGCGCTCACCGGCAAGTTCTGGGCGCACGAGCATTATGTGAAACCCGACATCATCGCCTTCGG
>NZ_JANJUE010000314.1 GCF_024710765.1 Pseudoxanthomonas sp.
CGGCACCGGCGGCGAACAGGGTTTCCGTGATATGCGGGGCGAGACTCACGATGCGCCGGGCGGGGCCGGGAAGGGACAGCTCGTTTCCGGCGTCGTCGCGGATCAGGATCTGGGCCTGTGCGGGCAGTACGGCACCCAGCAGCGCGACCCATGCCGAGACCAGCAGAGCAGGGATCCTGCCGTTGCAGGGGCGGTCCGAGGAGGGAGACAGGGGGCGGGGCATCGGTTCAGGGCTCCTGGAGGCCGGCGAGCGCGGCGTCGAGCCGTCGCCAGGCGGCTTCTTCCGCGGGCAGGCCGAAGCGCAGGCTGGATGGCTGCTCGAAGCGTCGTACGAGAATGCCCTGCCGTGCCAGACGATCCTGGAACTCGGCTGCGCGTGGGGTGGGCAGCCACTGGAAGAGGGGGGTGCCGGTGGGCTTTCCAAGTCCGTAGGCTTCGAGCAGTGCGGCCAGTCGTGCACCGTCGTGTGCGAGGCGTGCGCGCATCGCTTCCTGCCACGCTTGATCGGCCAGCGCGATGCGTGCAACGTGCCGCGCCGGGCCGCCGAGGGTCCAGGGGCCGAGACGCTCGCGCAGAGCCGCCAGCAGGGCTTCGGGACCGAACACGAACCCGACGCGTGCGCCGGCGAGCCCGAAGAACTTCCCGAGCGAACGCAGCACGATCAGCCCGGGTATGCCCGTGGCGTCGGTCAGGCTGTCTGTCGGCGTGGGATCGATGAAGGCTTCGTCGACGATCAGCCATCCGCCGCGCCGTGCCAGGCGATGCGCCCAGTCGAGCAGTACGGGACGCGGATGGCGGGTGCCGGTGGGATTGTCGGGATGGGCGACGACGACGAGGTCGGCGTCGTCCAGCTGCGCGTCGATCTCGTCGTGGTGGCAGCGGCGGAGTTCGCGCTCCCGCCAGGCATGCGGATGCTCGACGTAGGTTGGCTCGGGCACGAGCACGCGTCGTGCGTCGAGGCATGCCGGCAGCGCGAGGATCGCCGCCTGCGTGCCTGCGACCGGCAGCAGGCGGTCGGTGCCGTAGTAGCGGGCGGCGGCGGCCTCCAGGCCGTCTCCGTCTTCCGGCAGTCGCAGCCAGGCCTGCAGCGGAACGGGCGGAACGGGATAGCCGGTCGGATTGATTCCGGTCGAAAGATCGAGCCAGTC
>NZ_JANJUE010000318.1 GCF_024710765.1 Pseudoxanthomonas sp.
CGTGGCGGTCACGAAGGACGCGGCGAGCACGGCAACGGCCAGCGTATCGCGCACGCTCAACAAAGCCGCAATGGCGGCGACCAGCAGCACGACCGCGACGCTGGTCAAGGCGACCGCAACGGCAATGACGCTCACGGCTGCTGCAACGGGCTCCGCAGTGATGAGCAGCCTGTTCGGGCTGGTGCTGAGCGCATCGTCAGCAGGAACGGCTTTGTACGTGCGCGCGATCAGCCTGAGCAGGGCCGTGACGGCGACCGGATCGGCGAGCGTTACGCGAGGCATTACCAAGGCACTGAGCGCCGCAACGAGCGCGATTGCGACGCTGATCAAGCAGGCATCCAGCGCGGCAGTGAGTGCGCTTCGGACGCTGGCAATCGCGGCAGAAAACCGCATCCGCGGCGTCAGCGCAGAAAACCGCATCCATCCGGCGAGCGCAGAAGACCGCGACCTGCCGCAGTAAAGAGACGGAATCCAATGAGCTACGACCTGACGAACCCGGCAAAGCCGACGATCACGAAAGATCCGAACGCGGTGCTCGACTATTCGCTCGACCTCGCCGCCTGGCTGACGGATATCAGCGACACCCTGTCGGCCCTGTCAGTCACGGCCTCTGGCGCCACGGTTGATAGCAGCGCGATCAGCGGGACGAAGTGCATTGCGTGGATCTCGGGTGGCACGGCGGGCGAAACGGTGACGGTCACATTCCGATTCACCACGGCGGGCGGGCGCACCGATGACCGCTCGATCTACCTGAAAATCAAGGATCGGTGATGGCACTCGATACGACCATCGGCGGCGCTGCGTCCGACAGCTACGCGAGTCTCGCCGAGGCTGCGACCTATCACGCCTCGCGCGGGAATACGACGTGGGACGCAACGGACAGCGAGATCCAAGAGCAGAAGCTTCGCGCCGCGACCGCCCATCTCGACAGCCGCTACGAGTGGCGCGGGTATCGCGTAGCGGGCACACAGGCGCTCGACTGGCCTCGCTCGGGCGTCGTGGTCGATGGCTATACGCTCGACTCCGCAAGCCTGCCTGTGGCCCTGAAACGGGCCTGCATGGAACTCGCATTCAAGGCGCTGACGGTCGATCTGTTCGCGGATTCGGATGCGCAATACGTCGAGTCCGTCACGGTCGGCCCGATCTCGCGCAAGCTCTCCGCGCCGAGGAATGGCGGACAGCGGCGCTTTGCGGTGGTCGATAGCCTGCTGCGCGATCTGGTGCGCGGGGGCGGGGCATCTGTTGAGTTGATCCGGGCATGACCCTCTACACCGAACTCGCCACCGTCGCCGACGAACTTCTGGCGGAGCTAGGTCAGTCCGTGACGATCCGCCATCGCACCGCGGGCGCGTATGACCCGGCTACGGGGTCGGTCACGGTAACGACGAGCGATGAGGCTGGATATGGGGCCGTGTTCGACTACGACACCAAGCACATCGACGGCACGATGATCGTGCGCGGGGATAAGTATGTGCTGCTGTCGCCGGTCGGAATCACCGCACCGGACACCGACGACCGACTCATCATCGGCGGGGTTGATTACGCCGTGATCGGCATCAAGACCGAAGCGCCCGCAGGCACGGCAGTGCTGCATACGGTGCAGATCAGGCGCTAATCATGCGAGCTTTTTCAGCCGACCTATCAAAACTAGTTAAGAAGGCAAACGGAAATATTGATCTTGTCGCACGTAAGGTAATGCTTGAGCTTTTTCGTGGGGTTGTGATGAAAACCCCAGTCGATACAGGAAGGGCTCGAGCAAATTGGGTAATAGGGTTTGGGTCAGTTAATAACGCAACAAGCGAGAACACGGATAAGGTTGGAAATGGAGTTCTAGGTACGTTATCCGGGGAGATGCAAGACTGGAGGTTTAATGATGGGTATTCAATATATTTCACAAACTCTCTCCCATACATTCGAGAGCTAGAAGACGGGTCGTCTAAGCAAGCCCCACAGGGCATGGTAAGACTTACATTATTTGAAATAATCAGTCATTACGGCACATGACACAGCCCCGCATCCGTGAAGCGCTTGAGACACGCCTGAATACATGGGCTGCGGCGCAGTCGCCTGCCGTTCCGGTCGCATGGCAGAACGTCGCCTATACGCCCACTACGGGCACGCGATACGTGCGCGCGTCACTGCTCTCCGGCGAGACGCAGAACCCCATCTATGGCGCCTTGCATCGCCGCCTGATCGGGATGTTGCAGGTCGATATTGTCGCGCCGACCGGCACCGGCATGGCCGCATCGGAAGCCCTCGCAGAATCACTCTGCACCGAGTTCAAGCGCGGGACGACGCTCACACAAGACGGCCTGACGGTCGTCATGGACTTCAGCCCGTCCATCGGGCCAGCAATGATCGAAGGAGGGTGGGTCATGCTGCCCGTCTCGATTCGATACCGCGCGGACGACTTCGCCGCGTAACCACACCA
>NZ_JANJUE010000128.1 GCF_024710765.1 Pseudoxanthomonas sp.
GCGTGGACATCGAGATCCGCCGCGGCATGTGGAAGACCCTCAAGGACATCAACGCCGCGGGCACCACCATCATCCTGACCACCCACTACCTGGAAGAGGCTGAAAGCCTCTGCCGCAACCTGGCGATCATCGACCACGGCAACATCGTCGAGCAGGGGCCCATGCGCAGCCTGCTCGCGAAACTGGACGTGGAAGGCTTCCTGTTCGACATCGACGGAGAGTTGCCGGCGCAACTGCCGGTCATCGAGGGCACCACCCTGATCGCGCTCGACCCGCACACGCTGGACCTGGACATGCCGCGCGCGATGGACCTGAACCGGATTTTCGCCGTGCTCAACGAAGCCGGCATCCGGGTGCGCTCGATGCGCACCAAGAGCAACCGACTGGAGGAACTGTTCGTGCGCATGACCGGCAACGGCAAGGAGCAGGCGGCATGAGCAATCCCAACCTGATCGCCCTCGGCACCATCGTCCGCCGCGAAGTCGCGCGCATCCTGCGCATCTGGGGCCAGACCCTGGTGCCGCCGGCCATCACCATGACCCTGTACTTCCTGATCTTCGGCGGCCTGATCGGCTCGCAGATCCGCGACATGGGCGGCTACAGCTACATGGAGTTCATCGTGCCGGGCCTGGTGATGATGAGCGTCATCCAGAACAGCTACGGCAACATTTCCTCCAGCTTCTTCGGCGCCAAGTTCGGCCGCCACATCGAGGAACTGCTGGTCAGCCCGATGCCCAACTGGGTGATCCTGTGGGGCTACGTGGCCGGCGCGGTGCTGCGGGGCCTGATGGTGGGCATCATCGTGCTGGTAATCGCCACCTTCTTCACCCCCGTGCGGATGCCGCATCCGCTGGTCACCCTGAGCACGGTGCTGCTGGGCGCGACGATCTTCTCGCTTGCCGGTTTCATCAACGCGGTCTACGCCAAGAAGTTCGACGACGTGGCGATCGTGCCGACCTTCATCCTGACCCCGCTGACCTACCTGGGCGGCGTGTTCTACTCGGTCAAGCTGCTGCCGCCGTGGGCCGAGGCGATGACCCACGCCAACCCGATCTTCTACATGGTCAACGCGTTCCGCTATGGCCTGCTGGGCAGCAGCGACGTGCCGCTGTGGGTGGCCTACGCGTTGATGCTGGTGTTCGTGCTGGCGCTGAGTTCGCTGGCCCTGTGGTTGCTCAAGCGCGGCGTCGGCCTGCGCAGTTGAGTCGGCGCCGGAGCAAACCGGCGCAATGCAAGGAGTGGTGCGGATGCGAATCCTGATCCTGGGCGCCGGCGGTACCGGCGGTTATTTCGGCGGCCGGCTCGCGCAGTCCGGCGCCGACGTCACCTTCCTGGTCCGGTCCCCGCGCGCCGCGGATCTGGCGCGCGACGGCCTGCGCCTCCGCAGTCCCCTTGGCGACGCGGAACTGCCGGTGGCGACGGTGACCGCCGCGCAGCTGCCCGCGCTGGCGGCGTCGCGGCCGTTCGATCTGGTCCTGCTCAGCTGCAAGGCCTACGACCTGGACAGTTCGATCGACGCCATCGCGCCGGCCCTCCAGGCCGGTGCCGACGTGCTGCCGATTCTCAACGGGCTGCTGCACTACGCGCGGCTGGACGAGCGGTTTGGCTGCGATCGCGTGATCGGTGGCCTATGCTTCATCAGCGCGACCAAGGGCCCGCAGGGCGAGATCCTGCATCTGGGCAAGCCCGCCTCGATCACCTTCGGCGAGCGTGACGGCGTTCCGCCGCGCGCGCGCCTGCACGCCTTCGCAGAAGCCTGCGAAAAGGCACGCATCGATCACCTGCTGTCGCCGGACATCGGCCGGGAGCAGTGGATCAAGTACAGCTTCCTCACCGCGCTGGCCGCCGGCACCTGCCTGATGCGCGCGCCGATCGGGCGGATCGTGGCGGGCGAGGGCGGCGAGGCGTTCATGACCGCGTTGTATGCCGAATGCACCGCGGTGGCGGCCGCGTCCGGACAACCGATTCCGCAGGCCGCGCAGGACACCGCCCTGTCTACCCTGCGGCAGCCGGGTACGGATCTGAAAGCCTCGATGCTGCGCGACCTGGAAGCCGGCCAGCGTGTCGAAGGCCTGCAGATTGTCGGCGACATGGTGCACCGCGCGCAGCGGTTCGGAAGGCCGGTGCCCCTGCTGTCCACCGCCTGGTGCCACCTGCAGGCCTACGAGGCGTCGCTGCCGGCACGGTGACGTTCCTGTCGCGGTGCGTGTCCGGTCGTGACTCGGAATGCTCCGATGGCGCGCGAAAGGGGCCCCGCCTACGATGTCCGGCGATCCGACCGCGACCGCCCTGCGCCATCGCGTGCCAGGGTGGCAAACCTTCTCTTCGTAACCGTCCAGGACATGCAGCAACGTCATCCTCGTCCCCCTTCTGCACGGGCATCGCACGGGTGCCGGTTCCTCTCGCGGAGGCACGCAATCCGCATCGGGCGCTGGTTGACGCTGTTCGCCGGTCTCTGCGTGCTGACCGGCTGCTTTCCGTATCGCGAGCAGATCGTCCCGCGGATCGAAGGCCGGCTGGTCCGCGGCGCCATGCCGGTGGCGGGCGTGCGCATCCACGTGTTGCCGGAGACGTTCCGAGCCGGCTGCCAGCCATCCCGATACACCGCCGTCACCGATGATGCGGGTGCGTTCACCCTGGTCGGCAAGAGCCGGATCGGGATGATCGTGCCCATGGGCGATCGCATCAACACCTGGGGCGTGTGCATCGAGGAGAACGGACGGCTGATCGAGGGCTTCCGGGACGGCAGCATCGGCTGGCCGCCTCGGCACATCGACATGCAATGCGATCTGGAACGTACCGTCCGAATCTGCGAATGGAGCGAGCGCAACCAGCGCTAGGATGCCGGCCCCGGGCGTGGGCTGGCTGAACGCATGCCTAGGCGCCGGATTCGCACGCCGGCAGGCGGAAGAACGCGGTCGCGGTCGCGGTGGTCGTGGCCGCGGTGACGCCGGTCTCTTCGCCGCGATCGCGCGCCAGTTCCTCCACGATGTGGGCCAGGTACATCGGCTCGTTGCGGCGATGCGACGGTTGTGGCCGCACGGTGCGCGGCAGCAGGTAGGGCGCGTCGGTCTCGATCATCAGCCGTTCGGCGGGGATGTGGGGCACCAGTTCGCGCAGGTGCTGGCCGCGCCGCTCGTCGCACAGCCAGCCAGTGATGCCGATGTGCCAGTCCTGGTCCAGGTAGTCGAACAGCTCCTCGCGGCTGCCGGTGAAGCAATGCACCACCGCCGGGCCCAGGCGGCCATCGAAGTTCTTCATCATCGCCATGAAGTCGGCGTGCGCATCGCGCTGGTGCAGGAACAGCGGCTTGCCATTCTCGGCGGCGATCTGCAGCTGGCGCTCGAAGGCGCGCCGCTGCGCCGGCCGCGGCGAGAAATCGCGGAAGTAGTCCAGGCCGCATTCGCCGACCGCCACCACCTCCGGATGGGCGTGCAGCGCGCGCATTTCGGCGTCGCATTCGTCGGTGTACTCGACCGCGTGGTGCGGATGCACGCCGGCGGTGGCGAACAGTTCGCCCGGGTGCGCGCGGGCCAGCGCGAGCGCCTGCGGGGAATGTTCGCGGCTGGCGCCGGTCACCACCATCTGCGCCACGCCGTGCGCGCGGGCCCGCTGCATCACCGCGTCCAGATCGTGGGCGAAGCTCTCGTGGGTCAGGTTGGCGCCGATGTCGATCAGGTGCATGGAGCGTGGGAAAGCGCAGCGAAGGGCGCGCCATTGTAGTCGGCCCGGCGCGCGGAGCCGGTATCCTAGCCGGCCATGTCGTCGCCCGCGCCGTCACCTGAATTCCCGATCACCCCGCTGCTGCCGGAGATCCGGCGGAGCCTGTCCGCGCATCCACGGCTGGTGCTGGAAGCGCCGCCGGGCGCCGGCAAGACCACCCAGGTGCCGCTGGCGCTGCTGGACGAGCCGTGGGGGCAGGGGCGCCGGATCCTGATGCTGGAACCGCGCCGGGTGGCCGCGCGCGCGGCCGCGGGCTTCATGGCGAAGCAGCGTGGCGAGGCGGTCGGCGAGACCGTCGGTTACCGCATCCGCTTCGAGAACAAGATCTCCGCGCGCACCCGCATCGAGGTCGTCACCGAGGGCATCCTGACCCGGATGATCCAGGATGACCCGATGCTCGAATCGGTGGCGGCGATCCTGTTCGACGAATTCCACGAGCGCCACCTGTCAGCCGATCTCGGCCTGGCCCTGGCGCTGGACGTGCAGGCCCAGCTGCGCGAGGACCTGCGCATCGTGGTGATGTCGGCGACCCTGGATGGCGAACGCCTGGCGCGGTTCCTGGACGCGCCGCGCCTGAGCAGCGAAGGGCGGAGTTTTCCGGTGTCGGTGGCGCATTTTCCCGCGCGCCGCGACGAACCCGCCGAAGCGCAGGCGCGGCGCGCGATCGAGCATGCGCTGGCGGCGCATCCGGGCGACGTGCTGGTGTTCCTGCCCGGCCAGCGCGAGATCGCGCGCCTGGATGCGATGCTGGACGGGCTGCCCCGCGATGTCGCGGTGCTGCCCCTGCATGGCGAATTGCCGGTGGAGCGGCAGTCCGAAGTGCTGCAGCCGGATCCGCAGGGCCACCGCCGGGTGGTGCTGGCGACCAACGTGGCCGAGTCCTCGGTGACGCTGCCGGGCGTGCGGGTGGTGATCGATGCCGGGCTGGCGCGCGAACCACGCTATGACCCCAACAGCGGTTTCGCCCGGTTGGAGGTTGTCGCCATTTCGCAGGCATCGGCGGACCAGCGTGCCGGCCGCGCCGGCCGCGTCGCCGAAGGCTGGACTTACCGGCTGTGGCCGCAGTCGCAGCGGCTGGAGCCGCAGCGCCGGCCGGAAATCGCCCAGGTCGAACTGGCCGCGCTGGCGCTGGAGCTGGCGGCCTGGGGCAGCGATCAACTGCGATTCGTCGACCCGCCGCCCGCCGGTGCGCTGGGCGCGGCGCGCGAACTGCTGCAACGGCTGGGTGCGTTGGGAGAGAGTGGCGGCGTTACCCCGCTCGGCCAGCGCATGCTCACGTTGGGCACGCATCCACGCCTGGCGGCGATGTTGCTGTCGGCGCCGAATGGCGCGGCGCGGGCGCTGTCCTGTGATCTGGCGGCACTGATTGAAGCGCGGGATCCGCTGCGCGGCGGCGGTGATGCGCTGGCCGCGCGCTGGCGTGCGCTGGCGGCGTTCCGCCAGGGCCGGGCGCCCGGCGACGCCCATCGATCCGCCCTGGCCGCGATCGACGCCGCGGCGAAGCAATGGCGCCGGCGCCTGCGCGAGGAGGCCGCGCCACCCGCGACCCTGGAAGCGCATCTGCTGGGAGACCGGTTGAGTCATGCCTATCCCGATCGCATCGGCTACCAGCATCCCCAGGATCCGCGCCGCTACGCGCTCGCCAATGGGCGCATGGCGCGCCTGTTCGATGACAGCGCGCTGTTCGGCGAGCCCTGGATCGTCGCCAATGAACTGCGCCACGAAGCCAAGGATGCGTTGATCCAGCGCGGTGCGCCGGTCGATGAGGCTTTCCTGCGCAGCGAGTTCCCGGACCGCTTCGTCACCGGGGACACGGTGCGCTGGGACGCCGGCAGGCGTGCGTTGAGCGCGCAGCGCGAGACCCGTTTCGATCGCATCATCCTGAAAGCGCGTTCGACCGGACGCGTGGATCCGGCGCTGGCCGCGCAGGCGCTCACCGATGCGGTGCGCGAACTGGGAATCGATGCGCTGCCGTGGACCGAATCGCTGCGGCAGTGGCGCGAACGCGTGCGCAGCCTGCGCGAATGGATGCCCGAGCTCAGCTTGCCGGATCTGTCCGACGAGGCATTGCTGGCGGATCTGGATCGCTGGCTGAGGCCGGCCTTCGCCGGCAAGAGCCGGCTGGACGCGCTCGACGAAACCGAACTCGGCGAAGCACTCCGATCGCCGTTGGACTGGTCGCTGCGCCAGCGGATCGACGCGCTGGCGCCGACCCGCATCAGCGTGCCCTCGGGCATGGAGCGGCGCATCGAATACACCCACGGCCAGCCGCCGGTGCTGGCGGTGAAGCTGCAGGAACTGTTCGGCCTGGCCGAAACGCCGCGCATCGCCGATGGCCGCATCCCGCTCACGTTGCACCTGCTGTCGCCGGGTGGACGCCCCCTCCAGGTCACCCAGGATCTGCGCGGCTTCTGGGAGCGCACCTACCCGGAAGTGAAAAAGGAAATGAAGGGCCGCTACCCCAAGCATCCCTGGCCCGACGATCCGTGGACCGCCCAGGCCACCCATCGGGCCAAGCCACGCGGCACCTGACCGGACGACATGTTCCGTAGGAGCGACGTGAGTCGCGAAGGCGGCCTTTTCCGTAGTGTTCCGGTCGCGACTCACGTCGCTCCCACAAGCTGGAAACCCACCCGTTCAGCCCCCGGTCGGCGCATCGGGGCGCCGCTAACGTGCCGTGAACATCCGCGGATGGACACTGGATGCCGTCATCTCCACAGGACAACGACGATGAGCAAGCTCACCATCATTACCGACCGCGCGCTGGAACTGGTCAGCCAGGCAGGCAGCAGCCTCAAGCAGGCGGTGCCGAAGAACGCCGACAAACTGTTGCAGACCGGTGTTGTGCTGGGTGCGGCCAAGACCGGCGCGAAGACGGCGGGCAAGTTCATCCGCCGCAATCCGGTGGTGGCCGTCGCGGCGGCCGCGGGCATCGGCCTGCTGGCCTACGCGGCTTACCGCAAGCGCAAGCGCGACGCCGCCGATGCGCCGATCGAGGGCAAGTCGCGCCGCATCGAGGCGCGCAAGGTCAACGGCACCGGGCGAACCGGCCGCCGCACCACCTCGCGCGCGCCTTCGGCCAATCCCTGATCGACTTCCGCGGCTTCCCGCCACGCGGAATGCCTCCGGCGTGACGGTTTCATGTGAGGCCAGCCGGGCGTTACGAACGGACCTCGCGCCACTGACCTGGCGCGAGATCATCCAGTGCGACATTGCCCATCGCCACGCGCACCAGGCGCAGGGTCGGCAAGCCGACGGCGGCGGTCATCCGCCGCACCTGCCGGTTGCGGCCTTCGCTGATTCGGATTTCCAGCCACGTATCGGGCACCGTCTTGCGGAAACGCACCGGCGGATCCCGCGGCCACAGCGCGGGATCCGGATCCAGCCGGCGCACCTCGGCCGGTCGGGTCGGTCCATCGTTCAGCACCACCCCGCGCCGCAGCGCGTCGAGCTGCGCGTCCTGCGGCGTGCCTTCCACCTGCGCCCAGTAGGTCTTGGCCTGCTTGTGGCGCGGATCGGTCAGCCGGTGCGCCAGTCCGCCGTCATCGGTGAGCAGCAGCAAGCCCTCGCTGTCGTAGTCCAGCCGACCCGCCGCGTAGACCCGCGGCGGCAGATCGAATTCCGCCAGCGTCCGCCGGGGCGGATCGCTGCGATCGGTGAACTGGCACAGCACGTTGAAGGGCTTGTTGAACGCGATCAGCACGGACCAGCGGCTCGACTCAGGGCTTCACGAACCGCAGCGTCATCCGATCGCTTTCGCCGATGGCTTTGTACTTCTCCGCGTCCTTGGGATCGTGATTGTTGGACGGCGGCAGGGTCCACACACCGTTGGGATGATCCTTGGTGTCGCGCGGATTGGCGTTGATCTCGCTCTTGCCGTCCAGCCGGAATCCGGCCGCCTCGGCCAGCGCGATCACCTGCGCTTCGCCCACATAGCCGCTGTTGTCGTCCGCCGGCACGTCACGCTTGGCGCGGTGTTCGACCACGCCCAGCACGCCGCCTGGCTTGAGTACGTCGAAGAAGCCCTTGAACATGCCTTCGGCCTGCCCGGCCGAGCGCCAGTTGTGCACGTTGCGGAAAGTCAGCACGAGATCCGCCGAGGCCGGCGGGCCGAACACCGGCGCCGACGGCGAATACGCCACCACCTTGGTCGTGTCGTACAGCGCCGGCGAGGCGGCGAACTTCTTCTCCAGTCCGTCCTTGCTGCGCTGCTGGTAGTCGCGACCACCGCCCTGCGCGACCGCCGCCGGATCCACGATCGCCGCCACGTACTGGCCGCTCCCGCGTAGATACGGCGCCAGGATCTCCGAATACCAGCCGCCGCCCGGGGTGATCTCGACGACGGTCTGTCCCGGCTTCAGGCCGAAGAACGACAGCGTCTCGGCGGGGTGGCGGTAGCCGTCGCGGGCCACGTTGGCCGGGGTGCGCCAATCACCCTTGATCGCGCCATCGAGCGTGATGGCCGCATCGGCGGCGGCGGACGAGGCGTCCTGCGCATGCGCGAGCGCGGGCACGCCCAGGGCCAACAGCACGGCGAGGCAGATCGAATGCGGCTTCATCGGTGGTCTCCGGGGGAAAGTGCGGCGAGCCTATCACGCATGTGCAACGCGGCACGGCTGAATGCCCGCATGCCGCTTATGTGGAATTTACGCGGCGGGGCGCTGGCCGGAATGGTCCGTTTACGCCCCCGGCGCCTAGCCTGTTTCCACCGCGCGAAAGCGCGCCTGGAAACCCGGCATGAACCTCCTGATCCTCGAGGGCCCGCACGCGTCCTCCGCCCCCGGCGCGGCGATGGCGCCCTCCGCGCTGCGCGGCCTGCGGGCACGGGCGCGCGCCTGCGGCCACCGCGTGTTCCATTGCCGTTGCACGGACACGGACGCGTTGCTCACCGGCCTGCGCGCGTGCGCCGCGCTCGACGTGCGGATGCTGTTGCTGGATGCGGGCGACCTCGCCGCCAACGCCCCCGCGCTGCCGGCCCTGCGCGAATCGCTGGAACAGGTGCCGATGCCCTACATCGAAGTGCACGACGACAGCGCGCAGGTGCTGGAGTCGCGCCTGGACCTGCGCCATCCGCCGTTGGCGACGGTGGTGTTCAACCGCGACCGCGTGCAGGGCCACGTGCTGGCGCTGTCGATCGCCCTGCGCCGCCTGCGGACGCCGGCCGGCGACATCTGAATCCGCCTCCTTCCTCCCCGCAACCCGGAGCTTCCCATGTCACTGTTGCTCATCCGCGGTCCGGAGCGCCGCGCCCATGGCAGCGAACCGCCGCCGCCGTTGCCCGCGCCGGTCGTGCGCGCGCTGGCCGAGCGCGCCGCCGCCGCCGGCAAGACCCTCGCCGTGCGCGTGTGCGCCAACGAAGCCGAGTACCTGCATGCGCTGGATGGCGCCCGGCTCACCCGCACCGAACTGCTGCTGCTGGACCCCGGCAGCGCTGCCACCAGCGCGCGCCTGCATGCCGCGGTCGACCACGCCGGCATTCCCTACATCGAGGTCCACGATGACGACTGCGATGCGCCGGAACCGCGCCTGCCGCCCTCGCGTGCCTGCCTCGCGGTGGCCCAGGGCTATTGCGCGCAGAGCTACACGCTGGCGCTGGAGATGGCGCTGGAGCATCTGGGCTGCGCCGAGTGCGAGTCCGAACGCCATGTCGGCACCTGATTCCGCGCGTCCTGGCGCCGGCTACTTCGCCGACTACGAGGTCTACGCGATGGGCGAGGCGATCGCCTGGGGCCAGATCACGCTGGCCTGTTCCAGCGAGG
The DNA here is from genome assembly GCF_024710765.1 of Pseudoxanthomonas sp. Classification (GTDB taxonomy): domain Bacteria; phylum Pseudomonadota; class Gammaproteobacteria; order Xanthomonadales; family Xanthomonadaceae; genus Pseudoxanthomonas_A. The sequence goes on from NZ_JANJUE010000128.1 coordinate 9,483, forward strand.
ACGACCGCGAACCGGCGGCGCTGATCCGCCGATTGCGCCAGGCCGCCGCCGACCAGCACGGCGCCGAGGCCGGTGCGATCCGGTTGCGCCAGGTCTGCCGGCTCTAGCCGGCGTCTTCCACGCGTCCGTCGATGGGCAGTTCCACGTCCATCAGGGTCGGCTCGTCGGGATCGGCGCGGATGCGGAAACCCAGTTGCTCGCACATCGCCAGCATGGTGCGGTTGTCGCGCAGCACCTGGCCCTCGACCACCTTCAGGCCAAGCCAGCGGGCGTACTCGATCATGATCCGCATCAGCCGCCAGCCGATGCCGTGGCCCTTCAGATCCGAGCGGACCAGGATGCCGTACTCGCCGCGATCGTAGTTGGCATCGGCATGCAGCCGCACCGCGCCCAGCATCTGCCCGCTGGCCGGATCCAGCGCCACCAGCGCCATCGAACGGGCGTAGTCGATCTGGGTCAGGCGGGCGATGAACTCGTGGCTGAAATGGCGCACCGACTGGAAGAAGCGCAGGCGCAGATCCTCGTCGGTGACGTGGGTGAAGAACTCGCGGAACATCGCGTCGTCCTCCGGCCGCACCGGCCGCACGAACGCGTCGCTGCCGTCGGCCAGGGTGATCGTGCGTTCCCATTCCTTCGGGTACGGGAAGATCGCGAAGCGCGGATGACCGCGGCCCTTGTGCAGTTTCCGGCCCGGCGCCACCGCGATGCGCGCGTCCACCGCGATCACGCCGTCGCGATCGGCCAGCAGCGGATTGATGTCCAGCTGGCGGATTTCGGGGATGTCGGCCGCCAGTTGCGCCAGCTTCACCAGCACCAGCGCGATCGCGCGTTCGTCGGCGGCCGGCACGTCGCGATAGGCCTTGAGCACGCGCGAGACCCGGGTGCGGCCAATCAGTTCGTGCGCCAGCCGCAGATCCAGCGGCGGCAGCGCCAGCGCCTTGTCGTCGATCACGTCCACGGCGGTGCCGCCGCGCCCGAACACCACCACCGGGCCAAACACCTCGTCGTCGGCGATGCCGGCAATCAGCTCGCGCGCCTTGGGCCGCAGCAGGGTCGGCTGCACCAATACCCCACCGATGCGCGCATCCGGGCGCGCGCTGCGCGCGCGCTGCAGGATGCCGGCCGCCGCCTCGCGCACGGCGTCGGCGCTGACCAGGTTCAGGCGCACGCCATCGATGTCGGATTTGTGCGGAATGTCCGGCGACAGGATCTTCACCGCCACCGCCATGCCCTGGGCGAGCAACGGCGCGGCCACCTGGGCGGCATCCTCCGGATCGCGCGCGCGGCGCAGCGGCGCGACCGGAATGCCGTAGGCGGCGAGCACGTGCGCGGTGGCCAGCGGATCCAGCCAGTGCTGGCCGTCCTTCAGCGCGTGCTCGACCAGCGCGCGCGCCGCGTCGGTGTCGACCACGAAATCCTCGGGCAGGCTGGGCGGCGTTTCCATCAGCGCGGCCTGCGCTTCGCGATAGCGCACCAGATGCATGAAGCCGCCGACCGCGTCGGACTCGGTTGGATAGTTGGGAATCCGCGCCGCGTCCAGCACCTCGGCGGCGGCGGGATCGTGGCCCAGCCAGACCGCGAACACGGGCTTGTGCGGACCGTGCGCGGGGCGCGCGCGCAGCACCCGGGTCATCGCCTCGGCGGTCTCCACCGCCGAGGACAGCACGGTGGGCACGTTGACCGCCAGCAGCGCGTCGTTCTGTGGATCCTCCAGCAGCGCCTCGATGGTGGCGGCGTAGCGCGCGGCGTCGATATCGGTCAGCAGATCCACCGGATTGCTGCGCGACCAGCCCGCCGGGAGCATCGCGTCGAGGCGATCGCGGGTATCGTCGGACAGCGCCGCCAGCGTGCCGCCCAGTTCGTGCAGGCGATCCACGGACAGCGCGCCCACGCCGCCGCCGTTGGTCAGGATGGCCAACCGCCGGCCGGGGAAGGCACGCAACCGGCCCAGCGTCTCGGCGGCGGAGAACAATTCGTCCAGCGAACGCACCTGCAGCAGGCCGGCGCGCCGGAACGCGGCGTCGTACACCACGCGCGGATGGGCCAGGTGCTGGACGTGGGTGCTGTCGGCGGCGGCGCGCGCGGTCGCCACCGCGGACTGGCCGGACTTCACCACCACCACCGGCTTGGTGCGCGCGGCGGCGCGCGCGGCCGACATGAACTTGCGCGCGTCCTTGATCGCCTCGACGTACAGCAGGATCGCGCGGGTGCGGTGATCGGTGGCGAAGTAGTCCAGCAGGTCGGCGAAATCCACGTCCAGCGCGTCGCCCAGCGATACCACCGCGGAAAATCCGATCGAGCGGCCGACGCTCCATTCCACCAGTCCGCCGGAAATCGCGCCGGACTGCGAAATCAGCGCCAGGTCGCCCGCGCCCGGCAGGCGTCCGGCGAGGCTGGCGTTGAGGCCGACGTGCGGCGCGATGACGCCCAGGCAGTTCGGCCCCAGCACGCGCAGGCCCTTCTCGCGCGCGATGGCTTCCAGCTGCGCCGCCGGCGAATCCGGACCCGAACCCATCGCCGCGGTCAGCACCGCCACCGCGCCCGCGCCACATTCGGCGGCCTCGCGGGCGATGCCCGGCACGGTGGCCGGCGGCGTGGCGATCACCACCAGATCCGGCTTCCACGGCAGATCCCGCAGCCGCCGGGCGGTGGTCACGCCGTCGATGCTCGCCGGATGCAGGTTGACCAGTCCGATGGGGCCACCGAAGCCGCCTTCCAGCAGGTTGTTGATCACCGCGCGACCGACCGACCGCGGTCGCGACCGGCTGCCGACCACCGCCACCGAGGCGGGCCGGAAGATGGATTGCAGGCGGTAGGTGCTCATCGCGGGCCGGAAAGACGGGAGGCGCGACAAAGGTAACGCGACGGCTGTCAGCAGGCCATGATCAGGTCGCTGTCCGGGGGTGAGTGCCTTGTGATACTGCCGCTTGCCCGACGCACCTCTTGCCCGACCGCCGCTAGGGGATAAGGCACATGGCTTCGGTGATGGGTCGAAGGGATCTGCACTTGCCGGTCATGTATTCAACGTCCTTGCCGGCGGCCTCGGCCTTCAGCTCGGCCGCCATCTCATCCACCCCGGGCAACTGGTCTGGTGCGCTCCGGGCCACGCAGCCGCGATGGCGCGCAAGCAGCAGATCGCAGGCTGCCACGCCGGTGAGTGCGGGCACCTCTTTTGCCGCGGCTTGCTCGACCAGATCCTGGAAAGGTGCCAACGCCTCCATGAGCGAGGACAGGAGCTTTTCCAGGTCGCGACTATCGTCGGGATGCCAAGGACCGCTGGAAGAAGGCGCGGACAAACGGAATTCGCCGCGCACCGCCGTATCGCGCGACCTCTGCAGGGCGAGGGTGTACGCCTCCGTGAAAGTGGACATCCGCTCGAACGAGAAACCGGCCAGCAAGGTCTGGAACGCATCACGCGCACCGGTGGCATCCGGGATGGGGCACATGTAGGCGAGGGTGACCATGTATTCCTCCTCCCCGCTTTCCGGCGAGTGGTCCATCATGTTCTCCACCGTGCAGGGCGTGGTGGTCAGGGTCTGGTAGAGCGCGTTGGCCACGCGCTGTCCGAGCTGGTCGGTCTTCTCGCCGGAGGGATCGGCATCGTTGCGCGTTCCTTCGGGCGGCAATGGCAGCAGGCCCTTGGGGACGCCGTTGCGGAACACGCGGGCAAGCGCTTCGCCTGCTTCCAGATCTAGCGCGTCCCGACCGTCATGCAATGGCCTGAGTGCATCGTTGAGCGTCCGGGCGGCCCCCATATCGAAATGCAGGAACGTCCTGACGTAAAGCTGGAAGGTCTGCTCCGGCGTGGGGGAGGCGGGCTGGGCCATCGCCGGAGTGGGCAACACGAAGGCGGAAAGGCAGGAAAGGAGCAGGGCAGAAAAGGAATGTCGCATGGCGGAAGTGCCAACAGGGAAGATCCGGCGACGTTATTTCCGGCCCGGTGTCTTTCCCATAGGAGGTATCCGATTCCCCCGCATCCGGTGGTCGGGAAGTGCATCACGGGAGTAAATCCGCGTGCCGGTCCGGCTCACGCCAGCTTCAACGCATCCGGATACGGCGGCGTATCCGGATAGTCGCCCGCGGCCAGCCGCGCCTGCAGATCGCGCCACCAGCCCGCGTTGAACAGATCGCCATGCGCGGCGCGCAACGCGTTCGCCTGCGGCGCCGGCAGGCCGAGGAACTGCGGGAAGCGCTCGGGAAACACGTCGCCGGGCCCGACGTAGAACCACGGTCCGTCCGCCATCTCCTCCTCATAGCAGGTCGGCTGCGGCCAGTCGCGGAAGTGGCAGTCGGTGACCAGGCACAGCTCGTCGTAGTCGTAGAACACCGCGCGGCCGTGCCGCGACACGCCGAAGTTCTTCAACAGCATGTCGCCAGGGAAGATGTTGTTGCGCGCCATGTCCTTGATCGCCTGGCCGTAGTCGATCGCGGCGGCGAGCGCGGCTTCCGGTTTCTGTTCGCGCAGGTAGAGGTTGAGCGGGCGTAGCCGCCGCTGCACGTAGCACAGGTGGATGATCAGATCGTCGCCATCCTCGGTGATGCCGTGCCCGCAGCTGGACAGGAGTTCTTCCAGCAATGCCGGGGCGAAGCGCGCGCGCGGGAAGCGCAGGAACCGGTAGGGCTGGGTATCCAGCAGGCGACCCACGCGATCCAGGTGGAACACCAGGTTGTAGCGATCCTCCACGTCCTTGCGGCTGACTTCCTTGGGATAGGCGAAGCGGTCGCGGATGATCTTGAACACCAGCGGATAGCTCGGCAGGGTGAATACCGCCATTACCATGCCGGGGGTGCCCTCGGCCTGCACCAGCTGTTCGCCGGGATGGGTGTCGAAATGATGGAAGAAGGTGCGGAAGCGCTCGGTCTTTCCCTGCTTGGCCCGGCCCAGCACCGTATAGATCTCGTCGATCGGCTTGCCCGGCAGCAGCGAGCGCAGGAACACCACCGCATCGCCGACCGTGGACAGGTCCGCATGGAAGTAGCTGCGCGAGGTGCCGAACAGATGCGCCACATCGCCGCGCCGGGTCAGCACCGCCTCGACCTTCAGCGCTCCGCCGTCGTTGACCAACGCGATCACGCAGGGCGAGAAGCGGTGCTCGCCGAACACCCGGCCCACCAGGTAGGCGCGGCGCTCGCGGTAGAACACCGTGTCCAGCAGTTCGATGCCGCGCACCGGGTTCTCGCCCCAGTGCGCCAGATCATCCTGCAGGCGGACGGCGATCGAGGCCGCGCAGCGGGTGCGGTGCGCGTACGGGATGTCGAACGGATAGTCGCCCAGCACCCGCACGAAGGTGTCGGTGGGACGCAGCTCTGACACCGCGTAGCTGTGCCGCGCGACCGGATGGGTGATCGCGTCGGTCGGTTCGATGTCCATCGCGATGAACTCGATCGACGGATCCACGCCGCGGGTCTTGAAGAAGCGCCGGGTCAGCGTGTTGTAGAAGGTCTTGTACAGCTCGCGGTCGATTAGATCCGCGATGAGCCGGTCGTAGCCGTCGCGCACCGCCGACCACAGCATGCGGTCATGCGCGTGATCCAGCAGCGCCGCCTGCAGCCGCAGCGCGCATTCGGCGACGCACTCGTCGTACAGTTCGATGCGCTCGACCGCGTCCGCGCGCGTGCCGGCCCAGTCCATGCGTTCGAACCGATGGCGGGCGCGGCGGGTGATGTCGGCGAACCGCGCGTGATAGTCGGCGAAGGCGTCGTGGATGAGTGTCGCGATGACGGTCGGCTGGATCATGCGTCCACCCGCGCCTCGTCCAGCACCCACTTGCGCACGGTCTGGAAGTCCGGGTGGGCGAGGCTGCGCTCCGGATAGACCAGGTAGTGGGCGAAGTCGGCCTGCAGGCACTTGCTGGTCAGCGGCACCAGCCGGCCGGCCTTGATCAGCGGTTCGGCGAGGGTGAGCCGGGCCAGCGCGACGCCCACCCCCTGCGCGGCGGCCTGGTGCAGGGTCTCGGTATCGTCGAACTGGGCCACGAAGCGGCGCGGCGGCTCGCCACCGAATTCGGCGAACCAGTCCTTCCAGCGCTCGGAGGGATCGCCCAGCAACGGCAGGCTGCCGATGCGGGCCAGGGCGGGCTTGCCATGGCGCTTGAGGAAGGCCGGGCTGGCGACCGGCTGGATCCATTCGTGGAACAGATACTCCGAGCGGACGCCGGGCCAGCGGCCACCGCCCAGTCGCAGCGCCAGGTCCACCGGTTCGCGCTCGAAGTCCACCACGTGGGTGCTCGATTGCAGGTTCAGGCCCAGCTCCGGATTCGCCGCCAGGAAATCCGGCAGGCGCGGCACCAGCCAGGCGGTGGCCATCGACGGAATCAGGCTGAGGGTGATGACGTGGTCGTTGCGCGCCGACATGCGCTGCAACGCGTGTCCGATCGCGTCCAGCGGCGTGGCCACCGCATCGAACAGGCGCTGGCCTTCCGGGGTCAGCTCCACCCCGCGCGGACCGCGCGCCAGCAGCTTGTGGCCGACCCGGTCCTCCAGCAGGCGCATCCGGTGGCTCAGCGCGCTGACGGTCAGGTGCATTGCCTCGGCCGCGCGGGTCAGGTTCTTCATCCGTGCGGCGGTGACGAAGGCGTCGATCTGGTCCAGCGGCAAACGGCTCATGCGGAAGGATCCATGTTGAATGCGGCTCAAGTCTGGCTTGCGCAGGTTTCGCTTTTTCGGGAATCAGGATGAGCCTAACTTGGCTCCTGTTCAAGCCGGAAGGTCCGGCGGCAGGAGAATCCCATGCGTACCGAAACGAAGCATTCGTGGTGGCGTGAACTGGGCGCCGTCAGCCAGGGCATGCTGTTCCTCGATGGTCACATCGCCAGCACGGAGGCGGCCCGTTCGGCGGCCGGCGAGGAGCGGCCGCGACGCCGGCCGGTTCCGGTCGAACGCCACCAGCGCGCGCTGCGCGTCCTGCATGCCCGCCGCCTGCGCGAAATGACCGCGCTGTCGCTGTTCCGCTGAGGCGGGGCAGCCGCTTCGAGGATCCGGCCGGGCCCGGACAAGCGCAGCCCATTGGCTGGGAGGCGCTCGCACTTCGCGCCAACAGCAAATCCCCCCTCGGTCCGCCTTCTTCGAAGGGGGGGCGGAAGCGGGCACCTGCGCGGAATGATCGCCTGACCCCTTCCCCCGCGTGCGGGGGAAGGTTGGGATGGGGGCGCTTTATGCAATCGCGCGCGGAAGCAGCGACTACGTATCTGCGCCGATCTACCTCAGCCCGCCGCGCGCGGAAGAGGACGCCGTATCCCTGCTTCGGCAGACACCAATCACGCCCAAAAAAGACGCCCGGCGTGAGCCGGGCGTCTGCAACACCAACCGCGGGATCGCGCCCTTACAGGTGCTTGATGATCTCGTCGGCGAACTCGCTGCACTTCACTTCGGTGGCGCCATCCATCAGGCGGGCGAAGTCATAGGTGACGCGCTTGCTGGCAATGGCCTTGTTGACGCCGTCGATGATCCTGTCGGCCGCTTCGGTCCAGCCCATGTAGCGCAGCATCATCTCGCCGGACAGGATCACCGAACCCGGGTTCACCTTGTCCTGGTCGGCGTACTTCGGCGCGGTGCCGTGGGTCGCCTCGAACACCGCGTGGCCGGTCACGTAGTTGATGTTGGCGCCCGGGGCGATGCCGATGCCGCCGACCTGCGCGGCCAGCGCGTCGGACAGGTAGTCACCGTTGAGGTTGAGCGTGGCGGACACGTCGTACTCGCGCGGACGCAGCAGGATCTGCTGCAGGAACGCGTCGGCGATGGCGTCCTTGATGACCAGGCCCGCGCCCGGCTTGCCTTCCGGGATCACGTGCCACGGGCCACCGTCCAGCTCGACCGCACCGAAGGCTTCGCGCGCGATCTGGTAGCCCCAGTCGCGGAAGCCACCTTCGGTGAACTTCATGATGTTGCCCTTGTGGACCAGGGTCACCGACTTGCGATTGTTGGCAATCGCGTATTCGATGGCCGCATGGACCAGGCGGGTGGTGCCCAGGAACGACACCGGCTTGATGCCGACGCCGACCTGCACGCCCAGATCGCGCTTGGGCGCGCCAACCGAGGCCAGCGCGTCCTGCCAGGCATCGACCTTGTCCTGGGTGCCGAAGCGGATCTTGTCGAACGCCTGCGGGAACTCCTTGGCCAGGAAGTCCAGCACCTTCTGCGAGTCGGCGCTGCCGCCGGCCCATTCGATGCCGGCGTAGATGTCCTCGGTGTTCTCGCGGAAGATCACCATGTCCACGTCGCCCGGCTTCTTGACCGGCGAGGGCACACCCTCGAACCAGCGCACCGGGCGCAGGCAGACGTACAGGTCCAGCATCTGGCGCAGCGCGACGTTGAGCGAGCGGATGCCGCCGCCGACCGGCGTGGTCAGCGGGCCCTTGATCGAGACCAGGTAGTCACGGCAGGCCTGCACGGTGGAATCCGGCAGCCAGGTGCCGAACTGGTTGTTGGATTTCTCGCCGGCGAACACTTCCAGCCAATGGATCTTCTTGGCACCGCCGTAGGCTTTTTCCACCGCCGCGTCGAGCACGCGGACGGAGGCACGCCAGATGTCCGGACCGGTGCCGTCACCCTCGATGAAGGGAATGATCGGATGGTTGGGGACATTGAGCTTGCCGCCGGAGATGGTGATCTTCTCACCGCCGGGGGGCGGGGTGAGGACAGGTTCTGCCATGGAACTGCTCCCGGTTGAGATGGCACGCGGCGGGCCGCGCGCGGGGGTGAACAAAGGGGTCGAGCGAAAAGAGGGATACGACAGGGGTGAAACGGACCCCCATTGTCGCGGTTTATGCAGTCCTGGGCAAAACCCGGATCACCAGCCTCCGGCGTATGGATGCGGCGGCGCGCGGCCTGCCTTGTCCGTGGCGGCGGCGGCCCGGTGCGATAACCGCCGGTGTCCAAAAAAAAGCGGGCGCGATTCGCATCGCGCCCGAGCTTGCCCACCAGGGTGGGAGAGAGGGTGGAATTACTTGACTTCGATTTCCTGGGTCATGCCCACGGGCTGGCCATTCAAGGTCACGTCGACCTTGTACTTGCCGGCGGGCCAGGGATTGGCATTGGTGAATTCGATGTTGGTGGTGCCATCGCCATCGGCGGTGCGCTTGGTGCTCTGCTGTCCCGCGACCTGCCCGTCCTGGTAAGTCAGCTTGGCATCGATGGTGGCGTCGGCGGGAGCGCTCGCATCGGTCTTCACCGAAACGATGATCTTGTCCTTCGGGGTGAAGGTGGACACGGCGGCGACCGACTTGTCGGCGGCGGCGGTGTTGCCCACGGTCACGCCGGTGGCGCTTACGGCGGGCGCGGGTTCGACCGGGGCGGGCACCGGTGCCGGTGCCGGCTCGGTGGCGGCCGGCGGGGCGGCGACCGGTTCTTCCTTCTTCTTGCAGGCGGCCAGGGCCACGGTGCCGGCCAGCGCGATCATCAGGGCGTAGGAAATGCGGTTCTGCTTCATGGTGTCAGTCCTTGTGTCAGCCGTTGAATGGTCGGTGAGGTGAGCGGGCGCTCAGGCGATGCTGTCCTTGGGCGGCAGCTTGATCACCTGGCCGGGGAAGATCCGGTCCGGATCCTCGATGACATCGCGATTGGCCTCGAAGATGTGCTTCCAGGCATTGGCACTGCCGTAGTGCTCCTTCGCGATCTTGGAGAGCGTGTCGCCCTTCTCGATCGTGTAGCTCTGTTCGCCGACGGCTTCCTCGGTGCTGTCCACCTTCGCGGTGACACCGGAGAAGTCGGCCTTCTGTTGCTCGGTGGAATCCACCTTCGCAGTGACGCCCGAAAAATCCGCTTTCTTCTCGTTGCTCATACACAACCGTCCTTCCGTGCAGGATGTTGGGACGAGCTAGCCTTGCATGCGCCCTGTTAAGAAATCATGGGATTGGCGTGAAGGCCACGATGGCCTTCAGCCAGGGGCTACTGGCGGGGTTCGCGCCGCGCCGGAAGCGCGGTTACTCCCCGGCTCGCACGCCAGGGATTGATGTCCAGGCCACCGCGGCGGGTATAGCGCGCTTCCACCGACAGCCACTGCGGCGAGCAATGTGTCATCAAGTCACGATGGATGCGTTCGACGCATTGTTCGTGGAACTCGGCGTGATCGCGGAAGCCGATCAGGTAGCGCAGCAGCTCGGCGCGATCGATGCGCGGGCCCGCGTAGCGGATGAGGACCGTGGCCCAGTCGGGCTGGCCGGTGACCGGGCAGTTGGACTTGAGCAGGGCCGACACCAGGGTTTCCTCGACCAGGACGGTGCTGTCGATCAGCAGTCCTTCCGGTCGCGGTGGGCCGTAGTGATCGATCTCCACATCCAGATCGTCCAGCGACTCGCCTTCCACCACTTCCTGCATCGGCGGCAGTCCGAACGCCACCGTCACGTCGGCGCCCGCGCGCGCGGACAGATCGGTGCGGATGCATTCCAGCACCGCCGCATCGCTGTTGAAGCGGGTGGCGTTGAGCGAATTGAGGAACAGCTTGAGCGACTTGGATTCGATCAGGTTGGGCGAATCGCACGGCACGGTGAAGGTGGCGGTGGCGACCCGCGGCTTGCCGCGCGCGTCCAGCCAGCTCAGCTCATAGGCGTGCCAGCGGTCGTGGCCGTGGAAGGGCAGCGCATCGTCGGACACGCCGATTTCGCTGCGCGCCTGGTGGCGCGGAATCGGGAACAGCAGGCCGGGATCGTAGTGGTCCGGATAGGCGACTTCGCGCCCCAGCAGGGAGTCTTCGGGCTTGCTCATGCTGCTAGTGTATTCCGGCCCGCCTGTACGCCAGGCGTCACTGGAGAGCGTCATGCGAAGCCTCGTGATGCGTTGCGCAAGCCTGGCCGTCGCCGGTGCGCTGGCCACGTCCTGTGCCTCGCCGCCGGTCGAACCGGCCGCGGCCGGCGCCGATGGTCCCGCGCCCGCGGCCGCCATGGCCGAAGTGCCGGCCGATGCTGGAACGCAAGTCCTGGACGTGGGCGGCTTTCTCGACATCGCCCTGCCGGCCAACGCCAGCACCGGCTACGGATGGGAGCTGGTGGAAACCGGTGCGCCGGTCTTGCGACAAACCACGCCTCCCCCGTCGGCCCACGACGGTCCCGCGACGCCGCCGATGCCCGGCGCGGGCGGCACCGCGCGCTGGCGTTTCGTGGCCGAGCGACCGGGTACCGCCGAGGTGCGGCTGGTCTACCGCCGCGCCTGGGAAAAGGACGTGCCGCCGGCGCGCGAGGCGCGCTATCGGGTCACCGTGAGCGCGCCCCCGGCGCCTGCCGGCAAGGACTGAGTCCCGGTTCCCGCGACTGTGGCTGGCGTCCGTGCTCCGACCGGGAGGCAGGCCCGGTCGGATGAGCGGAGGCAGATGCAGCGTTGGCGGTGCGCGGCGTGCTCAACCGGCCGACGCGGGCGCCGGCGTCCCGTTCAGATAATCCAGGGTCACCTGCAGCAGGGCGCGGAAGCCGATATCCAGCGCGCCTTCGTCGAGCAGGAACTTCGGCGAGTGGTTGCTGGGCGCGGTGGCCGGATCCACGTCCTTGCCGGTGGCGCCGACGAAGAAGAACATCGCCGGGGCCTTCTGTCCGTACAGCGAGAAATCCTCCGATCCCATCTGCAGCGGCGGTTCGAACACGTTGTCCACGCCGGCCACCGCGCGCAGGCTTGGCAGCATGCGCGCGGTCAGCGCGGGATCGTTGATGGTGGGCGGATTGCCGTCGTGGCTTTCGATGTTCACTTCCGCGCGCGCACCGTGCGCGGCACCCACGTGCTCGGACACGCTGGTCAGATCGGCGAAGATCTTCTGCCGCATGCCCTCGTCGAAGGTGCGGATGGTGCCCAGCACCTCCACGTCGTCGGGAATGATGTTGTAGCGGATGCCGCCCTTGATCGCGCCGAACGTCACCACCGCCGGCAGCCGCGAGATGTCGGTGCGGCGGCTGACGATCGTCTGCGCGGTGCCGATCAGATCGGCCATCGCGACGATGGGATCGATGCCGCCCCACGGCCGCGAGCCATGGGTCTGGCGACCCACCATGCGGATGCTGAAGCGATCCGAGGCCGCCATCATCGGCCCTTGGCGCACCGCGATGCGTCCCACCGGGATGTTCGCGAACACATGCAGACCAAACACCGCGTCGGGCTTGAATTCTTCGAACAGGCCCTGCTTGAGCATCAGCGACGCGCCGCCTTCCTCGCCGCTGGGCGGACCTTCCTCGGCCGGCTGGAACACCAGCAGCACCTCGCCGGGCAGATCCTTGCGCATCGCCACCAGCGCCTCGGCCACGCCCATCAGGATGCTGGTGTGCGCGTCATGGCCGCAGGCGTGCATGACCCCCACGGTTTCGCCGCGATAGGTGGACGTGGCCTTGGAGGCGAACGGAAGACCGGTCTGCTCAGTGACGGGCAGCGCGTCCATGTCCGCGCGCAGCGCGACCCGCGGCCCCGGCTTGCCGCCCTTGATGACCGCGGTGACGCCATGGAACGCCACCCCGGTCGTCGGCTGCAGGCCCAGTTTGCGCAGGTGCGCGGCGACCTGCGCGGCGGTGCGCTCCTCGCGGTTGGACAGTTCCGGGTGCTGGTGGAAATCGCGTCGCCAAGCAAGGACCTTGTCCTGCAGATCGTGCGCGGCGGTGGCCACTTCGGGGCGCTGGCCGGGCGCGGCCTGCTGCGCGTGGGCGGGGGGCGGCAGCGAGGCACAGAGCAACAACGGCACGGCATACAGGGCGAGGCGCATCATCGGATTCCTGTTCGGGACGGGCCGATGCTACCCGGATCCCGGCGCCGCGCGGGGATGGCGACTATCATTGTCAGATGCGTTCCATGTGGCCCCTGGCCGTTCGAGACGCCATCCGCCACATCGCAAGCCGCCCATGCACGACGTCGCCCTGCAGATCCTGTTGCTGCTGTTCCTCGCCGGCCTGCTGGCCGGTTTCATCGATTCCATCGCCGGCGGCGGCGGCATGATCACCATTCCGGCGATGCTGCTGGCGGGCATCCCGCCATTGCAGACGCTCGGCACCAACAAATTGCAATCGTTGTTCGGATCCGCCTCGGCCAGCTGGAGCTATGCGCGCCACGGCCACGTGGATCTGCGCCAGCAGTGGCCGATGGCATCGATGGCGGCGCTGGGCGCGGTCGGCGGCGCGCTGCTGGCGACGGTGATGCCGGGCGACTGGCTGAAGGCCGCGCTGCCGTTCCTGCTGATCGCCATCGCGGTGTATTTCGGTCTCAAGCCGAACATCGGCGAGGTCGATCGGCATCGCCGCATGGGCGTGGCCGCGTTCGGTTTCGGCTTCGTGCCGCTGGTGGGTTTCTACGACGGCCTGTTCGGGCCGGGCACCGGCTCGTTCCTGATGCTGGGTTTCGTCAGCCTGGCCGGCTACGGCATCCTCAAGGCGACCGCGCACACCAAGTTCCTCAACTTCGGTTCCAACGTCGGTGGCTTCGCGGTGTTCATCGCCACCGGCGCGGTGCTGTGGAAGGTCGGCCTGGCGATGGGCGCCGGCCAGTTCATCGGCGCGCAGCTGGGCTCGCGTTTCGCGATGAAGCAGGGCGCGAGGATCATCAAGCCGCTGCTGGTGACGGTCTCCATCGCATTGGCCATCCGCCTGCTGGCGGATCCGGCGCATCCACTGCGCCAATGGCTGGGACTGTAGTCGGCGGTGATCGCCACGCGCCCGGCATGGGCCGGACGCGTGACGCGAGGCGATGAAACTCAGCGGCTGACCATCGCCATGCCGGCGGCGGTGTAGCGATCGCCGGCCACGGCTTCCAGCGGAAAGGCGGCTTCGATGGCGGCCAGTTCGTCCGGCGTCAGCACCACGTCCAGCGCATCCAGGTTCTCCTCCAGGTAGCGCAGGCGCTTGGTGCCCGGAATCGGCACCAGATCCTCGCCCTGCGCCAGTACCCAGGCCAGCGCCAGCTGCCCCGCGCTGACGCCTTTGGCCGCCGCCAGGGCGTGCACCTTATCCACCAGTGCCAGGTTGCGGGCGAAGTTGTCGCCCTGGAAGCGCGGCGAGTGGCGTCGGTAGTCGTCGGCGTCGAAATCGTCCAGCGAACGGATCGCCCCGGTCAGGAAACCGCGGCCCAGCGGGGAATAGGGCACGAAGCCGATGCCCAGTTCGCGCACGGTATCCAGCACGCCATTGCTCTCCGGTTCGCGCGACCACAGCGAGTACTCGGTCTGCACCGCGGTGATCGGATGCACCGCGTGGGCGCGGCGGATGGTGTCGGGCGCCGCTTCGGACAGGCCGAGGAAGCGCACCTTGCCCTGTTCGACCAGGCGCGACATCGCGCCCACCGTGTCCTCGATCGGCACCTGCGGATCGACCCGATGCTGGTAATACAGATCGATGTGATCCGCGCCCAATCGCCGCAGGCTGGCTTCGCAGGCGGCCTGCACGTACTCCGGGCGTCCGTCCACGCCACGGGCGTGCGGGTCGGCGGGATCCAGGCGGATGCCGAACTTGGTGGCCAGGAATACCTGTTCGCGACGGCCGGCGATGGCCTGGCCGACCAGGACTTCGTTGGTGTGCGGGCCGTACATGTCGGCGGTGTCCAGCAGGCTCAGGCCGCGCTCCAACGCGCGGTGGATCACGGCGATGGATTCGGCGTCGTCGCCGCGGCCGCCGTAGAAGGCGCTCATGCCCATGCAGCCCAGGCCCAGGGCGGAGACGGTCGGGCCGTTGCGGCCCAGCGTGCGGGTTTTCATCGGGAATTCCTTTGCGGGAGGGGGAGGCGCCGCGCGGGTGGGGACGATGGCGGCGGTGTGAAACACGATAGGGCTGGCGATTGCATGGATAAAGACGCAATATCCGAATCCTGTTTGAAGCCAGGCTTCACAATGGCATCGCATCCCCTGCCGGCGGTCGTCGCCTTCGCCCGCGTCGCGCACCACGCCAGCTTCAGCCGCGCGGCGGCCGAACTGGACGTCAGTCCATCGGCGCTGTCGCAGACGGTGCGCGCGCTGGAAAGCCAGCTCGGCGTGCGCCTGTTCAACCGCACCACCCGCCGGGTCGCGCTGACCGAGCATGGCCAGCGCTTCCTGCAGCAGGTGGCGCCGGGCCTGCGCCAGATCGACGAGGCGTTCCGCGACATGGATTTCCTGCGCGATCGGCCTGCCGGGCATTTGCGCATCAACCTGCCGAACGTGGTGGCCGAGCGCATGATCGCGCCGCATCTGCCGGCGTTCATGGCGCGCTGGCCGGAGGTGCAGGTCGAGCTGTTCGTCGAACCGGCCCTGGCCGATCTGGTGGCCGGCGGCTTCGATGCCGGCATCCGCCTGGGCGAGTCACTGGCCCGGGAAATGGTGGCGTTGCCGATCGGGCCGATGCAGCGCCAGGCGATCGTGGCCACGCCCGGTTATTTCCAGCGCCATCCGAAACCCGTCGAACCGGCCGACCTGGTCCATCACGAATGCGTGCGCTACCGGCGCAGCAATGGCCGCCTCATGGCGTGGGAATTCACCCGCGAAGGGCGCGACTTCGAGGTGGAAGTGGGCGGTCGCCTGATCGTCAACGACAGCGACCTCGGCCTGGTGCTGGTGCGGCAGGGCCTTGCGATGTCGCAGGTGTTCGAGGCCCAGGTCGCGGCGGAGCTGCGCAGCGGCGAGCTGGTGCGGGTGCTGGAGGCCTGGCAGCAGCCGTTCGCCGGCTTCCACATCTATTACCCGGCGCGCGAACACTTGCCGCCCAAGCTGCGGGTATTCGTCGACTACCTGCGCGAGGTGCTGCCGCCGCCGTCCTAGCGGCGCGGATCAGCGGAATACCACCGTGCGATGCCCGTTGAGCAGGATGCGATGCTCCACGTGCCGGCGCACCGCCCGCGACAACACCAGCGATTCGGTGTCGCTGCCGAGCCGGACCAGATCGCGCGGGGTCATCGCGTGATCCACCCGCGCGATGTCCTGCTCGATGATCGGGCCCTCGTCGAGATCGCGGGTCACGTAGTGCGCGGTCGCGCCGATGATCTTGACCCCGCGCTGGTACGCCTGGTGGTACGGGTGCGCGCCCTTGAAGCTGGGCAGGAAGCTGTGGTGGATGTTGATGGCGCGCCCGGCCAGCGCATCGCACAGGCCCGGCGAAAGGATCTGCATGTAGCGCGCCAGCACCACCAGATCCACCTGCGCCTGCTCGACCAGGTCCAGGATCCGGCGTTCCTGCACGGCGCGATTGCCGGCGTCGACCGGCAGATGGTGGAACGGCACGCCATAGGAGGCGGCCAGCGGCGCGAAATCCCGGTGGTTCGATGCCACCGCCGCGATCTCCACCGGCAACTGCCGACTGTGCGCGCGGAACAGCAGATCGTTGAGACAGTGGCCCTGCTTGCTGACCAGCACCAGCAGGCGCGCCTTGCGGCGGGCGTCGTGAATCCGCCAGCGCATCGAGAACGCGTCGGCCAGGGTTTCGAAGCGCGCTTCCAGCGCCGGCAACGCCGCCGTGGACGGCAGGTCGAAATGCACGCGCAGGAAGAAGCGCCCGGACTCCTCGTCGCCGAACTGCTGCGCATCGATGATGTTGCAGTCCGATTCGAACAGCAGCCCGGTGACCCGGTAGACGATGCCGGTGCGATCCGGGCAGGACAGGGTGAGGATGTGGTCGTGGCGCATGCGGCGGCCGCGGGAGGGGGCGGGCCAGTGTAGGGCCGCGCTGCCCATGCGCGACACCATGCGTCGCCCGTCAGTCGGCGGCCATGCCCTGCCCGAGCTTGCGCAGCAAGCCGGCCAACTGCGCCTGTTCGTCGGCATCCAGTCCGGCTACCGCCCGGCGCGCCTGCTCGAACCGCAGCGCGATGGCGCGCTCGGCCAGCTTCACGCCCTTGGCGGTCAGCACCGCGAACAGGGACCGGCCGTCACCCGGATCCGGTTCGCGCCGGATCAGGCCGCGTGCCTGCAACCGGTTGAGGCAGGCGGTCATCGCCCCGGAAGTCAGCAGGACCGACTGGCGCAGTTCGGTCGGCGAGAGCCGAAAGGGGACACCGGAACGGCGCAGGGTCGCCAGCAGATCCAGCTCGGTATAGCTGAGCTCCAGCGGTTTCAGGCACTCGTCGGCGCGGACCTCCAGCAGCCGGCCCAGGTGCAGGACCCGGCCCGCCACCGCCATCGCGCCGGCATCCAGGTCGGGACGTTCGCGGCGCCAGTCCGCCAACAGCTGGTCGATCAGATCGGGAGGAGGAGCGGCGGGGGGCGTCATGGAGATATCTTGACATAAAGATATCTTCCGGGCGAGGCTGCGCTCCCCGCTGCCGGAATCCCGCCCATGAAGCGTGCGCCGTGGCTGTCGCTCCTCGTGCTGTTGTCGTCATTCGGTTCCGCGATTCCCGCGCAGGCGCGGCAGGCCGGCGACATCGTGGTCACCGCCGGGACCGTCCAGACGGCGGACGGCACCGCGGTTCCCTATGAAATCGGCACGCTGTACGTGCCCGAGCATCGCGGGGTTCCCGGCAGCCGGCTGATCGGCGTCGGCTTCGCCCGCATCCGCGCCCGCGTCCCCGGTGATGCGCCGCCGGTGTTCTGGCTGCCCGGCGGCCCCGGCCTGTCGGTGCTGGATGCCTTCGACGGCAGCAGTGAAGCTGCGCGCAGCCGGTTGGCATCCTGGTTGAGCTACCGCGATACCGCCGACCTGGTGGTGATCGAGCAACGCGGTTACAGCGACCGCGGCGAAAAGCTGACCGCGATGTCCCCGGCATGGCCGCGCGGGCGCGCATTCACCGCGCAGGACGATATCGATGACGCGCGCCTGCGGGCGAAGGCGGCGGTGGCCGCGCACCCGGACAAGGACCTGGCCGGCTACACCATCGTGGCCTGCGCCGACGACGTCGACGACCTGCGCCGCGCGCTGGGCTATGCGCGCATCAGCCTGTTCGGCGGCAGTTTCGGCTCGCAATGGAGCTTCGCGGTGATGCGCTCGCACCCGGAGATCGTCGCGCGCGCCGTGCTGGCCTCGATCGAGCCGCTGGATTTCGGCTATGACATGCCTTCGCCGCTGCTGGCGACGATGCAGCGCATCGCCTTCGAGGCCGATCGCGATACCGGCTTGGCGCCTTACCTGCCCACGGGCGGATTGATGGCCGCCATCGATGCCCTGCGCGAACGCCTCGCGCGACAGCCGATCGCGGTCGACCTCGGGGACGGCGACGCGCCGGTGGTGATCGGCCTGGCTGACCTGCAGGCCTCGCTGCTGGCGGAAGCCGGCACGCCGGAAACCTGGCCGGCCTTCGTGCTGTCGCTGTACCACGGCCATTACACGGCGTGGGCCAGGGAAGTGGCCGAGGGACGGCAGGCGCACGCGTACGCGCTGATCGGACCGCTGATCGACACCAGCCTGGGCATCACGCCGCAGCGCGAATACCTGCTGCGCCAGGACCCGGCGCGCGCCTATGTCGGCGAAGGTGGTTTTGCGCCTTACCTGGCGGCCGCGCCGCACTGGCCGACGTCCGATCTAGGGGACGACTATCGCCGGCTGCGGCCAATCGACGTCCCGGTACTGATGGTGCATGGCGATTGGGACACCTCCACCCCGATCGACAACATGCAGGCGCAATTGCCCTACCTGCGCAATGGCCGCGCGATCGTGATCCACCGCGGCGGCCACGATGGCGTGTTCTACCAGCTGCGCAACGAGCCGAAGGCCAAGGCGGCCGTGCACCACTTCCTGCGCACCGGCGAGTTCGGCGACCTGCCCGCGGAGGTGACGCTGCCGCCGCCCGCTTTCGCACCTCCGGATTTTCCGGCGCCCCTCGCGCGGCGTTGACGCTGCCTCAGCCCTGCACGATCGGCGGCGGCAGCGGCGGCGCCTGGGTCGGCCGGCCCAGCGGATCCAGCGCGATCATCACGAAGTGCCCGCGCGTGCACAGCTTGCGCTCGCCGCTCAGCAGATCCTCGGTGATGACCTCGACGTCGACATTCATCGAACTGCGGCCGACCTTGACGATGCGCGCGATGACCTCGACCAGGTCGCCCTTGTGGATCGGCTGGTTGAAATCCACCTGTTCGGAGCGGGCGGTGACCACCGTGGTGCGCGCATAGCGCGAGGCCGCGATGAAGGCGGACATGTCCATCCAGGCCAGCGCCTGCCCGCCGAACAGCGTGCCCAGGTGGTTGGTGTGGTCGGGAAAGACCATATGCAGCAGGCGCGCCTCGGTCGGGCGCGGATCGTGCGAGGGATGTTCGGACATGCGGTTGCTCCGTGTGGCCAGCGCCTCCCGCTAGCATCCTAGCGCATGTAGGAGCGACGTAAGTCGCGACCCGCATGGCGGTCGGCTAGGCGGTCGCGACTTACGTCGCTCCTACAATAAGTGACGGTGATCAGAACGCGTGGTCGAAACCGACTTCGCCCTGCACGCCGACCTGGTAGGCCGAGACGCGGCGCTCGAAGAAGTTGGTCAGCTCCTGCACGTCCTGCAGTTCCATGAAGGGCAGCGGGTTGCGCACGTTGTATTTCTTCTCCATGCCCAGCTTGACGAAGTGCTGGTCGGCGCAGTGCTGCAGGTATTGGCGCATGTCGCGGGTGGAAATGCCGGCCACGCCGCCGGACAACACGTCCTCGGCGAACTGCACTTCGCATTCGATGGCCTCGGCCAGCATGTCGTACACCTGCTGGCGCATGCCGTCGTCGAACAGATCCGGCTCCTCTTCGCGCACCGTGCGCACCGACTCGAACGCGAACTCCATGTGGCAGCTCTCGTCGCGGAATACCCAGTTGGTGCCCGAGGCCAGGCCCGGCAGCAACCCGCGCGAGCGGAAGTAGTACACGTAGGCGAACGCGGCGAAGAAGAACAGCCCCTCGATGCAGGCGGCGAAGCAGATCTGGTTGAGCAGGAACTGCCGGCGCTGGTCGCGGGTCTCGATGCGGCGGAGATCCTGCAGGGAATCGATCCACTTGAAGCAGAACTCGGCCTTCTTGCGAATCGAGGGAATGTTCTCCACCGCCGCGAACGCCTTGACGCGCTCGGCTGGGTCCGGCAGGTAGTTGTCCAACAGGGTCAGGTAGAACTGCACGTGCAGCGCTTCCTCGTACAGCTGCCGCGACAGGTACATGCGCGCTTCCGGCGCATTGAGGTGCTGGTAGAGGTTGAGCGCCAGGTTGTTGGACACGATCGAATCGCCGGTGGCGAAGAACGCGACCAGCCGATGGATCAGGTGGCGGTCGGCCGGGGTCATCTTGTCGTGCAGATCGCTGATGTCGATCTGGAAATTGATCTCCTCCACCGTCCAGGTGTTCTTGATCGCGTCGCGATACATCTCGTAGAACTGCGGATAGCGCATCGGGCGCAGGGTCAGTTCGAATCCGGGATCGAGCAGCATCTGGCGGGCGTGGGCGGGCATGTCGTGTTTCCTGCTTTTGTCCCTTCCCCCGCTCGCGGGGGAAGGCTGGATGGGGCGAATGGAGCGGAGTGCACCCGTTCGCGACTTTCTGTCCCTTCCCCCGCTCGCGAGGGAAAGGCTGGGATGAGGGCGAACGGAGCGGAGTGCACCGTTCGCGACTTACTGCCCCTTCCCCCGCCTGCGGGGAAGGTTGGGATGGGGCGAACGGAGCAGGATTGCGATCGTCTGCGATGAAGCCAGGTGAGCGAAATGGCGCTTCCGTGGATACCGCGAACGATTCGCCGTCATGGCTCCGGTCTCGCTCCCACCCAGCCCTCCCCCGCAAGCGGGGAGGGGCGGTTCAATGGATTGGCGCGTCCCTGCGCCCGGAACGTCCTGTTCCCGTCTTCCTGTGCGCATCCTGCGTGGGGATTGCGGAGGCATGACCTCCCGGCCGCGCATGAAACCGCTACTGGCAGGCCTCGCAGGCTTCCGGGTTCTCCAGCGAGCACGACACCGCTTCCACCGCCGTATACGCCGGCTTGGGGGTCTCGTTGCCGGCGCGGCTGACCGTGGTCTTGGCGATGCGGGTGGCCGGACGCGAGCGCAGGTAGTAGGTGGTCTTGATGCCCTGCTTCCACGCATACATGTACATGGACGAGAGCGCGCCGATGTTCGGGCTCTCCATGAACAGGTTGAGCGAAGCCGACTGGTCGATATAGGCGCCGCGATCGGCGGCCATGTCGATCAGCGAGCGCATCGGCAGTTCCCACGCGGTGCGGTAGACCTGGCGCAGCGGTTCCGGAATTTCCGCGACACCCTGGATCGATCCTTCGGCCAGCTTGATCGCATCGCGCATCTCCGGCGTCCACAGGCCGAGCTGCTTCAGCTCGGCGACCAGGTAGCGGTTGACCTGCAGGAAGTCGCCGGACAGGGTCTCGCGCTTGAACAGGTTGGAGATCTGCGGCTCCACGCACTCGTAGCAGCCGGCGATCGAGGCGATGGTCGCGGTCGGCGCGATCGCGATCAGCAGCGAGTTGCGCAGGCCGTGCTCGCGGATGCGCCCGCGCAGCGCGTCCCAGCGCGCCATGTCCTGCGGCGCCACGTTCCAGGCGTCGAACTGCAACTCGCCGCCGGCCGCGCGGGTATCGGCGAAGGATGGATGGCGGCCGCGTTCCTCGGCCAGTTCGCACGAAGTCTCCAACGCATGGAAATAGATGGTCTCGGCGATCTTCTGCGACAGCGCGCGGGCCTCGGCGCTGTCGAACGCCAGCCGCTTGCGGAAGAACACGTCCTGCAGGCCCATGCAGCCCAGGCCGACCGGACGCCAGCGCAGGTTGCCCCGGCGCGCGGATTCGATCGGATAGAAGTTCAGGTCGATCACGCGGTCCAGCTGGCGCACCGCCAGCCGCACGGTTTCGGCCAGGCGCTCGAAGTCGAAATCGCCGTATTCGTCGAAATGGCGGGCCAGGTTGATCGAGCCCAGGTTGCAGACCGCGGTTTCCTCGGCCGAGGTGATCTCCAGGATCTCGGTGCACAGGTTGGACAGGTGGATGACGTTGTTCGCGCGCAGGGTCTGGTTGCTGGCGCGGTTGCACTTGTCCTTGAAGGTCATCCAGCCGTTGCCGGTCTCGGCCAGCGTGCGCATCATCCGCGCGTACAGCTTGCGCGCCGGCACCGCCTTGGCCGCCTTGCCCTGGGTCTCGGCCTGCAGGTAGGCCTGCTCGAACGCCTCGCCGTAGAGGTCGGTCAGTTCCGGCACCACCCGCGGA
The DNA here is from genome assembly GCF_024710765.1 of Pseudoxanthomonas sp. GTDB lineage: Bacteria > Pseudomonadota > Gammaproteobacteria > Xanthomonadales > Xanthomonadaceae > Pseudoxanthomonas_A. Next base: position 31,494 of record NZ_JANJUE010000128.1, read on the forward strand.
TCGAACAGCGACCATTCCTGATCCGCCTCCACCCGCTTCATGAACAGATCCGGCACCCAGTTGGCCAGGTTGAGGTTGTGGGTGCGGCGCGACTCATCGCCGGTGTTGTCGCGCAGCTCCAGGAAATCCTCGATGTCGGCATGCCAGGTTTCCAGGTAGACGCAGGCCGCGCCCTTGCGCTTGCCGCCCTGGTTGACCGCCGCGACCGAGGAATCCAGCGTCTTCAGCCACGGCACGATGCCGTTGGAATGGCCGTTGGTCGACTTGATCAGCGAGCCGCGCGAACGCACCCGCGTATAGCTCACGCCGATGCCGCCGCTGAACTTGGACAGCTGGGCGATGTCGCCGTACTTCTGGTAGATCGATTCCAGCGAATCCTGCGGCGAGTCCAGCAGGAAGCACGAGGACAGCTGTTCGTGGGTGGTGCCGGCGTTGAACAGGGTTGGCGAACTGGGCAGGTAGTCCAGGTTGCCCATGCGGCGGTACAGCCCCAGCGCCTCGGCGACATCCTCGCTGAGCGCGCAGGCGATGCGCAGGAAGAACTGTTGCGGGGTCTCGATGACCTTGCGGGTATGCGGGTGGCGCAGCAGGTAGCGGTCGTACAGGGTGCGCAGGCCGAAGTAGTCGAAGTGCAGATCCAGCGAGGCGTCCAGCGCGTCGTTGAGCTTGCGCGCGTTGGTCTGCACGAAGTTCAGCAGGCGATCGTTGATCAGGCCGACCTCGTGGCCGCGCGCGACCGACTGCGAGAACGCGTGGATTTCCTGCCCGGTCACTTCCTTGGCGATGTAGCTGGCCAGCAGGCGCGCGGCCAGCCGGCTGTATTCGGGCTCCTCGGCGGTCAGCAGCGCGGCGGTGCGGATGGACAGTTCGTCCAGTTCGCGCGTGCTGGCGCCGTCGTACAGGCCGGAGATGGTGCGGGTGGCCACCCGCATCGGGTCGATGGCGTGCAGGCCCTCGCAGCTGCGCTGCACGGCGCGGACGATCTTGTTCAGATCCACCGGCTCGCGGCTGCCGTTGCGCTTGGTCACGCTCATCGCGGTGGCGGTGGGCGGCGGGGTCAACAGGAATGCGTCCTTCTGGGACGGGGGGACGTCGGTTTCGGCGACGGCGGTATCGGTCGGGGCCACGGGGCTTCCTCCATGCGTGATGCACGCGGCGGCCTGTCCCTCGCAGGCAGCGGAAGGCCGGATGGAGCAACAGGGTGGGGAAGCGGCGTCGCAGGGGCCGCGACCGGAACGACGGACGGCGGGCCTGCTTCACCAGCCATCTCCCCCCGGAGATTCCGCGGCCGGCACCGCGCGGTGTGCGGCGCGCGGCTGTCGGCAGGTCTTCGGACTCGTGGACGCGGAAGCCTCGCTTCCTCCTAGCCCGTCGCTTCCCAAGGCAGGGCGCCTCAGTGCCAATGACGGGTTCGTTTCCACCTACCGCTGCGGGGCAGCGCCGGCATTCGACCGGCTTCCCTTTTCATCCCCCGGCGTGCGACCGGGAGAACCGACGGCCACAAGATAGTGGGGGGGAATGTGAGCGTCAACACCAAATGTGGTGCCGCGCCAGCTGTGGAACGCCGCCTCTCGCAGTGGCAGGCGTTTCACGGATCAGCTACTTCACGAAGCGGATGGCGGCCAATGCCTCGCGCAGCCACGCCTGCGCGGTGGCGGTGTCGAACGGCGGCGTGCGCGGCGGATCGTAGACTTCCGGACGGGTGCCGACGATCAGCAGATCGATCGCGTAGCAGCGGTCCTGGCGCACCGCGCGATAGGCGTCGACGGTCAGGTAGTGGCTCATGGCGGCATCGCTGGCGCGGAAATGACGGAACGGCTGGCCGTCGACGCGGATCTCGTCGCGCGGGGAAGGCAGCGCCGAGTCGGAGACCTCCAGGCAGGCGGCCACCGCATCGGGATCGTCGCTGACACCCAGCCGCACTTCCGCCGCGGTGATCTCGTTGGAGCCGTCCAGGACCAGCGCGGCCACGGCCTTGCCGCGACTGTCCGGTTCGGCGAAGGTTTTCCAGTCGTCGGTCGCCAGGTAGTCGCGGCGGAAATCACGCCGCAGGGTGAAACCGGGCAACGGCAGGATCGCCACGCCCAGGGCCTCGTCGACGAACTGGGCCTGCAGGGCGATGCGTGACGCCTGGGCATCGGAAACCGGTGGCGGCGCGACCGGCGGAGCGGGCGTGGCGTGCGCGGTCTCAACGGGGTGTTCCGGCTGGCAGGCCGTCAGCAGGCCCAGCAGGCCGAGCGTGCCCAGACGTTTTTTCATCGATTTTCCTTCTCGTTCGCAACAGCGCGGTCGAGTCTGGCAAAGCCAGGATGAACCTTCGCAGCGGCCTACCGTGAATGGATCCGGCGCCCGTCTTCAGCGATGTGGAGAGGAATTCAGGCGCAAGCGTGCGCGCTCAGGCGTCGCGCGGCGTGCGCGAATCGTCGCGGTCGGGTTTGGGCGCGACCCACTGCGCGGCGATGATGCCGGCCTCGTACAGCAGGCACATCGGAATCGCCAGCATCAGCTGCGAAACCACGTCCGGCGGGGTGATGACGGCGGCCAGGATGAAGATGCCGACCACCGCGTAACCGCGCCCCTGGCGCAGCTGCGTCGGCGTAACCCAGCCCAGCAGGGCCAGGATCACCAGCGCCACCGGCAACTCGAAGCTCACGCCGAAGGCCAGGAAGATCACCAGCACGAAGTCCAGGTATTTGCCGGGATCCGGCGCGATGGTGACGATGTCCGGGGTGAACATCATCAACGCGTGGAAGACGCCGGGCAGCACCAGGAAATAGGCGAACGCACAGCCGGCGTAGAACAACGCGATGGACGAGACCAGCAGCGGAAACGCCAGCCGCTTCTCGTGGCGGTACAGGCCGGGCGCGACGAAACCCCAGGCCTGGTACAGCAGCCACGGCGCGGTCAGGAACATGGCGGCGAAGAAGGCCAGCTTGATCGG
>NZ_JANJUE010000166.1 GCF_024710765.1 Pseudoxanthomonas sp.
TGACCCTGCTGCAGAAGTTCAAGCAGCAGCATCCGGCCATCCCGACCAAGTCCGGCATCATGCTGGGCCTGGGCGAGACCATGGAGCAGGTGAAGGCCACCCTGCGCGATCTGCGCGCCCACGACGTGGAAATGGTCACCATCGGCCAGTACCTGCAGCCGACCGCGCACCACCATCCGGTGATGCGCTACTGGACCCCGGAGGAGTTCAAGGAACTGGAGCTCTACGGCAACGAGCTGGGTTTCAGCCATGTCGCTTCCGGTCCGCTGGTGCGTTCCTCCTACCACGCCGATCGCCAGGCGGCCGAGGCGGCCGCCAGCGCCCGCAACACGGCTGCCGGCTGAACCGTTGGCGGCCGACGGACGGCCAGCCGAAACAGGTTCACTTTTCTCTACGGGCCCGGGGTTAGGGTCTCTTTCGGCGGGCCGTTCGGCCTGCCGAAAGACAGGGATGACAAGCGCCGCAACTTTGGGCACTGTCTGGTTGTCAGATTCCCCGCCGTTCTCCAGCAAGGCCTCCCGGCCGCGAGTACCCGATGAAAGTGAAGAAAGTCCCCGCCGTCCTCCTGCTGTCCCTGGCGCTGGCCTCGCCGCTGGCGCTGCTGGCGCGTGGCGATGGCGACAACCGCGTCGCGCTGCCGACCGCGCCCACCGCGGATCAGGCCACCACCTCCAAGCTGGTGTACGGCCTGTTGTCCGACAGCCGCTACGCCTATCGCCCGCGCGCGCTGGATGAAACATTGTCGGCGGACATCTTCAAGCGCTACCTGGAGGCGCTGGACGGCGGCAAGCAGTTCTTCACCGCCGCCGACGTGGCCAAGTTCGCGCCCTACCAGGCGCGGATGGGCGACGCGATCCGCAGCGGCGAGCTGGATCCGGCCTACGACGTCTTCACCATCTATCGCCAGCGCGTGCAGCAGCGCGTCGCCTATGCGCGGTCGCTGCTCAAGCAGGACTTCGACTTCAGCGGCAACGAACGCTGGGAGTACGACCGCAAGGACGTGCCGTGGGCCGCCAGCACCCAGGAACTGGATGCGATCTGGAAGAAGTCGGTGATGAACGACTGGCTGCGCCTGAAACTGGCCGGCAAGAAGCCCGAGGACATCCGCAAGACCCTGGACAAGCGCTACGCCAACCTGCAGCGCACGGTCGACGAATTCAAGAGCGAGGACGTGTTCCAGGCCTTCCTCAACAGCTACACCAGCGCGATCGATCCGCACACCGATTACTTCACCCCGCGCACCGCCGAGAACTTCAACCAGTCGATGTCGCTTTCGCTGGAAGGCATCGGCGCGGTGCTGCAGCGGCAGGACGACCTGGTGGCGATCCGCGAGATCGTCCCCGGCGGCCCGGCGGACCTGAGCGGCAAGCTCAAGGTCGGCGATCGCATCGTCGCGGTCGGCCAGGGCAGGTCCGGCCAGATGACCGACGTGATCGGCTGGCGCATCGACGACGTCGTCGCCCAGATCCGCGGCAAGAAGGACACCCAGGTCCGCATCGAGTACATCCCGGTCGAATCCGGCATCGACGGCAAGCACGCCCAGGTCACCATCACCCGCCAGAAGGTCAAGCTGGAGGAGCAGGCGGCCAAGGCCGAGACCATTACGCTGCCTGGCGCCAACGGCGAGTCGCAGCGGCGCATCGGCGTGATCAAGCTGCCGGCGTTCTACCAGGATTTCGAGGGCCGCCGCCGCAATCCCAACGACTTCACCTCCGCGACCCGCGACATCGCCAAGCTGCTGGCCCAGTTCAAGACCCAGGACGTCGATGGCGTGGTGATGGACCTGCGCAGCAATGGCGGCGGTTCGCTGGACGAGGCGGTCGAACTGACCGGCCTGTTCATCGACAAGGGGCCGGTGGTGCAGGTGCGTGAATCCGGCGGCCGCGTGACGGTCAACAGTGATCGCAAGCCGGGCGTGGCCTGGGACGGTCCGTTGGCGGTGCTGATCAACCGTGGCTCGGCCTCGGCTTCGGAAATCTTCGCCGGCGCCATCCAGGATTACGGCCGCGGCCTGGTGATCGGCGAGACCAGCTTCGGCAAGGGCACCGTGCAGAACATGGTCGATCTGGATCGCTGGCCGGCCAACGAGACCGCGCGCTTCGGCCAGGTCAAGCTGACCATCGCCCAGTTCTTCCGGGTGGCCGGCGGCAGCACCCAGCACAAGGGCGTGGTGCCGGACATCGCCTTCCCGGTGAGCGTGGACGCCAGCGAGTACGGCGAGAGCACCTACGACAACGCGCTGCCGTGGACCCGCATCGCCGCCGTGCCGCATACCCAGTACGGCAACTTCGCGCCGCTGCTGCCGAAGCTGGAGTCCCTGCATGCCGCCCGCGTGCTGAAGGACAAGGAATTCCAGTGGAGGCTGGAGGACGTGGCGCAGTTCCGCGCCGAGGCGGCCAAGAAGTATGTCTCGCTCAACGAGGCCGAGCGCCGCGCCGAGCGCGAGAAACAGGACGCGCAGTTCAAGGCCCGCCAGGCCGAGCGCAAGGCGCTGGGACTGGCCCTGGACCCGCTGGCCGATGACCTGGCCGACGACGGCCTGGGGGCGAGCGAGCGCGATATCGTCAAGGACGCCGCCCGCGAGAAGCTGGTCGACAAGCGCCCGGATCCGCTGCTGCGCGAGTCGGCCGCGATCCTGGGCGATGCCATCGACGTGTTGAACCAGGACCGCAAGCTGTCGGCGCAGGTGCTGCCGGAATCCACCGGGCCGGGGCGCTGGGCGGACTGAGTCGGCGTGGTTCCGAAGAGGTGAAAAAGCGCGGCCTCCGGGCCGCGCTTTTTTTGTTCGAGGCTCCGTGGCGGGAGCGGGGACGGGACGCCGCGGAACTTGCGGCGACGCTGGGAGGAAGGGACGTTTTACGGTCGCGACTCACGTCGTTCCTGCAACGCCTGACGCGGGGAGACTTGAGCCAGATGAAAGGCGGACCGTGAAACCTTTCAATGGTGGTGTCACGCCGCGGCCTTCGGCACTGTCCTAGAATAAGTCCCAATACGCTTGGCGCTCCCCCCATGAACTCCTCCACCTCCAGCACCGCCGCGCCCGCGCGCGGTGGTGTCGCCGTCGTCGTCGCCCTGGCCCTGGTCTATGTCGTCTGGGGTTCCACCTATCTCGGCATCCGCCTGGCCCTGGAAGGCGGCTACCCGCCACTGCTGATGGCCGGTGGTCGCTTCATCGTCGCCGGCACGTTGATGTACGCGGTGCTGCGCTGGCGCGGCTATGCCGCGCCGACCGGCGCGCAGTGGAAGAACCTGGCGTTCATGGCGGTGGCGCTGCTGCTGTTCGGCAACGGCTTCGTATGCGTGGCCGAGCAGACCGTGTCCTCGGGCCTGGCGGCGGTCGCGGTGGCGTCGATGCCGTTGTGGATGGGCCTGTTCGGCGCGATGCGCGGGCAGCATCCCAGCCGCGCCGAGTGGGCTGGCATCGTGATCGGTTTCCTGGGCGTGGTCTGGCTCAATTCCGGCAGCGCGCTGACCGCCAGTCCCAAGGGCCTGATCATGCTGCTGATCGCGCCGATCGCCTGGGCCTACGGTTCGGTCTGGAGCCGCGGGCGGGATTTGCCGACCCCCTTCATGTCCGCGGCCGCGCAGATGATCTGCGGCGGCGTGATCATGCTGGTGGTGGGCGCGGCGATCGGCGAGCGCTTCACTGGCTGGCCGACCCTGCAGGGCACGCTGGCGGTCGGCTATCTGGCGATGTTCGGTTCCATCGTCGCCTTCAGCGCCTATGTCTGGCTGCTGCACAACGTGCGGCCGGCGGTGGCCGGCAGCTATGCCTACATCAATCCGGTGATCGCGGTGGCGCTGGGCGCGTGGATCGCCCACGAGAGTTTCAGCGCGCATGACCTGGGCGCGATGGCGATGATCCTGCTGGGCGTGGTGGTCATCACCCTGGCGAAGGCGAAGCGCGCATGAGCCAGGCCGCCATCGATCGCAAGGGACTGGTGATCACCGTCCTGACGTTCGTCATCTGGGGCGTGGTGCCGCTGTACTGGCACCTGCTCAAGCTCGTGCCCTCGTTCCAGATCATCGCCCATCGCATCGTCTGGAGCGCGCTGCTGGTGGTGGGCTGGCTGGCGCTGAAGAACGGCCTGGGCTGGCTGCGCGCGGTGCGCGCGCAACCGCGCGCGTTCGCCGCGCTGGGCCTGAGCAGCCTGCTCATCGCCTTCAACTGGGGCCTGTACATCTGGGCGGTCAACGCCGGCCACGTGGTCGAAACCAGCCTCGGCTACTTCATCAATCCCTTGCTCAACGTGTTGCTGGGCGTGCTGGTGCTGCGCGAACGGTTGAGCCGCCCGCAATGGATCGCGGTCGGCTTCGCCCTGGCCGGTGTGGCCTGGCTGACCTGGCAGGCCGGTTCGCCGCCGTGGATCGCGTTGGGACTGGCGCTCTCGTTCGGCCTGTATGGACTGGTACGCAAACTGGTGGCGGTCGACGCCGTGGCCGGGCTGGGCGTGGAAAGCCTCTACCTGTTCCTGCCGGCGCTGGCGTTCGTCGCCTGGGGCGAGAACGGCCACGGCGGCGGTTTCCTGCAGGGCTGGGGCTGGCGCATCGATCTGCTGCTGATCTTCGGCGGCGTGGTCACCGCCATTCCGCTGATCGGCTTCGCCTATGGCGTGCGCCGGATTCCGCTGACGGTGGTCGGATTGCTGCAGTACGTGGCGCCGAGCATCCAGTTCCTGATCGGCGTGTTCGTGTTCCGCGAACCGTTCGGCGCCGCGCAGGCGTTCGGCTTCGCCGCCATCTGGACCGGCCTGCTGATCTTCGCCGCCGATGGCCTGTGGCGTTCGCGCCAGCGGCCGGTGGTGCCGGCCGCGGTCACCGAGTAAGGCGCCGCGCTCAGGCGCGACCGGGAGGCAGCGGTTGCGGGCAGGCCGGCGTTGCCGTCGGCGTGCGGTTGAACCAGTCGATCACGGTCGGGGCGAGCCGATCCAGCCGCATCGGCAGACTCAGGTGATCCTCGCCGGCGATTTCCAGGTAGCGGGCGCGCTTCGACGCGGCCGCGAGCAGCCGGCCATGCGCGACCGGGATGTGCTGGTCGGCGTCGCCGTGGACCAGCAGCACGCAGGCCGGCGCCTGCGCCAGTGCCGCGCCGACATCGACCCGGTCCAGATCCAGGCCGAGCTTGCGGTCGGCCTGGGCGATCGCCACGTCGAGGCTGTCGCCGCTGTAGCGCCAGCGCGCCAGTGGCAGGGCCAGCCGATCGCGCCAGTTGGACGCCGGCCGGGTGAGCATGTGCGGGACCATGTCGCGGATCGCGCTGCCGGCGTTGTCGAACGATTCCATCGCCACCACGCCGCCGGCCTGCACGCCGAGATCGCGGGCGGTGAAGATCGCGGTGGCCGCGCCGTAGGACACGCCCATCACGTGCAGCGGGCCGGTGACCTCGCCGCGCTCGCGCAGTGCGCGCAGCATCGCCACCACGTCCTGGCCCTCGCGGGTGCCGTAGCCGGACGGCGCGGCGCCGGAGCGGCCGTGGTTGCGCAGATCCACGCTGATGGTGCGGTAGCCGGCCTGGGCCAGTTCCAGCGCCCATGGCAGCAGCGAGCCGCCATCCATCATCCAGCCGTGCAGCAGCACGACGGTGCCACGCGGCGCGCGTGGCGACAGTTTCGCCGGGCCGTTGAAGTCGAGCTGGAAGTCCATGCGGTTGTCGGCGGTGCCGCCGGCATAGCGATAACGCAGTCCGTAGTCGCCCGGATCGATGGCGCGCCAGTACAGCGGCACGCCGTTGACCGGCACGAAGCCTTCGCGATGCGGCAACCGCGCATACATCGCCTCGATGCGCGCGCGCGGCAGCAACGGCGACACGCCGCCGGGCGCGGCCAGGCGTTCGCCCAGCGACAGGGCGGGCAGATGGGCAGTGGTGAAGCCGACCAGCGACAGGCAGACGCAGGCCAGCGCGATCAGGCGCAGCAGCATGGCGATCATCGGGGGGAGGGACAGCGGTCGCGCACCTTACCGGCGTCGCGCGGCCGCTGCTATCGCAGAACGATGACAAAAAGATGACGGTTAAGCCGGGATTTGCCTGGAGGGGGGCGGTTGGCCCAAGGGTGCACCGCGCCGCGAGCGCGGTGCGGGCCCGTGCGATGGCAACGACAGCCGGGCCAGCCCGGCCCTACCGGGACGGGCAGGGCGCGCCGGCGTCGGCCCAGGTCCTGAAGGCGGCGACGAACCGATCGTGCGGCACCGGCACCGGCGCGCGGCTGCCGCCGGGATTCCAGCCCCACAGCACCAGCTTGTCCTCGCTGACGTGCTTGATCAGCGCGGGCATGTCGCGATCGCCGTTGCGCTTGCGATCCTGGATCATCGCGCACAGCTCGGCGGCCGGCAGACCGATCCAGGCCATCTTGTGATCCGGCGGCGGCAGCTGCCAATGCGGTGCGCCCGGCGGCGCATGCGCGCTGTAGCCGGCGGGCGGATTGGCCTCGCCGTGGCAGGTCGAACAGGGTTGCCCGGGCGCACCCTTGCCTTCGGGGCCGCGCACCACGTTCATCATGTGCGGGGTCTGGCTGTCGAACTGCAACGGTTGATCGCCCGGAATGTGGCAGTTGCTGCAGCGTGGATGCTGGAACACCTGCTCGACGGTGGCGAAGGCCTGCAGGGCCTGCGCCTTCTGTTCGGCGCTGATGCGCGGGCCGCAGGCGGCCAGCAGCAGCGTCAGCGCGGCGATGGGAAAGAGGGCGGCGGCGCGCATCGTCGGGTCCTCAGGCGGATTTGGCGGCGGGTGCCAGGGTGAAGGGCAGATCGCGCAGGCGCTGGCCGGTGAGGGCGAACACCGCATTGGCGACTGCCGGCGCGATCGGCGGCGTGCCGGGCTCGCCGACGCCGCCCATCTTGTCCGTGCTGGGCACGATGTGCACTTCGACCACCGGCATCTCCGGCAGCCGCAGCACCGGATAGTCGTGATAATTGGATTGCTCCACTTCGCCGTCCTTGAAGGTGATGCGCCCGTGCAGCGCGGCGCCCAGGCCGAACGCCAGTCCGCTCTCCAACTGCGCCTTGACGTTGTCCGGGTTCACCGCCAGTCCGCAGTCGATCGCGCAGACCACGCGATGGACCTTGATGACGCCGTCATCGACCGACACTTCCGCCGCGTGCGCGACGTAGCTGCCGAAGGATTCATGCACCGCAATGCCGTGACCGCGTCCCTTCGCCGCCGGTTTGCCCCAGCCGAACTTCTCCGCCGCCAGATTCAGCGCGGCCAGATGGCGCGGATGATCCTTCAGCAGGCGCTGGCGGTAAGCCAGTGGATCCTGCCCGGCCGCATGCGCCAGTTCGTCGACCAGGCTTTCCATCACGAAGCCGTTGTAGCTGTGTCCCACCGAACGCCACCACAGCACCGGGATGCCGGTCTTGGGCGAATGCAGATCCACCCGGTGCGCGGGCGTGCCGAGCACGTACGGCGAGTCGGCCACGCCCTCGACCGAAGTGGCGTCGATGCCGTTCTTGATCGTGAATGGTTCGAACGGCGTGCCGGCGGTGATCGACTGGCCGACCATCACCTGCTGCCAGGCCACCGGCGTACCGTCCGCGCCCAGGCCGACCTTCGCCCGCTGCACGTAGGCCGGGCGATAGTAGCCGCCGCGCACATCGTCCTCGCGCGGCCACACCGTCTTGACCGGCGCCCTGGCGGCCTTGGCCACTTCCACCGCTTCGGACACGAAGTCCGACACCGGCGTCGCGCGCCGGCCGAAACCGCCGCCGAGGAAGGTGGTGTGAATGCGGATCTGCTCCGGCTTCAGGCCGGTGATGCGCGCGGCGACCTGCTGGTCGACGGTCTGGAACTGGGTGCCGGTCCAGATATCGCAACCGTCCGCGGCGATCTTCACCGTGCAGTTCAGCGGTTCCATCGGCGCATGCGCCAGATAGGGCACGCTGTATTCGACTTCCACCACCTTGGCCGCCTGCGCCATCGCCGCGGCGGCATCGCCGGCCTGCACGGCCACCGGTCCGGGCGTGCGCGCCTGCGCGGCGAACTGCTCGCGCAACCGCGCGCTGTCCAGATCCGCGTGCGGACCGCGATCCCAGTCCACCTTCAGCGCATTGCGGCCCTGCAACGCGGCCCAGTAGTGACCGGCGATCACCGCCACGCCGCTCGGCACCTGCACGACGTCGCGCACGCCGGGTACCGCCCTGGCGGCGGTGGCGTCGAACGATTTCACCGTGCCGCCGAACACCGGCGCGCGCGCGACCACGGCGGTCAGCAGGCCGTCGAACTGCACGTCCATGCCGAAGATCGCGCGACCGGTGATCTTCTCAGGCGTGTCCAGGCGCTTGGCGCCCTTCCCGATCAGTTTCCAGTCCTTGGGATCCTTGAGCGTCAGCGTTTTCGGATCCGGGGCCTTCAGCTGTCCGGCCGCATCGGCCAGGTCGCCGTAGCGCAGCCGCTGATCGCCCTGGACCACGGCGCCGTTCTCGGTTTTCAGATCCGCCACCGGCACGCCCAGGCGCTGCGCGGCGGCCTGCAGCAACATCGCGCGCGCGGTGGCGCCGGCCATGCGGTAGCGATCGAATTCGGACCAGGTGCTGGTCGAGCCGCCGGTCATCTGCATGCCGAAGGCGGTGTGCGCGTAGGCCGGCGCGGCGGGCGCATGCTCGACCTTCATTTTCGTCCAGTCAGCATCCAGTTCCTCGGCGATCAGCATCGGCAGGGTGGTCCAGATGCCCTGGCCCATTTCCGAGTGCGACAGCAGCACGGTGATGCTGTCGTCGGCGGCGATGCGCAGGAACGCATTGGGCGCGAACGGTGCCACCGCGACCGGCGCCGTGGCGTTCTGCGCCAGCGCGAAGCGACCGGCGGCCGGCACCACGAAACCGATGACCAGGCCACCGCCGAGGACGGCGCCGGCCTTGAGGAACTGGCGGCGGGAAGAGGAAGCGACGGAATCCGCAGGCTTGGCGTCCACGAACGTTCTCCGATCAGGCACCGGGCCGGATGGCCCGGCGGGGGAAGAGAAGAATCAGGCCTTGCCCAGCTGCGCCGCGCGATGCACCGCCGCGCGGATGCGCGGATAGGTGCCGCAGCGGCAGAGGTTGCCCGCCAGCGCCTGGTCGATGTCCTGATCACTCGGACTGGGCACCACCGCCAGCAACGCGGCGGCGGTCATGATCTGGCCGGACTGGCAGTAGCCGCACTGCACGACGTCCAGCTCCGCCCACGCCTGCTGCACCGGATGGCGTCCGTCCGGCGACAGCCCTTCGATGGTGGTGATCTTCTTGCCGGCCACCGCGGACACCGGGGTGACGCAGGCACGCAGCGGCGTGCCGTCGATATGCACGGTGCAGGCGCCGCATTGGGCGATGCCGCAACCGAACTTGGTGCCGGTGAGTTTCATCAGGTCCCGCAGGACCCAGAGCAGCGGCATGTCGGGTGGTGCTTCGACGTCGTGCTCGGAACCATTCACATGCAGCTTCATGTTCGTTCCCTGGCGTCGGCGGGGGAGTTGGCACATTACGCCCGCGGATGCGACATTGCCAAGCCGTCCGGCGACCTTTTTTCGGAGCCCCATGTCCAGCCAGCGCAAGGTGTTGGAAGCCGCCATGCGGGCCATGGCGATCGGCGACGCCGGTGCGGCACTGGCAATCGTCATGGACACCGAGGGGTCCACCTATGCGCATGCCGGCGCGATGGCCCTCTTCGGTGGCCGCGACGGCCAGGTCGGCTGGCTGAGCGGCGGCTGCCTGGAGCCGGATATCCAGCGCCGCGCACAGGCCGCGGCCGAGGCGGGCACGCTGGACTGGATGGACATCGACACCCGCGACGACGAAGACCTGCTGTCCGGATCGGCGGTGGGTTGCCGCGGACGCCTGCACCTGGCGCTGCTGCCGCTGGCCAGGCTGGATGGATTGGCAACGCTGCTGGACGCCTGGCGGCAGGGCAGTGCCGCGCTGCACTGGACGTTGTCCGCCGCAGGCGATCTCCAGGTGCGCCTGCACGAGCAGTCGGCGCAATGGCGGCTGCCGACCGCCCCACCGGCCGAGGCGCCGCGCCAGGCCGCTTACACGCTCGCGATCCGCGCCGCGCCGAGGGTGCTGATCTGCGGCGCCGGGCCGGAGACACCCTTGCTGGTGCCGTGGCTGCGCGAACTGGGCTGGCGGGTCACCGTGGCCGAACGGCGCCCCCGCTGGCGGCCCGCGGCGGCGCTGGCCGACCAGGCCTGGGAGGTGTCGCCCACGGACGCGGCGTTGCGCGCCAGTGACCACGACGCTGCGCTGGTGATGCACCACCATTTCGAACTGGATCGCGAAGCGCTGGCGGCGCTGGCGGACACCGGACTGCCCTTCATCGGCCTGCTCGGGCCGGGCCGCCGCCGCGACGATCTGTTCAAGGTGCTGCCAGGCGACGTGCGCGAACGCCTGCGCCATCGCCTGCGGTCGCCGATCGGCCTGCGCCTGGGCGGGCAGGGGCCGGAAGCGATCGCCCTGAGCATCGCCGCGCAGTTGCAGGCGGTGCTGGCCGGCGAACCGGCATGACCTTCGCGCACGATGCGGTGGTGCTGGCCGCCGGCGGCAGCCGCCGGCTCGGCCAACCGAAGCAACTGCTCACCCGCGATGGCGAAACACTGGTGCATCGCTGCGCGCGGCTGGCCGCGACCACCATGCCGCAACGCCTGCTGTTGATCGTGGGAAGCGATGCCGACGCCGTGGCGGCGGCGGCGGATGGCCTGCCGGTGGACATCCATCGCAATGCCGACTGGGAAGAAGGCCTGGCGAGCAGCCTGCGCCTGGCGGCGAGCGTGCTCATGAATGCATCGCGCCCCTGCCTGCTGCTGATCTGCGACCAGCCGGCCCTGGAGGCCGCGCATCTGCGCGCGCTGAGCGAAGGTTTCGCCGCGCAGGGATGTGCCGCGACCCGGCATGGCGATGCGTGCGGGGTACCGGCGCTGGTCCCGGCGGATCTGCTGGCGCAGGCATCAGGCCTGACCGGCGATCGTGGCCTGCGCGGCCTGCTCGCGGCACGCGGACGGGAACGCATCGCCTTGCTGGATGCGCCGGAACTGAGCCGGGATCTGGATACCCCCGCGGATCTGCGCGAGGCGTGCGCGCGTGGCTGGATCGATCCGGCGGTAACACCCGGCGCCTGAAAGGAAAACGGCCGGCGAGAGCCGGCCGTTTTCGAACTGCATGGCGCGCAGGCTCAGGCCGCTCGCAGGGCCTCGGTCACCGGCAGCCGTGCCGCGCGCAGGGCCGGGAACAGGCCGCCGACGAAACCGATCGCCAGTGCCCACTTGATGCCGGTCCACAGCACCTCCGGCGAAACCTTGAACTCGAAGGTCAACTGCCCGACGCCGCCGGCAATCGTGGAGGCGGTGAAACCGTTGAATATCAGCCAGGCCAGCACGCCGCCCAACAATCCCCCCAGCAGCGCCAGCAGCATGGTCTCCAGCATCACCGCGACCACCACCGGCACGCCGCGGAAACCGATCGCGCGCAGCGTGGCGATTTCGCGGGCGCGGGTGGCGACGGTGGCGAACATGGTGTTGAGCGCGCCGAACACCGCGCCGATGGCCATGATGCCGCCGACCACCATGCCGATGATCCGGATCACCTTGGTCATGCCTTCGGACTGCTTGCTGAAGTACTCCAGCGTGGTGCTGGCGTCCACGTCCAGGCGCGGATCCTTGGACAGGGTTTCCTTGAAGCCCTTGAACGCTTCGGCGTTGACGAGCTTGGCGGTCACCGAGGTGCGCGAGCTGCCGCGGCGGTAGGTGGTGGCCACCACTTCCGCGTCGCCCCACAGTTCCGAGTCCATCGCATCGCCGGAGTGGAAGATGCCGACCACGTCCCAGGTCTGGTTGCCCAGCCGGATCTGCTTGCCCGGCTCCAGCCCGGCGAACTGGCGCTGCGCGCCGCTGCCAGCGACCAGCTCGCGGCGGCCGGTGGCGAACTTGCGGCCGGCGATGATCTTCGTGTTCGGGCGCACCGTCCAGGCGGCTTCACCGACGCCGCGCAACTGCACGCTGCCGTCCTCGTCGGGCAGGCCGCCCTTGATCGGCAGGTTGGCCGCGACCACCAGTTCCGGCGACACCAGCGCACGTCCCTGCGCATCACGGGCGATGCCCGGCGCCTGGCTGATGACGTTGACGCTGTCATGCATCAGCGTGGACATCACTTCCGCCGCGGAAGCGCCACGCAGGACGATCGCGCTGTCCTCGCCACCGCTCTTGCGCAGCGTCTCGCGATAGCCCTCGGCCATCGCCAGCAGCGCCACCAGCACCGCGACCACGCCGGCGATGCCGATCACGATCACCGACGACGAACCGATGCGCTGGCCGAGCGTGCTCAGCCCCACCTGGGTGACCGAACCGGTCTGGCGACCGCGCCGGGTGAAGAACATCCAGGCCAGGAAGATCACCACCAGCCCGAGCAGGAACGGCCACGGCAGGGCCAGCCACGCGCCGATGCCGACGATGACCAGCAGGAACAGGCCCAGACCGCGCAGGAATGATTTGAGAATACCCATGTGTGTGCTCCTATCGGCCGGTCAGGGCGTCGACGATGTTCAGGCGCATCGCCCGCAGCGCGGGCAGCGCACCCACCAGCAAACCGATGGCGAGCATCAGGCCCAGTCCCATCGCCCAGCTGCGCGCGCCCACCGGCGGCATGTTGATCACGCCGCCGCTGCCGGCGGACAACACCGGTCCCAGCAACGCCGCCAGGCCCAGGCCCAGCACGCCGCCGATCAGCACCAGCAGCACCGATTCGGCCAGCACCAGCGCCAGCACGCTGCCGTTGCTGAAACCCAGCGTCTTGAGCACCGCCAGTTCCGGGATGCGCTCGCGCACCGCCTGGGCCATGGTGTTGCCGGTAAGCAGCAGCAGGGTGAAGAACACCGCGCCCATGATCGAACCGACGATCAGGCCGATGTCGGCCATCTGCTTCATCCACGAGGCCGTGGCCGCCGCTTCGGTCTGGGTCTTGGTTTCATGATCGGAGTTGGCCGACAGCGCATCGATCGCCTTGGCCACGCGGTCGGCCTGGTTGACGTCGCCCACGCCGCTCACGTACCAGCCCACCGAGCCGCGGTTGTAGGGTGAGGATTCGTCGAAGTACTTCCAGTGCATCAGCAGCATCTGGTCGTACCAGCCGCCGGCGGCCTTGTCCTTGGGCTTCATCACGCCGACGATGTCGAACGACCAGTTCTTGCTGCCGTCGCGGTTGGGGAAGATGGTCGACAGCAATGGAATCTTCTGCCCGACCTTCCAGCCGAAGCGCTTCATCAGCCCCTCGCCGACCAGGATGCCGGTGCGGGTCTGGGCGAAGGCCTGGCGCTGGGCCGGATCCACTTCGATTTCCGGATAGAGGTCCAGGTAGTTCGGCGCCACCGCGAAGCTGAAAATCTGGTTGCGCGCGTCCTGGTAGGCGCCACCGAACCAGTTGGCGTAGGTGACCGCGGTGACACCGTCGGTACGCGCGATGCGGTCGTTGAGCGACAGCGGCAGGGTGTCGATGAAGGACAGCCGCGAACCGGTCTGCAGTCGCTTGGCGCCCTGCGCGCTCTGCCCGGCCTGATCGAAGCTCTCGCGCACGCCGTTGAGCATGCCGAACAGCAGGAACGCGGCCAGGATCGAGACCAGGGTGAGGATGGTGCGCGTCTTGCGGCGGAACAGTTCCGCCCAGATCAGATGGAGATATTTCATGGCAGACGCTCCCGCGCTCAGGCGTGTTGCACTTGTTCGACCAGGGTTCCCTTGTCCAGATGCAGCGTGTGCGACGCGTATTCCGCTGCCTTGGGATCGTGGGTCACCATCACGATGGTCTTGCCATGCTCGCGGTTGAGCGTCTGCAACAGGCCCAGGATTTCCTCCGCCGACTGGCGGTCCAGGTCACCGGTCGGCTCGTCGCAGATCAGCAGGGTGGGGTCGGACACGATCGCCCGCGCGATCGCCACGCGCTGCTGCTGGCCGCCGGACAGCTCGTTCGGGCGGTGCGACTTGCGTTCGGCCAGGCCGACCAGCTGCAGGGCGATTTCGGCATTGCGCTTGCGCTGCGCGGCGCCCAGCTTGGTCAGCAGCAGCGGAAGCTCGACGTTCTTCTGCGCGGTCAGCATCGGCATCAGGTTGTAGAACTGGAACACGAAGCCGACGTGGTGGCTGCGCCATTGCGACAACTGCCCGGCGCTGAGCCGGTTGATGTGCTCGCCATCGATCTCGATGTCGCCGGAGGTCGGCGAATCCAGTCCGCCGATCAGGTTGAGCAGGGTGGTCTTGCCCGAACCGGACGGGCCCATCAGGGCGACGAAGTCACCGCGGCCGATGTCCAGATCCAGGCCATGCAGCACATGGACCTTCTCCGGACCGCGTTGGTAGGTCTTGGTGAGATTGCGGATCGAAACCAGGGACGACATGGCAACTCCTCGATGGCCGGGCGGTCCCGGCGTGGTGGTGGAATTCCTCCGCCGGGGCCACGGCGCGTGCCGCCGGCGGTCCCGACAGGTGTATGACGAACGGGGAGACCCGGATTCGACCGGGTTCGCGCGTCCGGTTTGGTGCCGCGCGCGCGGCCGGCGGGATTACTCGCCGGCCGTGCGCACGCGTCCGCCGTCCTTCAGTTCGGCGGGGGGATCCAGTACGACGTTCTCGCCGGCCGCCAGGCCGGAACGGACCTGGCGGTCGTTGCCCATCAGCATGCCGACCTGGAGCGCGCGCTGTTCGGCACGCTGCTCGCGGTTGACCACGAAGGCGACCTGCTGGCCGCCGCGGTCGGTGATCGCGGCGGCCGGCACCCGCACGCCCTGCGGTTGCGGGGCAGCGTCCCTGGCCGGCTGTTCGGTCTCCAGGAAGCTCACGTTCACGCCCATGTCCGGCACGATGCGCGGGTCCTTCACCTTGATCGCGATGCGCACCTTCACCGTGGCCTTGCCGCGATCGGCGGTGGGAATGATGGCGATGACCTCGGCCGGAATCTTCCAGTCCGGGTAGGCGTTGAGGGTGGCCTCCACCGGCATCTTCGGCTGCACCCGGCCGATGAAGGCCTCGCCCACGTCCACTTCCACTTCCAGCGAATCCATGTCGACGATGGTGCCGATGCCGGTGCGGGTGAAACCGCCGCCGGCCGACAGCGGCGAGACGATTTCGCCGGGCTGGGCGGCCTTGGCGATCACCACGCCGGAGAACGGTGCGCGTACCACGGTGTTGTCCTTGCCGATGTCGGCGATGCGCAGGCGGTCGGCGGCAGCGCGCTGGTTGCGCTGCGAGGTCAGCGCCTCGGCGCGCAGGGCGTCGCGTTCGGCCACGGCCTGGTCGTACTGCGAGCGCGCGACCAACTGCTGCTGGGTCAGCTGCGACAGACGGCGCACGTTGGCCTCGGCTTCCTTCAGCCGCGCCTGCACGCCGGTGCTCTGACTGCGCGCGGCCTGCAACTGGCTCTCGGCCAGGGCGCGTTCGGCATCGGCGTCGATCGGCTCCAGCCGCGCCAGCACCTGGCCCTCCTCGACCCGCATGCCTTCCTCGATCAGCACTTCCTGGACCTTGCCGGTGACCTTGGCCGACACGGTGGCCATGCGCCGCGCGACCACGTAGCCGGTCGCGTCCAGCACCGAGGCCGAACCGCCACCGCTGCCATTGCCGATCGCGGTGGCCGCGACGGTTTTCACCTCGATGCCCTTGTCACGCCCGAACACGAACCAGGCGCCGAACGCCAGCAGCACGACCAGCACCGCCACGCCCAGCCCGATCCACAGTCCGCGGCGCGACGGGGGTTCCGGCGGCGCGGCCTTGCGATCGATGCGGAGTTCCTTCAGCAGATCAGCGGAATTGTTCATCGCTTGTCCAGACGGGCGAGAGCGGAAAGTGTGACCGGCAAGATTAACCCGGCCCAGTTGCCGGAAGTCATCTGTTTGCCGGCGACATCGTCCCGCCTCCCGGGGCGGGGAGGGCACAGGATGCCCGGCAAGGGCCCTGCGACCAAGTGACAGCTGTCATCCGCTGTGCATGAACACCGCCACTGCCGGGCCCGGCATCCGCGGCCTAGATTGGTCTCCATCCCCGCTGTCCCGGAGCCCCGCCACATGCAGACGCAGACACCGCAGTACGAGCCGGCCCGCCTGCGGGCCGTGCACAAGCGCCATGGCGCGGTCACCGCGCTGGCCGGACTGGATCTGGCGCTGGCGCCGGGGCGCCTGCTGGCGCTGCTGGGGCCCAACGGCGCCGGCAAGACCACCGCCATCGCGATCCTGCTGGGCCTGCAACCTCCCGACAGCGGCGACGTCCACCTGTTCGGGCAGGCACCGGGCGCGCCCGCGGTGCGTCGGCGGATCGGGGTGATGCTGCAGAGCGCCGGCATTCCGGAAACGCTCAAGGTGCGCGAGCTGCTGGATCTCACCCGCAGCTATTACCCGGCCCCGCGCAGCGTGGCCGACTGCGTGGCGATGGCCGGCCTGGACGGATTGCTGGAACGCCGTTACGGCCGGTTGTCCGGTGGCCAGCAGCGGCGCGTGCAGTTCGCGCTGGCGATCTGCGGGCGGCCGCAATTGCTGTTCCTCGACGAGCCCACCACCGGCCTGGACATCGAGGCGCGACAGACCTTGTGGAAGGCGATCCGCGAACTGGTCGCCGATGGCTGCGCGGTGCTGCTGACCACCCACTATCTGGAGGAAGCCGAGGCACTGGCCGATCGCGTCGCCGTGATCGACGCCGGTCGCGTGGTCGCCGAAGGCAGCGTGGCCGAAGTGCGCGCGCGGGTCGCGCAGCGGCGCATCCGCTGCCTGACCGCGCTGCCGGAGGACGTCGTCGCCGGTTGGCCGCAGGTGCGCAGCGCGCGGCGCGAGGGCGGACGGCTGGAGATCGTCGTCGATCTGGCCGAACCGGTGGTGCGCCGGCTGCTGGCCGAGGACGCGGCGCTGACCGAACTGGAAGTGGCCCGCGCCGGCCTGGCCGAGGCCTTCATCGCCCTGACCCGGCCGGGCCGCGAACAGGAGGCCGCGTGATGGACGCCATGACCGTCGCTTCGCATTCGCCGCTGCGCGCCTACCTGCTGGAAGCCCGCTACGAACTCCTGCGCCTGTTGCGCACGCCATCGTTCTCCCTGCCCACGCTGCTGTTCCCGGCATTGTTCTACCTGCTGTTCGGAGTGCTGCTGGGATCCCATCGTGGCGGCGACGTGGCCGCGCGCTATTTCCTGGCGACCTATGGCGTGTTCGGGGTGATGGGCGTGGCGCTGTTCGGCTTCGGGGTCAGCGTGGCGCTGGATCGCGAACAGGGCCTGCTGGCGCTCAAGCGCGCACTGCCGATGCCGCCAGCCGCCTATCTGCTGGCCAAGACCGCCATGGCGATGATTTTCGCCACCGTCGTGTCGATCCTGCTGGCACTGATCGCCGTCGGCCTGGCCGGGGTCGCGTTGTCGCCGTGGCAATGGGGCGCGCTGCTGCTGGTCAATGTGCTGGGCGTGTTGCCGTTCGCCGCGATTGGCCTGTGGCTGGGCTGTCTCGTGGGCGGGCAGGGCGCGCCCGCGGTGATCAACCTCGTGTATCTGCCGATGGCCTTCCTGTCCGGCCTGTGGGTGCCGCTGGGCATGTTGCCGGCCACGCTGTCGCAGCTGGCGCAGCTGTGGCCGGCGTATCATCTGGCCCAGATCGCCCTGCGGGTGGTAGGCAAGGACGCGGGCCAGCCGCTGGTCCTGCACCTGGCCGTGCTGGCGGCCGTCACCGTCGTCTTCGGCCTGCTGGCGTGGCGGCGGCTGGCGCGTCCGGCCTGAGTGCCGGTTTCGTTTCGGAGGGTCCACGTGTTCATGTACTTCCCGCCCGTGTCCGAGAATTCGCTGGCAAACCTGCATGAGCGGCGCAGCGAACTGCGCGGGCGCGGCACGGGGCGCTGGTTCCCGCTGCTGATGCTGATCTGGTCCATCTGGATCTTCGTCACCCCGATGTCCAATCCGGCGTCGTTCCCGCACTGGCTGTGGCCCACCCTGGCCAGCTACGCGGTGTTCCTGCTGCTGTTCCATGGCGCCTACTACCGCGATCGCCGCCACATGCTGTTCAACGCGCTGGGCATGGCCGGGCTGGGCTACGCGCTGACGCCGTTCAATCCCGGTGCGCAGAGCTACATGATCTACGCCTGCGCCTTCATGGCGTTCACCGGCGCCACCCGTCCGGCGGTGATCTGGATGCTGGCCCTGCTGGCCGCCTATTCGATCGAATGGATGGTGCTGGGCTGGCCGCTGATCTACCTGGCCAGCACGCTGATGGTCGGATTCGCGGTGGGGCTGATGAACATCAGCTTCGCCCGCAAGGCCCAGGCCGACGCCGCGCTGATGCTCAGCCACGAGGAAGTGCGTCGGCTGGCCGCGATGGCCGAACGCGAGCGCATTGGCCGGGATCTGCATGATCTGCTGGGACATACGCTGTCGCTGGTGGCGCTGAAATCGGATCTCGCCGGCAAGCTGCTGGATCGGGACCTGGTGGCGGCCCGGCGCGAAATCGACGAGGTCAGCCGGGTCGCGCGCGACGCGCTGGCGCAGGTGCGCAGCGCGGTCACCGGCATCCGCGCGGCCGGTCTGGCCGCCGAACTCGCATCCGCACGGTTGCTGCTGGAATCCGACGGCGTGGTGCTGACCTGCCCGGCCGAGATTCCGCCGCTGTCGCCGGAACAGGAAACCGTGCTGGCGCTGACCGTGCGCGAAGCCGTGACCAACCTGCAACGGCATGCCCGCGCCAGCACCGCGCGGGTGCAACTGGAAGTGGCCGCCGGCCACCTGAGGCTGCGCATCGAGGACAACGGTCGCGGCGGCGCCATCGTGCCCGGCAACGGCCTGAGCGGCATGCGCGAGCGGCTGGAAGCGTTGGGCGGCTGCCTGCGCATCGATGCCCGCGCCGGGCGCGGGACGGTGCTGGAAGCGAGTCTGCCCATGGGCCCCCTGGCGCCGCAGGTGCCGGGCGCGGCATCCTTGCTGCCCGCGCAATCCTGAGGACAACACGCATGCCGCACGCCGCGGAGCCGGTGGAATCGCCACGCGCATGATCCGGGTGCTGCTGGCCGAAGATCAGGCGATGGTGCGCGGCGCGCTGACGGCGCTGCTCAACTTGGAAGCGGACATCGAGGTCGTCGGCGCGGTCGCCGACGGAGAATCGGCCTGGCGCGAACTGCAGCGGCTGCGCCCGGATCTGCTGGTCACCGACATCGAGATGCCCGGCCTGACCGGACTGGAACTGGCCCAGCGCATCCATCGCCATGAATGGCCCACGCGGGTGGTGATCGTCACCACCTTCGCCCGCGCCGGCTACCTGCGGCGCGCGCTGGACGCGGGCGTGTCGGGCTACCTGCTCAAGGATGCGCCGGCCGATCAACTGGCCGCCGCGCTGCGCAAGGTCCACGCCGGTGGCCGCGCCATCGAACCGCAACTGGCGCTGGAAGCCTGGAGCGAAACCGATCCGCTCAACGATCGCGAACGCCAGGTGCTGCGGCTGGCCGGCGAGGGCCTGTCGGCCGGCGACATCGCGCGCCAGCTCAACCTCTCGCAGGGCACCGTGCGCAACTACCTGTCCGAGGCGATCGGCAAGCTCGGCGTCAGCAACCGCATCGAAGCCTATCGGCTGGCGCGCCAGCGCGGCCTGCTGTAGCCCGGCGCTGTAATCGCGGCTTCCACATGCGTGAGCGTACGTTCCCACGGCGCGCCCCGCGCGAGGCCGCTTCCCCATCCGCGTACATAAAGGTCGTGACGAAGCCGACATCGCCCGCGTGATGTGTCGCAGGTTCCATATCGAGGCTTGCGGGATTGTCGTGCCTGCTTGCGATGCTTAGGCTGCACCGACTGACGTGGCCGCCCGGATACCTGTGAGACCCCGCCAAGCCAATCGACTCGGCCTGTTCACCGCCGCACTGATCTTCGTCGCCATCGGCGCGGGCGTGTTCTATGGGGCCCAGCGTTTCATTTCCGACGCCAACCGGGTCACCCACACCAACGAAGTGATCGCGCTCATCGGCGACATCGAATCGGCGGTGCACGACAGCGAGTCCGCGCAGCGCGGCTACCTGCTCACCAACAACGTCAGCTATCTGGCCGATTACGGCCGCAGTCGCGACCAGCTGCCCGACGCGCTCACGCGCCTGCAGGACATGGTTCGCGACAACCCCGAACAGGGGCGGCGGGCGGCGTCCTGGCGGATTGATATCCTGCGCCGGCTGTCGCAGATGGAAGCCACCCTGGGCAACTACCGGCTCGGTGGCCTGGCCGCCGCGCAGCGCTCCATCAACCATGAAGTGCGCCAGGCCTCGGTGAACATCCACCGGCAGGCCGAGGAACTGGTCACCGCCGAACGCGACCTGCTGGCCCTGCGCGCGCGCTCCAGCCACGACAGCGCCAACCTGCTGCGCGGACTGGCGCTGCTGGGCATTCCGCTGGGGCTGGCGGTGGTCGGCCTGGTCTACTGGCTGCTGGTCGGCGAAATCCGCCGCCGCGCCAGCGCCGAGGCGGCCAGCAGCGACGCGCGCCGGCAACTGATGGTCACCATCGAAAAGCTGGAAGCGCACGGCGAGGACCTCAACGATCTCAGCCGCTACAGCGGCATGCTGCAGAGCTGCGTGCGCAGCGAGGAAGCCATCCGCCTGGCGACCCAGCATTTCTCCCGCCTGCTGCCGGAGGTGGGCGGCACGCTGTACCGCATCCGCGCCTCGCAGGACTACGCCGAGGAAGCCGCACACTGGGGCGAGCATGCCCTGCACAGCGGCGCGATGTTCCCGCTGGAAGCCTGCTGGGCGCTGCGCCGCGGCCAGCCGCACGTGCATCGCGCCCACGCCGAAATGCTCGGCTGCACCCACCTGGTGGCGCCGGCCCTGCATGCCGCGCCGACCACCGCCTGCATTCCGCTGATCGCCCAGGGCACCCAGCTGGGCCTGCTGTACCTGTCCAGCCATGACGATGCGTTCCTCGCCCGCCAGGACCTGGTCGAGACCGCCGCCGAACAGTTGTCGATGGCGCTGTCCAACCTGGAACTGCAGGAGCGCCTGCGCATCCAGTCCATCCGCGAACCGTTGACCGGCCTGTTCAACCGCCGCTACCTGGAAGAGTCACTCGCGCGCGAACTGGCCCGCTGCGAACGGCGCGGCCTGCCGCTGAGCGTGATGATGATGGACCTGGATCACTTCAAGGCCTTCAACGATCTGCACGGCCATGTCGGCGGCGATACGCTGTTGTCCGGTTTCGGCCAGTTGCTGCAGAAGCTGGCGCGCGCCGAGGACATCGCCTGCCGCTACGGCGGCGAGGAGTTCACCCTGATCCTGCCGGAGGCCGACATGGACATCGCACGCGAACGCGCCGAGAGCATCCGCGCCGCGGTGGGGGCGATGCGCATCCGCCACATGGGCCAGGAGCTGCCGGCGGTCACCGTGTCGATCGGCGTCGCCACCTATCCGCGCCACGGTCGCGAGGGCGAGCAACTGATCCGTCTGGCCGACGAAGCGCTGTACCACGCCAAGCGTAGGGGCCGGGACCGGGTGGAAGCGGCCGCCGAAGCCGGCGGCCCGGTACTGCATCAGGCGTAGCGCGCCTTCAGCAGCGCGTAGGCGCTGCGCAGGGCCAGCGCTTCGCCGCCGGCCGGTCGGCCGGGACGATCGCTGTCGTTCCAGGCATACACGTCCAGATGCGCCCACTTCTGGGTGGCGGGCAGGAAGCGCTCCAGGTACAGCGCGGCGGTGACCGCGCCGGCCATCCGTGAACCCGCATTGGCCAGATCCGCCACGTTGCTGGTCAGGTAGCGCAGGTAGGGACGCCACAGCGGCATCCGCCAGACCGGATCGCGCATGCGATCGCCGGCGTTGATCCAGTCATTGGCCAGCGCATCATCATTGGCGAACAGCACCGGCAGGTCCGGACCCAGCGCGATCCGCGCCGCGCCGGTCAGGGTGGCGAAGTCCAGCACGATCTCCGGCGACTGCTCGCCGGCATAGGTCAATGCGTCGCACAGGACCACCCGGCCCTCGGCATCGGTATTGTCGATCTCCACGCTGATGCCCTTGCGGGTAGCGATGATTTCGCCGGGGCGGAACGCGTCCGGGCCGATGCTGTTCTCCACCGCCGGCACCAGCAGGGTCAGGCGCACCGGCAGTTGCCGCGCCATCACCAGCCCGGCCAGCGCCAGCGCGTGCGCCGCGCCGCCCATGTCCTTCTTCATGTTGCGCATGCCGTCGGCCGGCTTGATGTCCAGGCCGCCGGTGTCGAAGCACACGCCCTTGCCGACCAGCGCCACGTGCGGGTGCGTCGGATCGCCCCATTGCAGCGCGATCAGGCGCGGCGCGCGGTGCGAGGCGCGGCCGACCGCGTGGATGGCGGGGAAATTGCGCGCCAGCAGTTGCTCGCCGGTGATGACCTCGATGTCCGCGCCATGCGCCTGCGCGATCGCGCGGGCTTCGGCTTCCAGTTGCTCCGGTCCCATCTGCTCGGTCGGCGTGTTGACCCAGTCGCGCACGCGCAGGCTGGCGGTCAGCAGGTCGCCGGCTTCGGCATCGATCTCTTCCAGCACCAGCCGGGCCGGCGTGCGCGAGGGCGTCTTGTAGCGGCTGAACCGGTAGCTGCCCAGGCCCCAGCCCAGTTGCAGCGCGGCGCGGATGCCGGCATCCGGCGCGCCCGCGACCTGCCAGTCGCCGGCGGGCAATCCGAACGGTGCGTGTCCGTAGCTGTAGGGATCCAGCGGATCGCCCACGCCGATCACCGCGCCGGCCAGGCCGTCGGCGCCGGGCCGCAGCGCCAGCGTGCCCGGCGCGGCGGTGTAGTTCTGCGCTTCCAGCCAGGCGCGCACGGCGGCGGGTTGGGCGTCGCGCCAGCTTTCCCAGCGGCCGCGCTCGACGATGTGCAGCGGCCGCGCCTGCGAGGCGTCCTGGGTGTAGGCGGGGGAAAGGTTCATGCGCGGGCATGCTCCGTGGCGAAGTCGGGATGGGCATCCAGCCAGTCGGCCAGTGCGGTGAGGGTGGCGAATTCCAGATCCGGCAACGGATCCGGATGCGGCCAACCGGCGAGGTGGTCGACGTGATCCACCCGGTTGAGCCAGCAGGTACGCAGGCCGGCGCGCGCCGCGCCAACCACGTCCAGGTCGATGTGATCGCCCACGTGCAGCACCTGCGCCGGCGGCACGCCCAGGCGCTCGCAGGCGGCGTGGAAGATGCCCGGTTCTGGCTTGGCCGAACCATGCTCGCGCGCACCCAGCTGGAACACGAAATGCCGGGCCAGGCCAATCCGCTCCAGGTCGGCATTGCCATTGGTCACCGCCGCCACCGGCACCCGCGCGGCGATGCGCAGCAGCGCGTCGATGGCGTCGGGGTAGCACTCGACCTGGTTGCGGGCGGCGTAGAACACCTCGTAGGCCGGCTCCAGCAGCGCCGGATCCGCGCCGCTGTCGTGCAGGGCCTGCTGCAGGGTCAGCCGGCGCATCGCGCTGAGGTCGTGGATCAGTTCCGGATGCCCGGCGAAGACCTGCTCGCGCAGGGCGCGCATGCGTTCGATTGGGAACAGTTCGGCGGTGCGCGGGCTGTGTTCGAGCAGCCAGTCGTGCAGCACCCGTTCGATCCGCGCGCCGATGGGGGCGAACGGCCAGAGGGTGTCGTCGAGGTCGAGGGTGATGGCGCGGACGGGGAAGCTCACGGGGGTGATTTTAACCCGGTGGGGGAGGGGGTGCCTGTGGTGGGTGTTTCGGGCGATTTTGCTGAGTGAGTAGGTTCGTGGAGGGGGGTAGCTGGGGCGATATCTGGCGCTGGCGCGGTGATGGGTGTCGATTGTCATCGATGGCGCGCTCGCCGCGGGGCCTTACTTGACCAGCCTTCGGCTGTTGAGAAGCGCCTCTTTGCTTGTGCAAAGAAAGTAAGCAAAGAAACACACCCCGGTCCTCGCGCCCCAACGGCTGCGCCGTTGGGGTCCGTGTCGCCGGTGGGAATTTTGGGACGGCACATCCC
>NZ_JANJUE010000406.1 GCF_024710765.1 Pseudoxanthomonas sp.
AAAAAATTAGATTTTGTGGTTAGATCAGACGCATCCATAAAAGAAGTTCTAGGATTAGAAGAGGAATTTAACATGGAGGATAGTACGTTGGACATTGAAAAACTAACAAGCAAGGTAGCAGAACTTGAGACAGCACTCGAATCTGCAAATAGCGCAGTTACCGACAAGGATTCAAAAATCCAAGAATTGGAAAGTAATTTGGCACTTGCCCAACAAGAAAACGAAAGTCTTAAGAATGAACTTGAGCCTCTAAGAGAGTTCAAGAGTCAAGAAGATGCTAAGCTAGAAAGAATTGAAAAGCTTTCAGCTATTAAAGAAAAATTCTCAAGTGTTGGACTTCAAAAAGAAGACACATACTTTGATGAAAATGCAGAAAAGCTTCTATCACTTGATGAATCAGGTCTAGACTTTTTGCTACAGGAAATGGTAGCTTTTGCTGAAAGTGGTAATGGTAGTGAGGCCTCAAAGAGGAATAACTCAGTGACCGTTCCAAATCTCTCAGGAGACGGAGCGAAACCCCTTGATATTAAGGATTTAGCTTCTGCACTTAGGGATCTTAAAAAGAGTAACAACTAATTAGTCGGAGGTTTTATTAAATGGAAATCAATCGTTTCGAGGACGTTCTTGGCGTTATGCCAACAGAAGACATCGTTGAAGGACGCTTCGTACTTCTAACCTCTCACAGCTTTTCTCAGGATTTTGGTAGTGAGGCAGATCTTGCCGGAGTTAAACTTCCAGATACCGCAGAAGAGGCCAAGAGAGCTGTATATTGCCTAACCTGGAGAGTCGACAATAGACCAACTCCTATTATGCAACCAATCCCAAGCTTCGCATGGGCTGAAAGAAACGGATGGAGTCAAGATCCAAATGCTCCATTCTCAACCACCGTGTACTTGACCCCTCCTGGAAATCAGGAAGGTTTGACCATTCCTTCTGGAATGTCAGCACTAGCTTACACTGATGGTACATTCACCCTACCTTCTGGAGCATATATCTACAGCGCAGACATCATCGTTCCAGGCGCAGCAATCATTGTTGCTGACACTGCTAGCGATGGAGCTGGTGAGGCTGGAAAGCCTAAGTACACCGCTTCTATGGCTGCTGGCGTTATCGGTGAAACCGAGCGCTACGATGCTGCAACCGGCAGACTGACCATTAGAGTCAAGTAATTTCGGAGGATTTAAACTAACATGGAAATTCAAAAGTTAAGGGATGCCTACGCTTCACTAGTTAAGGAAGGAAAGCGTGAGGCTCTTGCTGAATTGATTGTTGAGTACGTTCAGCCAACTCACATCTCAACTGATTTTATTAGCTTGCTAATGAATTCAAGAAATCTAAAACCAGGCGATGCCTTGGTAAAGAAAGTTAGAAAGGGTATCAATGTAAGAACCTTGGTTCCTGGAGCTATCCATCTGGCTAGCGAATTGACCGTTTCTGACAGAATCAATTACGTTCTAGACGGCGCTGATGTTAAGGTGCATGCTAACGAATGGGAAATTGAATCTGGAGAGCTGGGAACTCTTGACGATATTCGTCAGGAAATGTCAGCTAAATTGCGTGATTACTACCTAGGCAAGGTGTTTACCGCTTTGTCATCTGTATGGTCTGCAGTTAACACTCCTAACAACTTCACCGACGTTGGTGGTGCTTTGACCGCAACCGCTCTAAAGAATGCTATAGACAGAATTAACCAGACAACTGGTGGAGTTCGTGCCGTTATCGGTACCAGAGCT
>NZ_JANJUE010000201.1 GCF_024710765.1 Pseudoxanthomonas sp.
GTCCCGCCCATCCCCTGTCCCTTCCCGCCCGGGGGGGAAGGTGCCGAAGGCGGATGGGGGCAGCCCGGCCAAGGCAAGCCGCAAGCGACCCAACCCCGCATACCCCGAACTCTCCCTTCCCCCGCCTGCGGGGGAAGGTGCCGAAGGCGGATGGGGGCAACCCGGCCAGGGCAAGCCGCAAGCAAACCAACCCGGCACACCCCGAACCCTCCCTTCCCCCGCCCGCGGGGGAAGGTGCCGAAGGCGGATGGGGGCCAGCCCCGAACCATGACCCGCCGCATTTGCATTCGTGCGGAAATTACCGGCAAGCTTCGGCCATGTCCTCCGAACCCCTGCGATCCATCCACGTCGTTGCCGGTGTCATCAGCGATGCTCGCGGCCGCATCCTGCTCGCCCGCCGGACCGAGGGCCGGGACCTGGCGGGCCGCTGGGAGTTCCCCGGCGGCAAGCGCGAGCAAGGCGAAACCGAGGCCGAGGCGCTGATCCGGGAACTGCAGGAAGAACTGGGCATCACCGCCGAGATCGGCGAACCCATCATCAATGTCCCGCAGCAGTATCCCGACAAGCGTTTGCGCCTGGATGTGCGACGGGTGGTGTCATGGAAGGGCAGTCCGCGCGGACATGAAGGCCAGGCGCTGGCCTGGGTGGCGCCGGAAAAACTGCCCCGCTACGCGATGCCGCCGGCCGATCGCCCGGTGGTCGCCGCACTGCTGCACCCGGATCGCTATCTGGTCACGCCGTCGCCGGCGGATGTTGCCGACGACACCTGGCTGGCGGCGCTGGAACGCGCGCTGGAAGCGGGTGTGCGCCGCTTGCAACTGCGAATGCCGGGCGTGGACGACGCCCGCCGCCGCCGCTTGGCCAGCGCCGCGGTCGAGGCCAGCCGGCATGCCGGCGTCGAGGTCCTGGTCAATGCGGACATCGGCCTGGCCCGCGACCTGGGCACGGGCGTGCACCTGCGCGCGGCTCAGCTGCCGGAACTGTCGGTGCGGCCGCTGCCGGACGGGCAAGCGGTGGCCGCTTCCTGCCATACCGGCGAGGAACTTCGTCGCGCCGAGGATCTGGGCTGCGACTTCGTGGCACTGGGCAGCGTACGGGAAACCGCCACCCATCCAGGCGGCAGCGTGCTGGGCTGGGAGGGTTTCGCCCGCCTGCGTGAAGCGGTATCGCTGCCCATCTACGCCATTGGCGGCCTGCAGCCGGATCACATCCTGGAAGCCCGCCAGCACGGCGCACAGGGCATCGCGGCGATTCGCGGTCTCTGGGGCGGATAACCGCCGGGTTTGCCCGGGTGCGCTTTGCCTGTCCGGGTGCCCCCATCCGTCTTCGGCACCTTCTCCCGCGGGCGGGGGGAGGGACGGTTCGGGGTGTGCCGGGTTGGGTTGCTTGCGGCTTGCCCCCCTGGCTGGGTTGCCCCCTTCCGCCTTCGGCACCTTCCCCCGCGGGCGGGGGAAGGGAGGGTTTGGGGTATGCGGGGTTGGGTCGCTTGCGGCTTGCCTGGACTGGGTTGCCCCCATCCGCCTTTGGCACCTTCCCCCGCGGGCGGGGGAAGGGAACGCGCGCGTTATCGGGTGGATTTGTCCATGGCGGCCGCGAGGCGGCGGTAGCGCGCGTCGAGTTCGCTGACCGCGTGTTCCAGGTGGGTGATGTGGCCGTCGTTGACCACGATGTCGTCGGCCAGCGCCAGGCGTTCACGCCGGCTGGCCTGGGCGTCCAGCATGCGTTCGGCAAGTTCGGCATCGATGCCATCACGCTGCATCAGCCGCTCTTTCTGCACGGCTCGCGGCACGTCGACCACCAGGATGCGGGCCAGCCAGGGGTAGGCCTCCCGGCCACCGCCCTCGGTCAGCAGGGGAATGGTGGCGATGGCATACGGGCTGTCCGCGTCCCGGCAAAGCGCCTGCATGCGCAGGCGGATGCGGGGATGAAGGATGTCCTCCAGCGCACGGCGCTCGGTTTCGTTGCCGAACACGCGCGCGCGCAGCGCCGCCCGATCCAGTCGGCCATCGGCCTGCAGCATTCCTTCTCCGAATCGTGCCACGACCTCCGCCAATGCCGCTTCACCGGGCTCGACGATCTCGCGCGCGACCCGATCGGCGTCGGCAATGCCAATACCGCGTGCGGCGAAGGCCCGTTCCAGTGCGCTCTTGCCGGAGGCGACGCCGCCGGTCAGTCCAATGACGTATCCGCTCATCCGCCCATTATTGGCCGGAACCGTGCCGTTGTAGAACGAAGCGCAGTTTGAACCGTCCCTTCCCCCGCCCGCGGGGGAAGGTGCCGAAGGCGGATGGGGGCAAACCCCGCCAGGCAAACCGTCAGCCAAGCCAACCCGCACACCCCGAACCGTCCCTTCCCCCGCCTGCGGGGGGGGGGGGGGCAACCCCGCCAGGCAAACCGTCAGCCAAGCCAACCCGCATACCCCGAACCGTCCCTTCCCCCGCCTGCGGGGGAAGGTGCCGAAGGCGGATGGGGGCAACCCCGCCAGGCAAACCGTCAGCCAAGCCAACCCGCACACCCCGAACCGTCCCTTCCCCCGCGTGCGGGGGAAGGTGCCGAAGGCGGATGGGGGCAGCCCGGCCAGCCAACCACCAGCCAAGCCAGTCCGGCGCTACTTCAGTCCGGCGAAGCGAAGGTAGGCGTCGATCAGATCCTCGCCCCAGAAGAACACCACCCAGCCGGCGACGGCCAGGTAAGGGCCGAACGGAATGGGCGTAGCCCGATCGCGGCCCTTCGCGGCCAGCCAGATCGAACCGATGATCGCGCCTACCAGCGACGACAGCAGGATGGTCGGCAGCACGCCCTTCAGGCCGACCCAGGCGCCGATGGCCGCCAGCAACTTGAAATCGCCGTGGCCCATGCCTTCCTTGCCGGTCAGCTGCTTGAACAGCCACCACACCGACCACAGCGACACGTAGCCGGCAATCGCGCCCAGCACGGCGGCCTTGGGCACCATGTAGAGGTTTTCCAGGCTGGCGATCAGGCCCAGCCACATCAGCGGCAGGGTCAACTGGTCCGGCAGCAGGCGGGTACGCAGATCAATACCTGATAGCGCCACCAGGAAGCAGCTCAGCAATGACGCGCCGAATCCCTGCCAGCCGAAGCCGA
Organism: Pseudoxanthomonas sp.; assembly: GCF_024710765.1. Taxonomy (GTDB): domain Bacteria; phylum Pseudomonadota; class Gammaproteobacteria; order Xanthomonadales; family Xanthomonadaceae; genus Pseudoxanthomonas_A. Next base: position 3,106 of record NZ_JANJUE010000201.1, read on the forward strand.
AGCGCCAGACCGAGGCGACCACCAGCAGCGCGGTCAGCAGCTCCACCAACGGGTACTGCGCCGAGATCGGCGTCTTGCAATAGCGACACTTGCCGCGCAGGGCCAGCCAGCTGACCAGCGGGATGTTCTCGAACCAGGCCAGCTTGTGCTTGCAGTGCGGGCAGTGCGAACTCTCGACCACGATGCCGGGTGGCGGCGGGTCGTAAATCTCCGGTTCTTCCAGGATTTCGCGGGCATCGCGCCGCCACTGCCAGTCCAGCTTGCGCGGCAGGCGCAAGATGACCACGTTGAGGAAACTGCCCACCAGCAGGCCCAGGCCGGCCGCAACCGGAAAGCCGAGGCCGGGGTGTTGATCGAGAAATGCCATCGGGCGAGTTTAAACGGTCGAGGCGAGCTTGAAGATGGGCAGGTACATGCCGATGACCATGCCGCCGACCAGGACGCCGATGACCACCATGATGAAGGGCTCGATCAGGCTGGACAGCGCATCCACGGCGTTGTTGACCTCCTGCTCGAAGTACTCCGCCACCTTGAACAGCATGGTGTCCAGGGCACCGGCTTCCTCGCCGATGGCGGTCATCTGGATCACCATGTGCGGGAACAGGTTGACCTGCTTCATCGACATGTTGAGCGGATAACCGACGGCTACATCGTCGCGGATGCGATGGATGGCCTTCTCGTAGACGGTGTTGCCCGTGGCGCCGGCCACCGTGTCCAGGGCTTCGACCAGCGGCACGCCGGCCTTGAAGGTCACCGCGGTGGTCCGGGCAAACCGGGCGACCGCAGACTGGTGCATGATCTGACCGACCACGGGTACTTTCAGGATCGCACGGTCCAGGAAGTGCTGGAACGCCGGTGAGCGCTTGAACATGAAGATCGAGAGGAAAATCGACCCTATCACGATCACTAGGATCAGCCACCACCAGCTGACCATGAAGCGCGACATGGCGACGATCATCTGTGTGAATGCCGGCAGCTCCGCGCCAAAGCCCTTGAAGGTCTCCTCGAACTGCGGCACCACGAAGATCAGCAGGATGGCGCTGACGATAATCGCCACCGCGATCACCATGGCCGGGTAGAACAGCGCCTTTTTGATCTTGCCCTTCAGGGTCTCGATGTTCTCCTTGTAGTTGGCGATGGTGTCCAGCACCGTTTCCAACACACCCGCGCTTTCACCGGCGCGGACCAGGTTGCGGTAGAGCTCGTCGAACTGGACTGGATGCTTGCTGATTGCCTCGGTCATCGACGAACCGCCTTCGATGTCGGCCCGGATCTGGCCAACCATCTTCTTCATGCGCGGGTTCTTCTGGCCGCCCTCGATGATTTCCAGCGAGCTGACGATCGGCACGCCCGATTTCATCATGGTCGCCATCTGGCGACTGAAGAAGGCGATTTCCTTTGGCGTGATGGCGCGACCCGCCGTGCCGAACAGCGGCTTGGGCTTGACCTTGACGACATTGGGGGTGATGCCCTGCTTGCGCAGTTCCGCGCGCAGCATGTTGGCATTCTTGGATGCCTGCTCCCCTTTCATCTTGACGCCACGCTTGTCGACGCCTTCCCAGACGAACAGGCTTAGCGGATTGTCCCGGGTAGCCGGGCTGGCGGCGGTCTTCTTGGCAGCAGAACGGCTGATGGCCATCAGGGTATCCCCGTCCGGCTTCCCCGACCGGACTTCATTCCGCATGGTAGCGGTTTACGGCGTGAAGGGAACTCCCCCGGCCTGTGACGCGGGGCAGGATTTGGCAACCTGCCCCGGCCCTGGCGGTAAAGAAGCGAAGCCGGGAGTCGATTCGGGGCGACTCAATCCTTGGTGACCCGGTTGATCTCGGCCAGGCTGGTGACGCCGTGGCGAGCCTTCATCAGCGCCGACTGGCGTAGATCCCGGACTCCCGCCTGCTGCGCGGCCTCGGCAATCTGGAGGGCATTGCCACCCTCCAGCACGATGGTCGCAATCTCCTCGCTCATCGGCATGACCTGGTAGATGCCGGTACGGCCCTTGTAGCCTTCGGTGCACTCGTCGCAGCCCACGGCGTCGTACAGGGTGAAGCCGGCGCTGATTTCGTCCTCGGTGAATCCTTCCGCCACCAAGGCGTGGTGGGGCAGTTCCACCGGCTGCTTGCACTTGGTGCACAGGCGCCGGGCCAGACGCTGGGCGATGACCAGGGTCACCGAACTGGTGATGTTGTAGGGTGCGATGCCCATGTTCATCAGGCGGGCGATGGTCTGCGGGGCATCGTTGGTATGCAGGGTGGACAGCACCATATGGCCGGTCTGGGCGGCCTTGATGGCGATCTCGGCGGTCTCCAGATCACGGATTTCGCCGACCATGATGATGTCCGGATCCTGGCGCAGGAAGCTGCGCAGGGCCGCGGCGAAGGTCATGCCGCGCTTGGTGTTCTGCTGCACCTGGTTGACGCCGGGAAGGCGGATTTCCACCGGATCCTCGACCGTGGAGATGTTGCGGATCTCGTCGTTGAGGATGCCCAGCGCGGTATACAGCGACACCGTCTTGCCCGAACCGGTCGGACCGGTGACCAGCACCATGCCGTAGGGCTTGTGGATGGCGTCCTCGAACAGCTTCTGCTGATCCTTCTCGTAGCCCAGCTTGTCGATGCCCAGCTTGGCCGCGCTGCCGTCCAGGATACGCAGCACGACCTTTTCGCCGAACAGGGTCGGCAGGGTGCTCACGCGGAAGTCGACCTGCTTGCTCTTGCTGAGGTTCAGCTTGATGCGGCCGTCCTGGGGAACCCGCTTCTCGGCGATGTCCAGCTGCGCCATCACCTTCAGGCGGGCCGCGATGCGCTGGTTGAGCTTGGTCGGCGCCTTGGCGACCTGCTTGAGGATGCCGTCGATGCGCAGGCGCACCCGGTAGTCGTTCTCGTAGGGCTCGAAGTGGATGTCCGAGGCGCCCCGCTTGATTGCGTCGATAAGCACCTTGTTGACGAACTTGACCACCGGAGTGTCGTCGCCCTTGGCGTCGACACCGGACTCGTTGGCAGCCTCGTCGTCGTTGCCTACCTCCAGGTTCTCCAGCCCTTCCTCGTCGTCACCACCAAAGGTGCTGCCGAGGTTGCTGCTGGCATTGATCCACTGATCAAGTGCCCGCCGCAGGGAATCGTCGTCGACCAGGATAGGTTCCACCACCAGGTTGGTATGGAACTTGATCTCATCCAGTGCCTGCATCTTGTTGGTCGGGTCCGAGACGCCGACGAACAGCTTGCTGCCGCGTTTGAAGATGGGCAGGACCTGGTGTTTCTGCAGCAGCTCCTCGCTGACCAGCTTGACCGCGTTGTGGGTAACGTCAAACGATGTGACATCCAGCAGCGGCATGCCGAACTCGACCGCATTGGCGGCAGCCATCTGGGACGGGGTGGCGAGCTTCTTCTCCGTAATCCACTGGGCGAGCGGAACCTTCGCCGACTGCGCATCTGACATTGCGGTACGTGCGGCAGATTCGTCGATCGCCCCATCCATGACTAGCCGGCGCGCAATGCCGGTGATGCCTACGAGATTGGGATGGCCGGTGGCGGTCGCGTTCATGGAGAGTCCTGAAGATGGGTTCCGGGGCGTATGCCCCGTTTGGCGAAAACCTGGCAGGGGCAAGGGATACCCCCTCGTCGCGCGTTATATCGCGCCCGGCTGCGAGGCGTCCAGTCATCCTGCTGCTCGTTCCAGCCCCGCGAACGCCTATATCTCGACATGGACGATATAACCGAAGGAAAGGTTGGGAAACAGGCGCTCGGCCAGCCGGAACGCTGCTTCAGCGGATATCGCCGCGGCGCGCGTCAGTCCCTGCGTTCTCAGGATCATTTCCGTTGCGAAAAAACGGTAGGGGATGATCCGCCATTGGCGGAAGTTCGCTCGGATACACAGTGTGTTGAGTGTCTTGAACGTGAAGTTGTGGAGGTGATCAGGATGCTGGACCTCCCTCCGGAATACGCCCATAAGACTGTTGGAGATGCTCATTCCATTAGGGGTCGAGAGAATCAACGTTCTGCCATCAAAGGAATGTTTCATCATGCGCAGGAAGGCGGACGGGTCTTCGATATGCTCGATGAACTCGCCTGCCACGATGACATCAATCTGTTCGGCATCGCCGCCGAGAACGTCGCGATTCGTCGCGTCGCCGCGCATGATGCGGCTGTTCGATCCTGTGGGGATGCCTTCTTCCGGGACAAGCCTGGAGTTGTCCACGCCAATGACCCGCTCCGCCGTCTGGGATATCCGCCGGTGCAGCCAATAGGGACTGTCCTGCTTGACGAGGGCGGTTTCGTCCAGGCATCCGATGTCCAGCACGATTTTGCCCCGACAGGCCTCGGCGATGTAGCTGAGCCTGTCGACGGGTTGCGGTATCGGAAGGCGTTCAAAGTTGGAATAGTCGAGCGTGGACTTGTCCATCTGTTCACCGACCATGGTAGGCGATCAGGAGAACGCCGAAGGAGATGAAGATGATGCCGGTCCACTGGTATGCCGTGAGGCGTTCGGAATAGAAGTACCAGGCCGAGAACGCCGTCAGCAGATAGAAGGTGGATCCGGACAGGGCGAAGGAAACCGCGAGCTTTTCCCTGGAAATGACGATGAGCCAGGAAATGTATCCCGTCCCCTGAAGGACCAGCGCGAGCCAGGTCAGGGGATGACTGAGCGCCGTTTCAAGAAACGAAATGACCCCGGTGCCCATCGCGCTCTTTGCATTGGGGTGGCTCACCACATTCTTTAGGATGAGCTGGGCGCCAAGCGTGCACAGGGTGCTGAACACGATGAGTGCGTATGTGATGATCTTCATTAGCGGTATCCGGGATAGGAGAGCCGGTACAGTGAGCCGATTAACCAGGCGATTGAAGGCGGCCATAGTTGGCGAAAGACCAGGGTGTCCTCGTCCAGGCGCGCACCATCGACGATACAGGCAGCCGTCTCGCTGCCACTGTGAACCCGTCGAATGACAAGCGGTCTGCGGACTCTTGCAATCCCGTGGTGACGACTCAGGTCATTCCAGGCAATCCAGTCCATGTTCGTACGAAGATCTTCCCTGAAGGAAAAATCGGGAAGAATGCCGCGCTTGAGAGTGACCCCGGCGCACAGGACGGGATTGCCGAAGCCAAAGAGAATCCTCCTGCGCAGGGCACCTTTGGCGACGTCCGTGCCGATGAAGGCGGAAGCGACCAGCGCTTTCTTGACCCATTGATTGAGTCCGAAGCTCCGCTTCTGCCCATCGTCTACGATTTCGTCGGAATCACAAAAGGATGCAGCCACATCGGGGTATCTGCGATGAAAGTCAATCTTCGTCGCACTGAAGTCCGGAGCATAGATGTCGTCCTGGTGGGCAAGCGTGGTCAGGGGGGTGCCCGACGAAGAAAGCGCGACGTTCCAGTCGTGGCCGATACCTTGGTTGGGATGGTGGACAACCACATCCGCGTCGTATTTCGCAGCGAGTTCGTTGATGCCGTCGAAAGGTGTCGACGTGCAGATCCGGATTGGCGTCTGCACGGTCTGGCGGGAAAGCGAAACCAGGCAGTCCTCCAGATAGGGGGAGTGCCCATAAGCAGGAACGATGAAGGAGTGCGGTTGCGGGTTCATCGTTCCTGTCTCGAAATCGGTTGCCGAAGCGCTTCAAGGAAAAAGGCGGCCAGACCGATTTCTCCCCCGGACGCCATCAAAGTAACCGCAGGAATCACCCAGCGCATCGTGGTAGCCGGGTTGAGATCTCCGAAACCGGTCGAAGCCCAGAATCCAACCGCATAGAGGGACAATGCGATGCCGGAAAGGAACAGGACGACAGCCACGACAAGGCATCGCTCCAATGTCAGCATGGACATGACGCGCTGGACCAGATCATTCTCTGGAAGCCAACCGTTCCGTACGCCGGTGAATTTGGTGAAGATCGAGAAGGTGACCATCTGGATGCCCAGGATCACGGCGGCGCCGGCATAGGAGAGCGTATGGATATCTAGTCCAAGCCCACCAATCACCAGGGTGTGCAGGGTGATGGCAACCGTCGTGAGCGCTCCCAGGATGAAAAGGACCAGCCCTGGAATGAGGAATAGCCAGCGGGGGCTGTACAGGAGCAGGAATTTCAGATGTCGCCAGCCGTCCCGCCAGGTCCGCAAGTGCGGTGGACGGCTGCGTCCATCGGGATAGAGATGGACGGGAACTTCACGGATGCGCTGCTTATGTAAGACACTCTTTACCACCATCTCGCTGGCGAACTCCATGCCTGGCGAGACCAGATTCAACGATCTGATGGCATCCGTGCGGAAGCCACGGAGGCCACAGTGGAAGTCGCCGATCGAGTTGCGGAAGAACAGCCGCCCGAGGAAGCTGAGTACGGGGTTGCCAAGATAGCGGTGCAGGAAGGGCATCGCGGACGGTTCGATACCGCCCTTGAACCGGTTTCCCATGACCAGATCCGCACCCTGGCGCAGTTCATCGAGGATTCCTTCCAGGGCCGAGAAGTCGTAACTGTCGTCGGCATCGCCCATGACGATGTAAGCGCCCTTCGCGGCGGCGATGCCGCCGATGAGCGCCGCGCCATAACCCTTCTCCGCGACGGGCACCACCCGCGCGCCGGCCGATTCCGCCAACTGCTGCGAACCGTCCGTCGAACCATTGTCGGCGACGATGACTTCACCCGAGACGGCATTCCGTTGCAGGAAATCAACCGCCTTCCGGACGCAGGTGGAGACCGTCTCCGCCTCGTTGAGGCAGGGCATGATGATGGTCAATTCGCAGGGTTCGGCCATGGATATGGGAGACATCACCATACTGCGCTGCCCTCGTTCTCATTGAAAAATTCAATTCCGCGTTTACCTCGCCCGGGAAGCCGGCAATCGAACCTTTCCAGCGCCTGTTCCGGGTTGGACGCCTTGCCCAGATAAGTGCTGGATGTCTGCCCGGTCAGCATGTAGAAAATTGCATCTTTGTCGAATCTTACTGCCAGGACGACGCCGTCGTAGTTGAAGTAGGTACGGGTCCAGAACTCACCGGCTCCGTCGATCTGCGGACGGGAAGGCCGGAACAGGTCCGGGCACCTGCGCTCGAACGCATCCATGATGCTCGTGGCACGTGCGCGCCGCTCGGCGATTTCCGGATTGGGGGACGACCGTATTGCCGGGCAGGACACCAGGACGTGGGGGATCATCTTTCCCAGTCTCCGATTGAAGTACGTGTCCAGTGACGGTTGCCGGTCAACCACAATCGGCACACATTGCTCGGTCTTGAGTTGCAGACCCACGCGGTCCAGGGATGCGCTGTAGTAGCGGCTCAGGCCATCAACGTCTGGAATGAAGCCCTCCAGGCGGGGCAGGAGGAACAATACCTGGGTGCGACCACTGTACCGGGAAACCAGCGCGTTGAACTTCGCATATGCCGGTCCGGAACTCGGGATGGAGTATGTACCTTTCAGATTGACGAAGCTCGACTCGCCATGAAGGTAGGGAATGATCTCGGAATAGGAAGGACTCGCGAGAGAAATGAAGAGTTGGGGATGCTCGCGGAGTTCGCGGGGGATGTCCACCGACGTCATCCGGGGTGTCCAGTTCGAGGAACCCCAACGTGGAATCTGTCCCCAGCTAGTCGCGAGAAACTGCATTGAGACTGTCAGCAAGAGCAACAGCACGGCATAGCGCTGCGGCAGAATCCGGAGGGACGCGAGGGCACACAATGGACCCAGTAGAAGGAAGATCGGCATCCCGTATCGACCGTTGGCGGAAGTCGCAAGCCAAAGAAGAACCCCGATGAGGAGGAAAGCAACCAGCCGCAGGTTATGTTCGGCTACGGGAAGGGCCGTTCGGGCAACTGCAAATCTGAATGCATATCTCAGCGTCAAAGCGATAGCCAGTACACATGCCAGCAACGCGGTCGGTACCGGCGCTGGCATTTCCAGGTAAACCCAGGACTTGGGCAATGCAAGCTCATAGGGGAGCGCAACCAGATCAGCCAATGTTCTGGGTTGGAAGCGGAAGGCGCCGATGCTCTCAGTTGTCATGTAGGGAGAGCGGAAAATGCCGTTGAAGAAGGGAAAGAACGGATTGCCCATGGTTTCCTGAAGGCGGATGCTCCAGTAGCCCTGAGAGATTGCGAAACCGGCCAGCATCCCGATGGCGGCAGCACCCACGCGGGTTAGCCACTGGCGAAGCGACTCACCGCGCCATGGCAGGCAGACCGTCATGGCGATGGCAATCGCAAAGCAGGCGTTGCTCAGCTTGATGGCCATGGAGATTCCGATCAGCGCTCCAGCCACGAGGGCCCATCGCGGCGATTGGCGGAAAGCCACGACCCACAATGAGGCCATCACCAGTACGGTGCCGATGGGATCCACGAAAGTGGAGCCCAGATGGATCAGGAAAATCGGCGTGCTGGCGCCAAGCAGCCAGCCAAGCGCGATCGTCACCCGGGAAGGCCATGGCATCCCGGCGGACATATCCCGGCAGATCAGATAGAGAAAGAAGGCATTGAGGGAATGAATACTGGCCAGCACCACGGCGGCCGTCATGCTGTTGAGTTGCCAATGCTGTACGAGCGCCAGCGGGGCGAACCCGATCGGGTTGGCGTAGCCCGGCAGACCGGCGGGGAAGAAATCCTGCGCCAACCGGTCGTGGGTCAGGCTGTAAGCGGCATAGGCATGGTAGTTGTGGAAATCCCAGGGAATGTCACGGCCGTAGTAGAGGGTCAACCACGACGCCGCCAGCGCGCAGACGAGCAGGATGCCCGCATTGGCAGTTTGCTTACCCATGAGTTTTCCCCGCCCCAGTACTTCGACAATGCTGCGGTGTTGTCCGCATTGCGACCATACTTGACGCATAGTCAGATTGTCGATCTGGGAATTACATGACATCTTTGGGAGGCCTATAAAAAATCACCGCTTGCGCGGGGTTTTTTATAGGCCGGAGAGTTCCAGCAGGAAACGCTTAGTGCGTTTACTGGCAAGTGGCCGGACGGTACTTGGCATCGATGGTGCCACCGCAGGTCCATCTCACCTGACCGTTGGCGGACTTGACGCCCGTCAGGGTAATGGTGCCGGTCGGAGTGGTACCGCCGAGGTCCTGAGCAGTCGCAGTGATGGTCGGCGCAGTGTAGGTGACGCTAGCCACATACCGGGAGCTCTGGTTTTCGATGGCGACGCTGGCCGGCATGTTGTTGCTGGTATCCGCGGCCGCGGCAGCAGACACGGTGGTACGAGCGGACGAAGCGGCGAGCATCACTTCCGACACGCGGGACTTGACCAGGTAGTCCTGGTAGGCCGGCAGCGCGATGGCGGCCAGGATGGCGATGATGGCGACCACGATCATCAGTTCGATGAGGGTGAAACCCTGCATGTTCTTCTTCATGAACTTTCCCCTTTCAGGATTGGCTTGGATGGTTAAGGACACACCGGCCCCGTGTCCCTAAGCGGTGGACCGTGGGCGCCGTGCAAGACGACGCACGTGCTTTAAGTCACGTGCAGGATGTGTGCCAACTGTAAGCGCCTCTTTCCCGGTTCCTTGACGGCTTGCGGGAAAGACCCCAGACACCTAAGTCGAGATAACTATGACATCAATCTCGTTGAACGGGTATGGGGAAAAAGGGGATCAATCGCGGGGATGATCACAATCTGACAATTTGACTGGCGCAGGGCGGAGGATCTGCCCAACGGATTGGGATGACCAAAAAGGTCACAAAGTGACAAAAAAAGGCAGTTCGTTGGCGGGAAATTGACGGCCGGCGTTTGTTCCGGGCCGGCGTGCGCTCTTGAAAGGCTGGACCAAGCCGTGTGTTCCCGGTCCGGGTGTTCCAAGGCTTCCGATGGAAGCCGAACGGAGGTGCATCGAGGTTCGCTTTGTCCAACCCAACCGGCGGACGTCGCCTTGGGTTTGAACGCCAGCGACAGCGGCTGCATTGAAAGCCGCATCCACCAAGCGGGGCCGGGCAAGGAGAGCGCGAGAGTTGACCGCCGGGGAGTATCCCAAGGCGCAACGAAACAGGGCGCAGCGAAAAATCAGATAGGGCAACGGCTGAGGAAGCGCGTTGTTGGCGGGTAATACCCTGTCCGCGGCTGTTTTGCCGCGGACAGGGTATCGATCACTGGCAGGTTGACGGACGGTACTTGCTGGCAATGCTGCCACCGCAGGTCCAGGTAACCTGGCCGTTGTTCTGGACGGCCGAGGGCGTCAGTTCAATCGTCTTGCTGTCAATCTCGCCATCGCCAAAATTATGGGCCGTAGCGATAATCTTGCTGCCATTCCATTCCACCTTATTGACATACTTGGTCGACTGGCTTGCGAAGGCATCCCAGCTTGCGGCCGGAAGGTCATTGTTGGCAGCGGCATATTCCGCGACGGCGGTGCGGACCGCAGAGGCCGCCAGTACGACCTCGGACACTTTCGCCCGCTTGGTGTAGTCGCTGTAGGCCGGCAGCGCGATGGCGGCCAGGACGGCGATGATCGCCACGACGATCATCAATTCGATCAGGGTGAAACCCTGCATGTTCTTCTTCATGTGAAAACTTCCCCGTGTTGCTTTTCTTGGTGAATGAAGGCGTGTCCGCCTGCCAGTCCGGGTGATGCCGGTGACGCGGCACCGACGGGCGGGTGCCCGCAGAAATGGCAAACGAAAGCCCGGTAGGGCGCCTTCATTCGCATTCAGTGGATGCATGGTTCGGAATACGAACGTCCGGCGCGGCCGGGAAGATATCGATGGCACCGTGGGCGGGGGCTGGGTGAAGTTCACACTCTTTCTCAGAGTGAGATAGGTCGCTCCTCTGGTGACAAGAATCGTCAAGTGGGGAGTGGGGATCCGTGCATCGGGCGGATGCGGATATGTGAGTTCTTTGATCCGTGGTGTGCGCTTGCGGTGGATGCGCGGCAGGAGCAAATCCCCCTCGGTCCCCCTTTTTCAAAGGGGGAGGAGCCCGAGTTCAGTACGAGGGGCACTTTTGGGGCTTGGGGCGATTGCCAGGCTGCTGGTGCCTGACGGATGGAGCGCCCTGGGTGCCTGCCTTCAGACGCGGGTCAAGCGGCGTGCGGTCATGCAGGCCGCTATTCCATGCCGAGCTTCTTCAGCTTGTAGCGCAGCGCGCGGAAGGTGATGCCGAGCTGGGCGGCGGCGCGGGTCTTGTTCCAGCGGTTTTCTTCCAGTGCCTTCTGGATGGCCGCGCGTTCCAGTTGCTCGATGTAGTTGGGCAGCGGGCCGCCGGCGGGATCGATGTCGATCGGGGGTGCGCCGGGAACGATGCCGGGCGTGGCAGCGGCGACCGGCACATCGGCAACGCCCACGCGCGGCGTGGCGGCGGGTTGCGGCAGGTAGAGATCGCTGACCTCGATGCTGTGGCCGTCGGCCATCGCCAGCGCGCGTTCCAGGATGTTCTCCAGTTCGCGGACGTTGCCGGGGAAGGGATAGCGGCGCAGTTCGGCCATCGCGTCGGGCGATACCGAAGGGGCGTTGCGGCCGTGCTGATCGGCGAGCCGATCGAGGATGGCGCTGGTGAGCTGCGGCAGGTCGCTGGCGCGTTCGCGCAACGGCGGCACCCGCAGTTCGATGACGTTGATGCGGTAGTAAAGATCGTGGCGGAAGCGACCATCGCTGGCCAGTTCGCCGATGTCCTTGTGGGTGGCCGAGAGGATGCGCACGTCGACCTGCACTTCCTGCGCGGCGCCGACCGGGCGCACCGCCTTTTCCTGGATGGCGCGCAGCAGCTTGACCTGCATCGGCAAGGGCAGCTCGGCGACTTCGTCCAGGAACAGGGTGCCGCCGTTCGCGGCCTGGAACAGGCCGGCCTTGTCGGCGTGGGCGCCGGTGAAGCTGCCCTTCTTGTGGCCGAAGAACTCGCTTTCCATCAGTTCGGCCGGGATCGCGCCGCAGTTGACCGGCACGAACGGGCCGCTGGCGCGGGCACCCTGCTCGTGGATGGTGCGGGCCACCAGTTCCTTGCCCACGCCGGATTCGCCACGGATGTAGACCGGCGCCTGGCTGCGGGCCACCTTGCCGATGGTGTCGCGCAGGGTGGCCATCGCGGGCGAGCTGCCCAGCAGCCGGCTGGCCTGCTCGGGCGGCGGCGCCGGTGCCGGTGCGCGCTCGGCGTTGTTGAGTTCCAGCGCGTGCTTGACCAGTCCGCGCAGGACGGTGAGATCCACCGGCTTGCTGACGAAATCGAAGGCACCGGCCTTCAGGGCCTCGACCGCCAGTTCGATATTGCCGAAGGCGGTGATCATGGCGACCGGGGTGCGCGGGTAGTTGCGGGAAATCTCGCCGACCAGCTCGATGCCGTTGCCGTCGGGCAGGCGCATGTCGGTGAAGCAGAGGTCGTAGCTGTTGCGCGACAGGAGCTCGCGCGCCTCGCCGAGGTTGGCCGCGGTGTCGATGCGCAGGCCCATGCGGCCCAGCGTCAATACCAGTAGTTCGCGGATGTCACGTTCGTCGTCGACGATCAGGGCGCTTCGGTTTTCGCTCATGGATCCCCCTTCAGCCCCTGTCCGTTCAGTGTACCGGCTGAACAGGAGTGCCGGCTAGTGTGACTACATTGATATGAAGGTGGTGGCAGTGTGGGGGCGGTACGCCCCTGGCTTGTGATGGCGGACACTGTTGGCACCGGTCGTTGCGGTGGAGGTTCCGGGATGGATGCCGTTGAATTGATTGGCGGCATCGCTCTGGATGCGTGTCCCCCTTTGGGGCTTTCAGCAGTCGACCAGCGGGTCAAAGGGGATTGGGATCTCTTCCGGGACCGCGACGCAAATCCCCCGTCGCCCGCTGGCGCGGGCGCCCGCCCCCTTTTTGCAAAGGGGGCTAGCAAGGGCTGGCAATGCTGGGGGCCCAGGATGCAGTTCTTCCTTCTTCAAAGGGGGCTAACAGGTGGACCGGCAAGCCCGCTGACAGGGAATGGCCTCTCCCTTTTTCAAAGGGGGAGCGAGAGGGATTTGCTCCTTCCGGGACCGCGCGCAAATCCCCCGTCGCCCGCTGGCGCGGGCGCCCGCCCCCTTTTGCAAAGGGGGGTAACAGGGGCTGGCAATGCCGGGGGCCCCAGGATGCAGTTCTTCCTTCTTCAGAGGGGGCTAACAGCTGGACCGGCAAGCCTGCGGACAGGGGATGGCCTCTCCCTTTTTCAAAGGGGGCCCGAGGGGGATTTGCTTCTTCCGGAACCGCGTGCGAATCCTCGGTCGCCCGCTGGCGCGTGAGTAGCCAATGCAGGTTCCGGCTCAGGCCGGCAGCAGTGCGTGCGGGCCGGGGAGGGTAATGCGGAAGCAACTGCCGCCGCCGGGCACCGGGACGTATTCCAGGGTCGCCTGGTTGGCCCGGCACAGCTCGCGGGCGATGTAGAGGCCCAGACCGGTGCCGTGCTCGGAGGTGGTGAAGAAGGGGCGGAACAATTGCGCGGCCACCGCTTCGGGAATCCCGGGGCCACGGTCCATCACGTCGATCATGGGCCGGTGGTCGGCCTGGAACACTCGTACCCGTACCCGCGCAGACTCGCCGGGCAGGCGCCCGTAGTTCATCGCGTTCTGCACCAGCACGGTCACCACCTGCTGCAGATGGCGCAGGTCGACCAGCGCCGGCACCGGACGGGGGCCGATGACGGCCTCCAGGGTGTCGGTCTCGATCGACAGCGATTGCTGGTATTCGTCGATGAAACGGCGGACGAAGGTGTTGAGATCCACGTGTTCCGGACTGGCGCGTTCACGCCGGGCAAGGCCGAGCACGCTTTCGACGATGCCGTTGGTGCGCTGGCACTGCTGGTGGATGATCTGCAGCAGGCGGCGGTCGCCATCGATGATCTGGTGGGATTCCTCCAGCAATTGGACCGCGTAGTTGATGGCGGCCAGCGGGTTGCGGATCTCGTGGGCCAGGCTGGCGGAGAATCGGCCCAGCGCGGCCAGGGTGAGCGATTCGGCCCGGCGCGAGACCACGGTGGCGTCATCCAGGAAGATCAGCGAGGTCTCGCTGTCGGCCAGCAGGCGGGCGAACCGGGGCTGCACCTCGGGCTGGTCGGGCGATAGTTGCATCGGGGTGTCATCGGCCTGCCAGCCGTTGCGCCAGCGCTGCAGGCGGCGCGCCAGTTCCGGCGCGGTATGGGTCAGCAGGACGCCGAGGCCATCGCTGGCACCTTCGCCGCCATCGCCCAGCAGCAGGCTGGCGGCCTCGTTGGCCAGTTTGATGTGGTTGTCCGCGTCCACCACCAGCACGCCGGTGCGCATGCGGCGGATGATCAGTTCGTTGATCTCCACCAGGTTGGCGACTTCGGCGCCACGCTGGGTGGCCAGGGCCTCGCTGTGGCGGGCCCGCTGGCCGGCCTGGTGGGACAAGTAGCCGACCGCGATGTAGCTGATGGCGAACATCATCACTTCGGCCACCGACCGTTCCGTGCCACCGTCGTGGAACACGGTCCAGCCGTACTCGACGAACAGCGAGGCCACGGTCAGCCCGATCATCGCCACCGCCCAGCGCCAGGATGGCATCAGCAGCGAGCCGGCGGCGATATTGAACAGCAGCATCATCGCCACCCCGGCCGTGGCCGCGGGCAGGGCATGGGTGATGAGGGCGGCGGCGGCGATGTCCACCGCCAGCCCTACCACCACGGTCAGGGTCATCCAGCGGGGGCTGCGGATCAACAGCAGCACCACGGAGGCGGCCAGGTAGGCGATGGTGACCACCAGCCCGAGCATGGGGTGGCGCTGGGAGCCGAGCAGGTCGGACAGGGGGCTGAACACCAGCCCGGCCAGCACCGCCGCTTCCAGGGTCCGGTACAGGGCGAAGAAATACAGATCGCGCCGCGGAGCGGATTCGATGCGTCCCAGAATCGAATGGCTTTGCGGCAAGCGCGGACTCCCCCCGTCGGCGGTGACACCAGTATAGGCAGGCCGGGCCCGATCCCGCCGGTTTTGCGCCGTCCGGCCCGGTGGGCGACAATAGGGGGCTGGCTGGCGCCCGCCGGGCGGCCTGTGCACGTCCAAACGCGGTTTTCCGGGACGTCCGGCCTCGCTTACCTGTTCCCTACCCACGGTGACGCATGAATTTCCACGAATACCAGGCAAAACAACTGTTTGCCGAATATGGCATTGCAGTTCCGGCCGGGCGCGTCGCGCGCACGCCGGAAGAAGCGGTTGAAGCCGCGAAGTCCATCCCGGGCGACCTCTGGGTCGTGAAGGCCCAGATCCACGCCGGTGGCCGCGGCAAGGCCGGCGGCGTCAAGCTGGCCAAGACCCTGGACGAAGTGAAGCAGTACGCCGCCGCGATGCTGGGCACCCGCATGGCGACCTACCAGTCGGCCGGCGTGGCCCTGCCGATTGACGCGGTGCTGATTTCCGAAGGCACCGACATTGCCAAGGAACTGTACCTGTCCGTGCTGGTGGACCGTGCCACCAAGGCCGTCACCTTCATCACCTCCAGCGAAGGCGGTGTGGAGATTGAAAAGGTCGCCGCGGAAACCCCCGAACTGATCCACCAGCTGGACGTGAACTTCGTCCAGGGCCTGCAGCCGTACCAGTGCCGTGACATCGGCTTCAAGCTGGGCCTGAACGCCAAGCAGGTCAACCAGCTGACCAAGATCATGATGGGCCTGTACAAGCTGTTCAACGAGAAGGACCTGGCGCTGGTCGAACTGAACCCGCTGGCCATCCTCACCAACGGCGACCTGGCCGTGCTGGACGGCAAGGTCAACTCCGACGACAACGCCTCGTTCCGTCATCCGGACCTGGTCGCCATGCGCGACAAGGCGCAGGAAGACGAGACCGAAGTGCTGGCCTCCGAGCACGATCTGAACTACGTGACCATGGACGGCAACATCGGCTGCATGGTCAACGGCGCCGGCCTGGCGATGGCCACCATGGACGTCATCAAGCTCAACGGCGGCGAGCCGGCGAACTTCCTGGACGTCGGCGGCGGCGCCACCAAGGAGCGCGTGACCACCGCGTTCAAGCTGATCCTGTCCAGCGACAAGGTCAAGGCGATCTTCGTCAACATCTTCGGCGGCATCGTCCGCTGCGACATGATTGCCGAAGGCATCATCGCCGCGGTCAAGGACGTGGGCGTCAAGGTGCCGGTGATCGTGCGCCTGGAAGGCACCAACGTGGAAGCCGGCAAGGCGCTGCTGCGCGACTCCGGCCTGGCCATCATCCCGGCCGACGACATCAACGACGG
>NZ_JANJUE010000423.1 GCF_024710765.1 Pseudoxanthomonas sp.
TGCGCGTGGTGACCAGGGATCCGTCGATCGACGGGTTGGTGGTCTTGTTCGTGTCGCCGGTGATGATCGACGCCGCGGCGGTCGCGCAGGCGATCGTCGACGAATGCGGCAAGCTCGACAAACCGGTGCTGGCCTGCGTGATGGGCCGCCAGCGCGGCGACGAAGCGCAGGCGATCCTGTTGCGCGCGGGCATCCCGGTGTTCCGCTATCCGGAAGACGCGGCGACCACGTTGCGGTTGATGCTGCGCCGGCACCGCTGGCTCGAACGGCGCCCGGTCAAGGTGCCGAAGTTGCGGGTCGACAAGGCTGCCGCGGCGCGGTTGTTCCGTGGCTGCCGCGGTGCCGAATGGCTGCCGGCCGAGGCGACCGAGGCGATCCTGGCCGCGTACGGGGTGCCGTTCGCGCCGAGCCGCCGCGTGCGCAGCGCCGGCGATGCGGTCGGGGCGGCCCACAAGCTCGGCTTCCCGGTGGTGCTCAAGGCCGAGGCCGCCGGCCTCTTGCACAAGAGCGAGCACCGCGCGGTGCGCACCGGCCTGCGCTCCGGGGACGAGGTGTTCGCGGCCGCGCAGGACCTGCTGACCCGGCTCGGCGCACAGTTCGAAGGCGTCACGCTGCAGGTGCAGGCGCACGCCAAGGGGCACCGCGAGATCCTGCTCGGCATGACCCGCGATCCGCGCTACGGACCGTTGTTCGCCGTCGGTCTCGGTGGCGTGCAGGTCGAGGTGCTGCGCGACGTCGCGGTGCGCGTCGGCCCGCTCGACGGCCGCGATCCGGGCGAGATGTTCGCCAGCCTGAAGGGGGCGCCGCTGCTCGACGCGTTCCGCGGCGCGCCGGCTGCCGACGTCGCGCGCGGTGCCGAGATCCTGCTGCGCATCCAGCAGCTGGTGCTCGATTTCCCGCAGATCCAGGAGGTCGAGGTCAATCCGATGATCCTGGCGGCACGCAGCGCCGACTGCGTCGCCGTCGACGGCCGCATGCGGGTGAGTCCATGAGCCGAGCTGCT
>NZ_JANJUE010000220.1 GCF_024710765.1 Pseudoxanthomonas sp.
GACGTCAGTCGCGACACCGGATTCGTGGACGCCAGGGAAAAGCTCGCGGCTCACGTCAATCCCGCAGCACAGGATCCTGGATCTGGGCGCTGACCAGCCGGCCCAGCGTGGCGAGGGCGTTTTCGGCGCGCGCATCCAGCGGATGCCCGTGGTTGAGGCGGATGCAATGGCGGAACGCGCGGCTGGCCGAGAACATCGGTCCGGGCGCAAGGCTGATGCCCTGCGCCAGTGCCTGGCGATGCAGCAAGAGCGCGTCCACCCGTGGTGGCAATTCCAGCCACAGGAAATAGCCGCCCTGTGGCCGGGTCACCCGCGTGCCTTCGGGAAAATGGCGCGCGATGGCGCCCATGTATTCCTGCTGTTGTTGTTCCAGCACCTTGCGCAGGCGGCGAAGATGACGCTCATAGCCGCCCTTCTCCAGGTAGGCCGCCAGGCCGAGCTGGCCCGGTGCCGAGGTCGCCAGCGAGAAGGTCAGCTTGTGGTGGGCGATCTCGCGGGTGTAGCGGCCCGGCGCCACCCAGCCGACCCGGTAGCCCGGCGCCAGGCTCTTGGAGAACGAACCGCAGTGCATCACCCGCCCGCCGCGATCGAAGGCCTTGGCGGGCAGCGGACGGCGCTCGCCGAAGTACAGTTCGGCATACACGTCGTCCTCGATCAGCGGGATGTCGTGGCGATCCAGCAGTTCCACCAGCGCGCGTTTCCTTTCCTCGGGCAGCGTGCAGCCCAGCGGATTCTGGAAGCTGGTCATCAGCCAGCACGCCGCCGGACGATGACGCTCGATGGCCTGCGCCAGCGCGCCCAGATCGATGCCCTCGCGCGGGTGCGTGGGCACTTCCAGCGCGTGCAGGCCATGCCGTTCCAGCGCCTGCAGGGCGGCATAGAAACATGGCGATTCCACCACCACCGTATCCCCCGGCCGGGTGACCGCCTGCAGGCACAGGTTCAGGCCTTCCAGCGCGCCATTGGTGATGACGATTTCCTCGGCGGACACCTGCATGCCGGCAATCAGGTAGCGCAACGCGATCTGCCGGCGCAGCTGGATCTTTCCCGGCGTCAGGTCGTCCACCGTGCTCCAGGGATCCAGCGATTGCGCCGCGGCGGCCATCGCCCGCCCGAGCTTGTCCAGCGGGTACAGCAGCGGACTGGGGAAAGCCGATCCCAAGGGCACCACGTCGTGGGCCATCGCCGATTCCAGCACCTCGAACACCAGTTCGCTCACATCCACCGGACGGGCGCCGTCGGCCGGCTGCGAGGCGCGTTCGGGTTCCGGCGGCAGCGGCAGGGCGTCGGCGGCCACGTAGTAACCCGAACGCGGGCGCGAGCGGATCAGGCCGCGCGCCTCCAGCAGGTAATACGCCTGGAATACGGTGGCGGGACTGACCTTGCGGCGCGCGCTGGTCTGGCGCACCGACGGCAGCCGCTGGCCGGGCCGCAGCAGGCCTTCGCGGATGGAGCGCGCGATGTCCTCGGCCAGGGATTCGTAGCGCTTCATTTCAGCCCTTTCCAATCAATCAGTTACTGTCTGAATGCCGAATCTGATCCGGTTTTTCGACAAGGATTCTGATTCTTGGACAACTGCTCCGCAATGCCTAGGATGGCGGCAGCTTCCCCTCCCCCGTCGCACGCCCATGAACGCGCAGGTCGAACTCAATCTGGCCCTGATCCTGTTCCTGCCCTGGTTCGCCATCCTCTCCGCGCTGTACTGGATTTATCCGCGCCAGCCACGCGGCATCGGCCGGCGCCTGTTCGACACCATCGCGCTGGTGCTGGCCACCGCGCTCTCGGCGTGGGGCATGCACTGGGGCTTCCTCAACGCCGATCCGAACGCCGGCGCGATCTGGAAACAGGTGCTTGCCACCTCGGTCGCCTACGGCCTGTTCCTGATGGTGATGACCCTCGCCATCGCCGTGCGGGCCTGGTGCATGCCCGCCCCCGCGCGCGCCGGCTGACGCGCCCCACTCCATCGGACACCGTCCATGAAACTCCTGCTCATCCTCGGCTTCCTCGGCATCATCCTCTACAACCTCGGCGCCGGCCTGTACTACATGCTGGTCGACGAAGGCCGCAGCAAGCGCACCGTCAACGCGCTGACCCGCCGCATCGGTTTCTCGGTGGCGCTGATCGTGATCGTGATGATCGGCATCGCCAGCGGCTGGATCCAGCCGCATGGCGTGTTGAACTGATCCGCCATCGGGTGGCGCGCCGCTACCGCGCGCCACCCGACAATCCGCGCCTTCAGCGGCGCGCCTCGGCCTCGCGCAGCTTCTGCGCGCATTCCTCGCAGCACACCTCGACGGTGTGCCCGCCGATGCTGACTTCGATGGCGTTGCCGTCCAGCGGGTAATCGCAGACGGCGCAGGTCTTCTCGCTCATGACGCTCTCCGGTGAATGCCCGGCCACTCCGGGCAAACACAGGAGACCATCGCGACGATGCCGGCGCTGTCGGATTCTTTAGCGATTCAAGCGCGCGCGACTACGCGCTCTTCGCCAGCGCGGCGCGGCGGAAGGCCGACGGCGTGCGGCCATGCACCTGCCTGAACGCGGCGCTGAAATGGCTGTGGCTGGAAAAGCCGAGATCCTGCGCCAGCGCCGACATGTCCTCGCAGCCGGCGACCAGATCCAGCGCGCGCGCCAGCCTCAGGCGCAGGTGGTAGCGATGCAGCGGCATGCCTTCGACCTGCTGGAAGACCTGGGTGAGGTACACCGGCGAGCCGCCGATCTCCGCGGCGATCTCCGCCAGGCTCCAGCGCCGGCCCAGGTCGCCCGCCAGCAGCACCTTCACCCGATCCACCAGCCGACTGCGCGCGCGGGTGGCGCTGCTGGCATGGCGGGTGCGCGGTCCCAGGCTGCGGCACAGCAGGGTCAATCCCAGGCTCTCGGCTTCCAGCGGCTCGATCGCGCGATGGCGCAGGCTGTGGCGCAGCAATGCCACCAACGCCTGGGCGCGCGGGTCGATGCGCAGCGACTGGGTGTTGAAGCCGGGTTCGTCATGCCGGTGCAGCAGATCCGCCGGCGCGAGTTCGCTCAACAGCCCCGGTGCCACCGACAGCACCAGGCTGGCATCGCCGCCGCTCACCGGATGGCTGACCTGGTAGCCCTCGTCGGCGTTGAAGCAGAGCACATGGTTGGCGTCGGCCACCGACTGCTCGCCACCGACGTGGCGCAGGTACAGGCCGCGATACGGAAACACCAGATGCGTCGCACGCGCGCACTCCTCCGCGCTGCGGTGCCGGCAATCGCCACGGCACAGCACGTCGCTGACCGTGACGGTGCCGGTGTCCAGCAGCGGATGGACGGTGAATCCGGACATGCCGATCAGGGCTTCGCCAGCGGCGGTCGCGTCGCCAGGTGATGCTCGCGCAGCCACAGGAACCAGGGCAACGCCAGCGAGACGCCGACCGACAGGCCGAACAGCGGCAACCACCAGCGGCGCATGCCCAGCCGCCGCCCCTCGGCCGCCATCCACACGATCACCGCCATGCCCGACACCAGCACGTCCGCCCAGGCGAAGCCGGCGATCGGGGTGGCGAACGCCTGTCGCGCCAGCAGGGGCAGGTTGAAGCCATGCCCGGCCAGCCAGGGCCACAGCCATGACATCGGCCAGAGTGTTCCCAACAGGCACAACAACGCATAGACGGTTCGCATGTCCTCATCCTGGCTGGCCGGTATGCCGGTGATCATAGGCCCGGTACCCGGGCGCCGCCACGACGGATTGGGCCCGCGCGGGGACGAACGCGCTGTCGAAATCTTTAGCGGTTTTCCGGTTCGACCCGGTGAGACGCTACATTCCCGTACAGGAGATTCCCATGGCCTCGATACCACAGCGCATCCTCTGGGCCATCGACGGCCTGCACCTGTCGCCCGGGCACCGCGTACTGGAAATCGGTTGCGGTAACGGAATGTCCTGCGCGCCGATCTGCGAACGCCTGTCCGAAGGCCACTATCACGCCATCGATCGCTCGAAAAAAATGATCGCCGCCGCTCGCGTGCGCAATGCGGCATGGATCACACAAGGACAAGCGGCATTCGACGTGGCGGATGCCGCATCCATCGACACCCCCACCGCTTCGTTCGACCGCATCCTGGCAATCAACGTCAACCTGTTCTGGCGGCAGGCCGACGCCGCACTGGAACATCTGCGCACCCGCCTGAAACCCGAAGGCCGGATCCATCTCGTCTTCGAGCCACCCGCGGCGACGCAGCTCGACTCCATCGCCCGTGCCTGCACGGACCGTCTTTCGCGGCATGCATTCGGTGCGGTGGCGGTCAGGCGTGAAAGCCGCTGTCTGGAACTGCGGGCCGGACCCGGCTGATGGCCCGGGCGCCCGTCCACCGCCCGCTTTGATCTGGATCAGGGGCAGCCGCCCCGCTTTGGCCTAGGCTCGCGCCATGACGAGCCTGCCGCCCCACCCCATCCCTCTCGTGGACGCCAGCACCGAGGCCGAGCGTCGCGTGCTGGACGCCTGCTTCCTTGGCCCCTATGCGGAGAACGACACCCTGCTGGAGAAGCTGGTGGTGGAGTTCCTGCGTGATCACGTGCATTGGCGGCGCAACTTCCATCCGGAGGATCCGCCGGCGATTCCGACCCGGGCGGCGCAGCATCCGCAGTACCAGGCCTTCGAGGCGCGCATGCGGCGCGAGCTGCATCGGCTATCGGCGGCGCTCAAGCAGTCGGTGCCGTTCCACAGTCCGCGCTACATCGGCCACATGGCCTCGGACCTGCTGCTGCCGGGCCTGGCCGCGCAGATCCTGACCCTGCCCTACAACCCCAACAATGTCAGCGAGGATGCCGCGCCGGTCACGGTGCAACTGGAGGTCCAGGTCGGCCTGCAGCTGGCACGCATGCTGGGCTATCCCAATGATCCCGCCCGCCCGGACTGCGCGTTCGGGCATCTGACGTCAGGCGGCACGCTGGCCAACTACCAGGCACTGCGGCTGGCGCTGGCGCTGAAGGCGTTTCCGGTCGCGCTGCTCGCTGCGGGCGTGCCCGACCTGGCATTGCCGGCCGACGACGCGCAGGCGTTCAACCTGGGGCCCGCGGCCGGCATCGCCCTGCTGGAGCGCTGGCGTCGCTGGCTGGGCGGACAGCCGGTCGCCGACCAGATCCGCTGGCGCGAACGGGTCGCGCGGGCGCGCATCGAGCAGCTCGGGCTGGTCGAGTTCTTCCAGCGCCATCCGGGCCTGCGGGTACCGCGGGTGCTCGCGCCGATCACCGCGCACTATTCCTGGAGCAAGGGCCTGAAGATGCTGGGCCTGGGCCGCGCGCAGCTGCAACTGCTGCCCACCCGCGACATGCGGCTGGATCCCGATGCATTGGAAGATGCGCTGGAGGCGTGCCGACGCGAAGGGCAACCGGTGCTGATGGCGGTGGCCGTACTCGGCAGCACCGAATACGGCACCATTGATCCGGTCGATGCGGTGGTCGCCGCGCGCGAACGCTCCGGCGAACGCGGCTTGGGATTCAGCGTGCATGTCGATGCGGCCTGGGGTGGCTACCTGACCGCGCTGTTCCGCGCACCGGACGGCGGCCTGCGTCCGTGGGAAGCCATGCGGGCCGAGTACCAGGCCTTCCCGCAACCGGAAGTCCACGCCGCATTCGCGGCGCTCGCCGGCACCGATTCGGTCACCGTGGATCCGCACAAGCTCGGTTACCTGCCCTATGGCGCGGGCGCCTTCATCTGCCGCGATCACCGCGCGATGGAACTGTTGTCGGAACAGGCGGACTACGTGTTCCATCCCGAAGCGCAGGACGACTACCTGTCGCGCTACCGGCAACTGGGCCAGTTCATCCCGGAAGGATCCAAATCCGGCGCCACCGCGGCGGCGGTCTACGTCACCCACCGGGTGTTGCCGCTGGATCACGCGAACTTCGGCTTGATGCCGCGCCAGACCGTGCTGGCCACCGAGGCCTTCCAGGCGCGCGCGCGACGGTTCGCCGACGAGACGGCCGGACAGGCCACCGCCGTGGTGCCGTTCCCGCCGGACAGCAACCTGGTCTGCCTGGCGCTCAACCCCTGCGGCAACCGCGACCTGGCGCAGGCGAACACCTTCGTCCGCCGGCTGCATGATCAACTGCGCTGCGATACCCGGCAGCCGCTGCAGGTGAAGCAGTTCTTCGCCTCGATGACCACCCTGCGCCGTTCGGTGATCGGCGAAACGCAGATGCAGCGCATCCTCGCCGCGCTCGGCATCGATCCCGCCACGCTCGGCGATACCGAGGACACCGACCGGCTGGTGATCCTTCGGCACACGCTGATGAACCCGTACCTCATCGATCACGAGAACGGCATCAGCTACATCGATCGTTATTTCGACTATCTGGCCACGCATCTGCGCGCGTTGGCGGGGAGCGCCGCCGCATGAGCGCGTCCCTGCCACTGGTCTATTCCTGCTCCGGCTGCTCCAGCGCCGCCCAGATGGCCAACCAGATGGCGCTGTGGCTGGACCGCGAAGGCGAAGCGGAAATGTCCTGCATCGCCGGTGTCGGCGGCGGGGTCGCCGGACTGGTGCGGACCGCGCGCATGGGCCGGCCCATCCTCGCCCTGGACGGCTGCGTACTGCACTGCGTGAAGGCCTGCCTGGCCAATGCCGGCGTGGAACCGGATCTGCATGTGACCTTGTCCGAACACGGGGTCAAGAAGCGGCGCCACGCCGATTTCGATCCCGAACAGGCCCGCGCCGTCCATGCGCAGGCGGTATTGCCGCGGTTGCGGGCCTTGCGGGCGCCTCCCGCGACCGGACAGGAGCAGCCCTCAGGAACGCCGGCCGCGTTCGCGCCTCACCCAGGCGCGCACCGCCAGCGCCACCAGCGCGGTGAACACCAGCCATGACACCAGGTTGAACACGCCGTCGCCGATGAGCGCGCTGACCAGCCCGACCAGGCTGGCCAGGGTGATCCAGGTCGGCGCCACGAACGGACTGGCGGGACCGCGTTGCGCCCGGCTCATGCCCGCGCCTCGTCGTTGGCGCCGAGGCCGGCGCGCTCGATCTCGGTGATGCGCGCTTCCGTGCTGCCGCGCTTGAACCACAGGTACAGGCCCGACA
This sequence comes from Pseudoxanthomonas sp., assembly GCF_024710765.1. Lineage (GTDB taxonomy): Bacteria > Pseudomonadota > Gammaproteobacteria > Xanthomonadales > Xanthomonadaceae > Pseudoxanthomonas_A. The sequence goes on from NZ_JANJUE010000220.1 coordinate 7,045, forward strand.
CCAGCACCAGGATCGTCAACAGATCCAGCACCGCCCACAGGATCTTCAACGGCATGCCGCCGTAGTCGCCGAAATGCAGCGGTTGCGACAGCAGCAACAGGATCATGTAGCCCGGCACTTCCGGCTTGGCGGTGAGTTCACCGGTCTCGGCATCGATCAGCACCGGGCGATACAGGCGTTCGGTCAGCGGCGTGTTGCCGTGCATGAAGATGCCGTAGTGATGGTGGCCGCTGTAGCCGGTGCCCGGAAAGCTGACGAACGCCGGCACCATGCCGGGCTCGGACGCACGCGCCTTGGCCACCGCGGCATCCAGCGATGCCAGTTTTTGCGGACGCGGCTGGTCCTGGTAGCGTGCTGCAAACTCGCCGAGTTGCCCGGCCTGCCAGGCCTGTTCCAGCGGACCGGCCAGGGTGTTGATCGCGCCGGTGATGCCAACCACGAAGGCCCAGCCCAGGGTGACCACGCCCAGCACGTTGTGCAGGTCCAGCCAGGCCAGCCTCCGGCTGCGGCCGGTGCGCAGGGTGCCGAATGGAAGCTTGCGCATGAACGGGCCGTACAGGACCAGGCCGGAAATGATCGCCAGCGCGAACAGCAGCGCCATCGCGCCGAGGAACAGCATGCCCGGCAAGCCCACGAATACGTCCGTGTGCAGGCGGTACAGGAAGTACATCACCCCTTCGTTGAACTGCGCCACCGGCAGCACCTCGCCGGTGTACTGGTGCAGCACGGCGGTGTGCATTTCCGGCGGCGGCGTGTCCGGCCGCGCACCGGTGTTGACGTACACGCTCGGCGAGTGATCGTCCCAGCCGAAGAACAGCGGCACGTCGCCGGGGTACTTCGCCAGCGCCTTCTCCACCAGCATGTCGATGTTGGCCGGCTGCGCGCCGGGCGCCGCCGCCTCGACCTCGGGGTCGGCGCCGGTGAGGTGGCTGATTTCCTCCCAGAACACCAGCGGCAACCCGGTCACGCACAGCAGCAGCAGGAACAGCGTGCATACCAGGCTGGTCCACTTGTGGACCAGGAACCAGGTCTTGAGCGTGCGGCGCTGCATGGGGCGATCAGAACCGGTAGGTGACGGTGCCCGTCACAATGCGTGGATTGCCGCTGAAGCAGTCGCCGAAGTTGCGGCAGGGCGCGTAGTACGCCTTGTCGAACAGGTTGGTGACGTTCAGCGCCATCGTCCACGAAGGCATCTGCAGTTCCAGCAGCGCATCGGCGAGCGTGTAGCCGGGCGTGCGCACCACCAGGGTGGCGCCGGTGGAGACGGTGGAACCGACGTAACGGCCGCCGACGCCGGCGCGCAGCTTCATGCCCTGGCCGATGTCGAAACCCTTGGCGACCCATACCGACGTCAGATCCCGCGGCGTGTCGTTCAGGCGCTTGCCCAGTTCGGGCGCGAAGTTGCTGCGGGTGACCTTGGCATTGCTGTGGCTGTAGGCGGCGGTGATGGTCAGATCATCGTCGGAGACATAGGCCGCCTCCAGCTCCACGCCCTTGGATTCGATCTCGCCGGTCTGCACCGTGTTCAGCACGTTGTCCGGGTCGTTGGTCTGCCGGTTGGTCTCGCTGATGCGATACACCGCGAGCGTGGCGAACAGGTTGCGGCTCGGCTGCCATTTCACGCCGGTCTCGTATTGATCGCCCCGCATCGGTTCGAACGCGCGACCGTACAGGTCCTGGCCCGGAACCGGCAGGAACGACTCGCTGTAGCTGACGTACGGCGACAGGTTGGCGCCGATGTCGCCAATCACGCCCACGCGGTAGGTGGTTTCGTTGTCGGTCTTGTCGGCCAGGCCCCGGGTCCTGGAGCGCACATGGTCGCGACGCGCGCCGAGCACGAAGGAGACGCGATCCGCATAGCGGATCTGGTCCTGCACGTAGACACCGGTCTGGGTGGTGCGCTGATCGGGCAGGCGGCCCCACTCAGGAATCGTCACCCCGGTGGAGATCGGGTTGTAGATGTCGATGGGCGTACTCGCGCCGGAGAAGCTCTGCGCTTCCTCGCGGAAGTCGGTGTAATCCACGCCTGCCAGCAGCAGGTGCCGGAACGCGCCGGTGGCGAAATCGAACTGCAGCGCGTTGTCGCTGGTCAGGATCCGGTTGTCCGGCTTCACTCCGTAGGACAGCCGGTTGAGCACGCGGCGGTCGGCATCGATGAAGGGATTTTCCGGATTGCTGTAGGTATCCGGGAACAACTCGCGGAACTCGGTCTTCGAGTCGATGTAACGCAGGCTGGAACGCCAGGTGATCACGTCGCTGAAGGCGTGATCGAACAGCACGGTCGCGCTGATCTGGCGCGCGTCGAGCTTGTCGAAATCCTTGTCGCCCAGAAAGGTGGACGGATCCAGCCGGCGTCCGCGCGGCGCCTTCAGGGTCGCCGCCATCGGCAGGAACTGCTGGCTGGAGGCGGTGCGATCACGCTGGTAGCTGGCCAGCACCGTGAGGTTGCTGCGCTCACCGCGCCAAGTCAGCGAGGGCGCCAGGTAGATGCGGTCATCGTCGATGTGATCGGTCTGCATGCCGGAGTCGCGGATCACCCCGACCAGGCGACCGGCGAGGTTGCCCGAATCGCCCAGCGCGCCGGTGATGTCGCCCTGCAATTGGCGGCGGTCGAAGTTGCCGACCTGCAATCCGATTTCGCCGGCGGACCGGAAGCTCGGACGCTTGCTCATCGCATTGATGATGCCGCCGGCGGCGCCGGCGCCGTACAGCACGGAGGACGGCCCGCGCAGCACTTCCACGCGCTCCAGGCCATAGACTTCCGGCCGCGCCATCGGGCTGAAGTTGTACAGCTTGCGCATGCCGTCCAGGTACTGCACCGGGTCCAGGCCGCGGATGGTGCTGGCGTCGCCGCGCGTATCCAGGCCCCAGGCATCTGCGGCCACGCCCGCGCTGTAGCGCAGCGTTTCCTGCAGGTTGAGGGCGCCGCGATCGACGAACAGGTCCGAGGTCACCACACCGATGGCCTGCGGCGTCTCGGTCAGCGGGGTATCGGTCTTGGTCGCGGTGCTGGCGCGGTCGGCGACCACGCGCACGCTGTCCAGGGTCCGCGCCTCGTCGCCGTCCTGGGCCTGTGCCATGGCCGAAGCGAGCAGGGTGGGCGCCATCAGCGACAGGATCAGGCCGGCACGGCGGCCGGGAGCGGGGACAGGCATCGGGGGTTCCAGGGCAATGGGGCCGGAATTATGAAAAGTCACACTTGCGAATGCAAATGATTATCAGAGGCATAACGGACTGGAGCGTGGCCCGTCCCGCGCCACGGCCGAGCCCGCTTTCCCCCGGGCCGGGAGATTCACGGCCAGCCAGCGGCCCGGCACGACCGTGTAAAATGTGCGTTTTTTCAGCCCCACCGAATGTTGGAAGCCTCCCAACGGGCGGCGGTCCGTGGCCCGACGTTCATCCGTCTGCTGGCCCGCCTGACGGACGCGGACGTCCCCTCCCCCAGACAATCGCTGTCGGACCGGTTGAGCCAATGGATCGACTGGAACCATGCCGTGGCCCTGTCCACCGCGCTGGACAGCCCGCCGTCGGTCGATCCGTTCGCCGAACCGGCGCCGGCCACCGCGATGGAGGAGGACTGCGCGCGCGTGCGCGCCGCGCTGAGCCGCGCCATCGCCGAGGACCCCGCGTTCGATCCCGGCGCCCGGCGCGGCGGCGCGCGCGCGTCCGACGGCGCCGAGGAAACGCCGCCCGAATTCCTGTTCTTCCGCCAGCGCTACCTGGCGCTGCAGCAAAGCATGGAGACCGGCGTCGGCCACCTGCGCAGCCGCCTGCGTGATCAACTGGCCGATCGTTCGGCCGAACTGGCCCGGCTCGCCGCCGTCGACGCGGTGATGGAGCGTGCCCTGGGCCGGCGTGAACGCCGGCTGCTGGCCGCCGCGCCGACCCTGCTCGCACCGCATTTCGAACGCCTGCGCCTGGCCGCGCAGGGCCATTGCACCGATACCTCCGCAACGTCACCTGCCCCGGCATCGGCCGAAGCCGCGCCCCGCGCGCCGGACGCCTGGCTGGACGCATTCCGCAGGGACATGCGCAACCTGCTGCTCGCCGAACTGGATGTCCGCCTGCAACCCGCCGAGGGCCTGCTCGCGGCCCTTCGCACCCACCCGCTTGGATAACATGCCCAGAAACCTGCTCACTCCCGCCGTCTTCCTCGCCGGCCTCGCCGCGATCTGCTGGATCGCCGTGGGCTATGTCGGCACCCATCCGCTGGCCCTGTCCGTCACCCTGCTGATCGGCGCCTGCTATGTCGCCGGTGGCCTGGAGCTGTATCGCTACCGGCAGGCCACCGCCACCCTCACCGCCGCGGTCGCGGATCTGTCCGCGCCTCCCGCCCACCTGGGCGACTGGCTGGTGCGCCTGCACCCTTCCCTGCGCCATCCGGTACGCCTGCGCATCGAGAGCGAACGCATCGCGCTGCCGGCGCCGTCGTTGACGCCCTATCTGGTCGGCCTGCTGGTCCTGCTCGGCATGCTCGGCACCCTGCTGGGCATGATGAGCACCCTGCGCGGCACCGGCATGGCGCTGGAAAGCGCCGCCGATCTGAACGCGATCCGCGAGTCCCTGGCCGCGCCGGTCAAGGGCCTGGGCTTCGCCTTCGGAACCTCGATCGCCGGCGTCGCCGCCTCGGCCATGCTCGGCCTGCTGTCGGCGCTGTGCCGCCGCGAACGCGTGCAGGCCCTGCAGCCGCTGGACGTGGCGATCGCCACCACCCTGCGCGTGCATTCGCAGGCGCACCAGCGCGAGGAAGCCTTCCGCCTGCTGCAGCGGCAGACCGAGGCGATGCCGGCGCTGGTGGATCGCCTGGCCGCGATGATGAGCGCGCTGGAACAGCAGGGCCGCGCCGCCAACGATCAATTGCAGGCCCGCCAGGACGCCTTCCACGAGCGCACCGAGGCCGTGCACGCGCGGTTGGCGGCATCGGTGGAAACCTCATTGAAGGAAAGCGTCGGCGAAAGCGCGCGCGCCGCCAGCGCCGCGCTGCAACCGATCATGGAAACCACGATGTCGGCCATCGCGCGCGAGACCACCGCGCTGCACGGTGCGCTGAACCAGGCGGTGCAGCAGCAACTGGACGGCCTGTCCTCCGGCTTCGCCACGTCCACCACCACGGTCGCCGATCTCTGGCGCCAGGCGCTGGCCGAACAGCGCGAATCCAACGGCGCGCTGGTGCAGGATCTGCGCGGCTCGCTGGCGCAGTTCGCCGACACCTTCGGGCAACGCTCGTCGGATCTGCTGGCGCAGGTGTCCACGCGTTTCGAGACCGCCACCACCGGCGCCGCCGATGCCTGGAAAGGCACGCTGTCCGAGCAGGCCTCGGTCAACGAGGCCTTGGCCGCGCGCAACCAGCAGGCGCTGGATGCCGCCGCCGCCAGCTTCGAGCAACATGCCACGGCACTGGTCGGCCACGTGCGGCAATCGCACGCGGATCTGCAGGCCGCGCTGGAAACGCGCGACGAACAGCGCCTGTCCCGCTGGAGCGACGCGTTCGGCGCGATGACCGATGCGCTGGGACAGCGCTGGGAGCAGGCCGGCGATCTCGCCGCGCAGCGCCAGCAGGCCATCTGCGACACCCTCGCCAACACCGCGCAGGACAT
>NZ_JANJUE010000226.1 GCF_024710765.1 Pseudoxanthomonas sp.
CAACTGAACGCATGGCTGCGCGACTACGCGCGCGACAGCGGCGCGGTCTACCTCGACTATCACGGCGCCATGGGTAACGCCGAGGGTGGGCTGGACGCGCGCCTGGCGGCGGACGGCGTGCATCCCACGCCGGCCGGCTACGCGGTGATGGCCCCGCTGGCGCAGCACGCCATCGATCAGGCGCTGGCGAAATAGCGGGTCGAATCAGGCGAACAGGCCGTCGTTGGCGATGAGCACTTCGCTGCGTTCGGCCGCCTTCTCCACCGCCGCGCGCAGCATGGCCGGCGCCACGTAGGTGTGGTGGACGCGATCGATCAAGGCCAGGTAGGCGTGCCCGAATACGTTGCTGCATCGCACGCGGGTGCCGAGGCTGATGTCGATGCGATCGCCGGACACGATTTCGACGCCGACGCAGGAGCGGAACACCAGATGGCGATCGTCGGCGCCCAGCACGACCTGCGCATGGCGATCGCCGTCGCCGATCTGCTGCGCCAATACCGGGAAGCGGTCCAGGAACAGATGATCGCGTTGCGGGGACAGCAGCGACGACACCGGGCAGCCCAGCGGCGAGATGCGCAGCCTCAGCGGCCTCACCAGCAGATTGCGCAGTTCCATCAGCGCGCTCACCCCGGCGGGGCGGTGCTGCAGGAAACCATCGAGCACATCGGCCAGGACCTGCGAGGCGCGCAGGCCGTGGAAACCCTGGCCTCGCACGCTGAGCACGAAGGTGTCCTGGTGATGGAAATCCCGCGTGAGTTCGCCACGCAGCAGGGAGCGCGGCGGTGGTTCGGCCAGTGCGGCGACGCGCGCGACGCGGCCAGCGATGAAGCCCGATGAACGCCGCCAACCGGAAATCGCGCCACGCAGCCGGCCCAGCGGGCCGCGCACCCCTGCGCACAGCCGTTGCCGGGTGCTGCCCGGTGCGGCATCGAACGCCAGCGTGACGGTGGGAATGGCAGTGGCGTCCGGCGGCTGGTTTTCCAGCAGCATGCGCACCGGCTCCGGCAGCAGTTCGGTCAGCGAGGCCAGGTTGGCCTCGCCGCGAAGCACGCGTGCACGCTCGGATGCCGGCAACGGGCCACCCAGTTCGTCGGTATGACAGGACAGCGCGAAGAACACCGGATGCCGCGAGCCGGGGCGGGGCGCGACGAACTGATGCCAGGCGCCGTCGCCGAAGCGGACGGTGAACAGACTGTCCGGCGGCAGGCGGATGTGATGCAGGGCGTCAAGGAAGCTGCGCGGGTCGGCGGCGATCTGCGCGTCCGAGGCGGTGGAGAAGCGCAGCAGCGCGCCACCGCTGCCGGTGACCGCGGTGAACACGCGATGGCCGGCGTGGCGATGGAACGGATGACCCTGCGGACCCACCGCGAAGGTGTAGAGCGCGGTGGCGTCGCCCTGGTCGAAGTCGGTGCCGGCCAGTTTGGCCGAGGGTTCGTCGAGTTCGTCGATGAAGTCCGGGTGCGCGCGCTGGCGCGCGGCGGCGTCGGCGAACATGCGGTCGCCCGCGCCGTGGCCAAGCTGTGCGATCAGGAAGACTTCCACCGGCAATCCACCGGCGTGCGACCGGATGCGGGCCTGGGGAAAGGTGGCGACGGTTTCGGCGGTGCTGGCCATCGTGGGAATCCTTGTCGGTGGCGGCGGGAAAACGGAAAGCTCAGCCGGGCTTGGCAGCGCGCTTGCGCGCCTCGCGCTTCAACGGCCCGGCGGTGGGGCAGATCTCGAAGGCGAATCCGGTGAGGGTGTTGACCAGGCTGTCCGGCACCAGCCGGTAGACGATGAACTGTCCGCGCCGCTCGCTGCTGACCAGGCCGGCGTTTTCCAGCACCGACAGATGCCGCGAGATCGCCGGTGCACTCATCTCGAAGCGCTCGCCGATCTCGCCGGCGGTCAGCTCCTGCGCGGACAGGTAGGCGAGGATTTCCCGACGGGGACGGGAAGCCAGGGCTTCGAAGATGCGGTCGACGGCCATAACAATTTAACCAATTAACGTATTGGTTAAATATTGGGTGGGCCGGATGACGCTGTCAAGCGGCGCCCGTGACCGTCCATCGGCACGGGCGCGGTTCATCGCCGGCATCGCCCGTGCAGCGAAACCGCCCCCGAGCGCGGAAAAGAAAACCCCTCTCCCGAAGCGGGAAGGGGTCGGACGGCGAACGCGGGCGGGCCGGAACCCGCCCGCTTCTTCAGCCCTTGGGCACCCGCACCGGCAGCGGCACGTTGCACAGATCGATATGGCCGGCCGGACGCACGTACCAGCCATCGCGGCGGTTGCGGCGGGCCTCGGTGGCGTCGGCGAAGGTCTTCGAATCGGTGCGCAGCAGCTGCAGCGGGGTGCGCTCGGCTTCCGGCACGTCGCTGGCCAGGCGGATCGCCTTGATCGGCGTGTAGTCGGCGGGCTTGTCGTACATGCCCATCGGATCCGGCCCGCGCTTGATCACGCTCAGCAGCTCCATGCCTTTCACCACCCGGCCGACCACGGTGATGTTGCGATCCAGCTGGCGCGGCGACTGGCCGATCACCACGTACAGTTCGGTGGCGTTGCTGCTGTCCGGCGCGGTGTCGCGACCGGCGCCGAGGGTGCCGTAGCAATGCGCCATCCACGCCTGGCCGGAGGCCGGATCGCGGCCGGCCTGGAAGCCGTCGACGAAACCGACCTGCGGCGCCCAGCCGTCGGTGTCGGGCAGGCGATCGAAGCGCAGTCCTTCGGCCTTGCGCTCGAACTCCGCCGGCAGCCTGGCCTTGGCGGTGCCGATCGACTTGCGCTTGGCTTCGTCCTCGGTGGGATCGCCGAACTGCACCACCCAGTTGTCCTGCGAGCGGTAGATGTTGAGACCGTTCCAGAAGCCCTCGTGGGCCAGCGTGCGGATGTTGCCGACATGCTCGGGTGCGAAGGCGGGCGCCAGCTCGATGATCACCCGGCCGGCTTCCAGTTCCATGTAAAGGGTGTTGGCCGGATCCAGCGTGCGCCAGTCGCCGGCCGGCGAGGCATCGAGGATCTCCTGGGCGCTGCGGTACTTGGCCGGTTCGGCCGCCGACAGCGGCAGTGCGGCGGCCAGCGCCACGGCGGAGGCGAGCAGGGTGGTGCGCAGGGACATGGGCGATGCGTTCCGGTGTTGGGATGTCCGGATTCTACGCACAGCCGCGGTCCGGCGGCGTGGGACCCTACTTGAAGTAGCTGCGCAGCATGCCGGCCAGCGCTTCGCCTTCGGCCTGGCGGGCATCGGCGTCGTCCTCGGCGACCAGGTGTTCGCGCAGGTGATCGTCAAGCAGGGCAAGCATCAGCGACTGCGCCGCACCACGCACGGCGGCGGCCTGGGTCAGCACCGCCAGGCAGTCGGTACTCTCGGCGATGGCGCGGTCCAGCGCCTCGACCTGTCCCTTGAGGCGACGGACGCGGGTCTGCAGGCGGCTGCGTTCACGGCTGATATGCGACATGTCGCGACTATACCCCTGGGGGGTATAGAATGCGAGCATCTCCCAAGGCCTTTGCCGCTGCCATGTCGCTCCTCGCCGCCGCCGCTTCCCGCCGCCACGACCATGTCTTCGACGATGGCAATCCGCTGGCCGAGCGCAACACCCGCCGCGCGGTACTGCTGACCGCGGCGATGATGGTCGTCGAGATCGCCGGCGGCTGGTACTTCAACTCGATGGCGCTGCTGGCCGATGGCTGGCACATGAGTTCGCACGCGCTGGCGCTGGGCCTGTCGGTGTTCGCCTACCGGTTCGCGCGCCGCCATGCGCGCGATCGGCGCTTCGCATTCGGCACCTGGAAGGTGGAGGTGCTGGGCGGCTACACCAGCGCGATCCTGCTGCTCGGCGTGGCCGCGCTGATGGCCTTCCAGTCGGTCGAACGGTTGATCCATCCGGTGGCGATCCACTATCGCGAGGCCATCGTCATCGCGGTGGTCGGTCTGGGCGTGAACCTGCTCTGCGCCTGGTGGCTGAAGGACGGGCACGGGCACGCGCATCACGGGCATGGCCATCACGATCACCACCATCACGGCCACGGCCACAGTGATGGTCATGGCCACGCGCACGATCACCCCCACGCTGATCATGCCGGTGATGGCCATGCGCACCACGGCCACCACGACCATCATCGGGATCTCAACCTGCGGGCCGCCTACCTGCATGTCATCGCCGATGCCGCCACCTCGGTACTGGCGATCGTCGCGCTCATCGCCGGCTGGATCTGGGGCGCGCGCTGGATGGATTCGGCGATGGGCCTGATCGGCTCGGTGCTGGTGCTGACCTGGGCGTGGGGATTGCTGCGGGCCAGTGGACGCGTCCTGCTGGACGCGGAGATGGATGCGCCGGTGGTGGCGGAAATCCATGAGGTGATCGCCGCCGAGCCGGACACCGAAATCGCCGATCTGCACGTCTGGCGGGTCGGGCGCGGCAAGTACGCCTGCGTGCTGAGCCTCGTCGCCGCGTTGCCGCGTTCGCCCGATCACTATCGGCAGGCCCTGCAGGTGCACGAGGAACTGGTGCACGTCACGGTCGAGGTGCATCCGCTCGGCTGACCGGCGCCACACCCGCGTCGGCGCGGCGGCGGAAGGGAAGGCTAGCCGCGATCTCAGTCCGCGCGACGCGCCCCCGGAGAATCGGCATCCGGTTCGGGAACGGAGAGCGAGGGATGCAACGATGGGACTGGAGCGCGGCGCGGGCCTACCTGCCTACCGCGCTGACGCTGGCGACGGCGTTCCTGGCTTCGCTGAGGGTGCCTGCGCTGCAGGGGCCAATGCGCGCGGGCGCGCCCGTCGATTGGGCGCCCTGTCTCCTGTTCGCCCTGGCCTGCCTGCTCGGGATAGGCGCGACGCGCCGTCTCTGGAGACGCCGCCAGGCGGTCGGACTGCTGTGTCCCTGCGGCGGACTGCTGGGGGCGGAGAGGATGGGCCGCAGGGGCAGCCGGACCAGCGTCTGCCGCGCCTGCGGGCGGGAGTGGCGGCGCGGGAGCTGAAATGCGGTAGGGCGGAAGCCCCCAGGGCTGCACGAATCCCGCCATCCGGCCCAATGACTAACAGCACATTCGCTATAGTCAACTTCGCAATAGCATCGTCTCCACGCTAGTCACCTGGAGACCGCCATGGTCGAAGCCGATGCCTACCTGAAGAAGTTCCAGAAGGAGCTGAGCGCCGGTACGGTGTCGCTCGCCCTGCTGGCGGTGCTGGCCCAGGCCGGCGAACCGATGTACGGCTACCTCATCGCCAAGCAGCTCGAGCGGGTCGGCGACGGCGTGCTCAGCGGCAAGCAGAGTGCGCTGTACCCGGTGCTGCGCAACCTGGAGGGCGCCGGCCTGCTCGACAGTTTCGTCGAGCCTTCGATCGCCGGTCCGCCGCGTCGCTATTACCGCATCACCGAGGCAGGGCGGGAGACCCTGCAGAGCTGGGCGGTCGCCTGGCGCGCCACCCGTGATTCCGTCGATTCCGTCCTGTCGGGGATAACCGCATGAACACCACTACCACGCCGCGTCTTCCCACCTCCATTCCCGAATACCTGGAGCAGTTGCGGGCCGCGCTGGCCGGCGCGGATCCGGCGCTGGTCCAGGACGCGTTGTACGACGCCGAGGAATACCTGCGCTCGGAGCTGGCCGAACAGGCCGGCAAGAGCGAAGCCGAGGTGATCGCCTCGGTGGCCGGCAGCTACGGCGCGCCGGAGGAGGTCGCCGACATCTACCGCGAGACCGAAGTGACGGTGGCCCGCGCGCTCAAGCCGCCCGCGCCGCCCAAGCGCCGCTCGGCGATTGGGCGCTTCTTCGGCGTGGCCGCGGATCCGCGCACCTATGGCGCGCTGTTCTACATGCTGCTGTCGCTGGCGACCGGCGTTTTCTACTTCACCTGGGTGGTCACCGGCGCCAGCCTGTCGGTCGGCCTGCTGATCCTGATCATCGGCATCCCGTTGCTGATGCTGTTCCTGGCCTCGGTGCGGGTGCTGTCGCTGGTGGAGGGCCGCATCGTCGAAGCGCTGCTGGGCGAACGCATGCCGCGCCGGCCGCTGTACACCCAGCGCGACAAGCCCTGGCTGACCCGGATCAAGGAGATGTTCACCGACGGCGGCACCTGGACGGCAATGCTGTACTTCCTGCTGATGCAGCCGCTGGGCGTCCTGTACTTCAGCGTGGCGGTGACCCTGCTGAGCCTGTCGCTGGGCCTGGCCGCCGCGCCGCTGGCGCTGCTGCTGCCGCATGCCGGCATCTGGTTCGACGACTGGAACCTGGCTTACGACGCGCCCTGGCTGCTGCCTTTCGTCTGCGCGTCCGGGGTGCTGCTGCTGTTCGCCACCTTGCACCTGGCGCGCGGCGTCGGCAAGGTGCACGGCTGGTTGGCCAAGCAGTTGCTGGTGCGCACGCCGGTGGTGTGACGATGTCGTCGTGATGCCGGAGAACGCAGGAAGGGGCCCGCAGGATGCGGGCCCCTTCTTTCTTTCGGATGAAGGTTTTTCCTTCGGGCGAACGCGGTGCCCGGCGTCAGTTCGCGGGCATCAGACGATCGATCAGGAAACTCATCCGCAGCGCCATCAGTTCCGGGTTGCGCAGGGCGTCGCTGACGCCATGGCCGCCTTCCTCGTCCTCGTAGAAGTAGGTCGTGGCGCCCGCGTCCGCGAGCCGATGGGCGAGCTTGCGCGCGTGGCCGGGGCCGACGCGGTTGTCCTCGGTCGAGATGGTCACCAGGAACGGCGGATAGCGCGTGCCCTGGCGGACATTCTGGTACGGCGAATATTTGAGCATCGCGGCCAGTTGCGCCGGCACGTCGGGATCGCCGTACTCGTTCATCCATGCCGCGCCCATGCCCATGTGGCGCATCCGCACCAGATCGGTCAGGGGCACGTCGCTGACCACCGCCGCGAACAGATCCGGACGCTGGGTGCCCAGCGTCGCGGTGAGCAGGCCGCCATTGGACATGCCGAAGATGCCGATCCGATCCGGCGCGGTGAAGCCGCTGCGGATCAGATGTTCGGTGACCGCGATGAAGTCATCGTACGAGTTCTGCCGCTTCTCGCGGATGGCCGCCATGTGCCAGGCCGCGCCGCGCTCGCCGCCGCCGCGCATCGCCGGAATCGCCAGCGAGCCGCCACGCTCCAGCCACAGCTTCAATGCCGGGCCGCCCACGGTGGCGTCGAAGTAGCCGGGCCGCACCGAGATGCCGAAGGCGCCGTAGCCGGTCATCAACAGGGGCTGCGGACCGGGCTTGGGATGGCGCGGCTTCAGCAGGAAGTAGTCGACCGACGTTCCGTCGCGTGAGGTCGCCGAACCGATTTCTGTGACGAAACCGGCGCCGTCCATCAGCACGGGATCCTGCGCCAGCAGGCGCTGCGGCTCGTCGTCGCGGAGCAGGTACTGGCTGCGCGGAGTGACGAAGCCGGCCACCGAGACCGCCAGTTCGCGGCGGTCGCGCTCATCGGCGCGCAAGGTCACCGTGTCGCCGGCGGCGACATCCATGACCTTGCGGGTGGTCCAGCGGCCATCGCCACCTGCGCTGCGCGCGGCGATCACATGCTGGCGCAGGTGCTGGTTGACGATCAGGAACACTTCGTCGCGCGTGGCCGCCAGTCCGCCGAAACCCGCGTCGACGAATTCGTCCGCCGCGGGTACATAGACGGCCGATACGCGCTTGCCTTCCGGCGTGGCCGGATCCGCATCGAAGGCGATGACGGTCTCGGCACGGTAGGGCCGGCCTTCGATGGTGGCGTCCCTGGCAAGCTGAACCAGCACATGGCGCGCGGAGGTCGCCAGCACGCCGAACGGCTTGATCGCCTGCGGCAGCGGCAGGGTGCGGGCGGCGCCGTTCGCGTCGACCAGGCTGATTTCGAAGGTCGAGTAATCGATCGCGCGGGTCAACACCGCCTGCACGTCGCTGTCGCCGACCGTGGTGGCCTGCACGATCGCGTCGGCCGGCTTGCCCTGGAACACCGGCTTCACCGCCGCCAGCGGCTGGCCGCGCTTCCACAGGCCGAACGCCGCCGGCCAGCCGGCCAGCGACTTCGGCTGATCGCCCAGGGTATGGCCGACCAGCACCTGATCCGCGCTCATCCACTCCGCGAACGCGCGCGACTTGCCGACCCGGAAACCATCGTCGACGAAGCTCGCGGTGGCGAGATCGAACTCGCGGATCTCCACTTCGTCACCGCCGCCGGGCGAGAGCCGCAACAGGCAGCGTGCGTATTCCGGCGCCAGGCAACTGGAACCGAAGCTGTAGACCTGCAGTTCGAACGGAATGCCTTCGCGCTTGCGCAGCTCGGCCACGTCCAGCACGGTCTTCCATTGGGTTGCCACGCCCTGCGCGTCGCGCGCGGAAGTCTGCAGCAGGCCATAGGGATGGGCGGCATCGCGGTACAGGCGCACCGCGCGTTCGCCAAGCAGGTACTGGTCCGGTTCGGCCGGCGCCTGCGCCAGCGCCGAACCCAGTTCGCGGGTGACGGCGGCGTGCGAGGGCAGCGCGCCCAGGCGGGTACGCGCCTGATCTGTCGCCTGGCGGGCCCAGGCCAGCGCCTGGGCGCCGTGCGGATCTTCCAGCCATTGCAGCGCGTCGGCGTCGGCGGCGCGGGATGTCGCGGGCAGCGAGAGGGCAAGGCCGAGCGCGAGCGCGGGCAGTATGCGTTGCGTGATCGTCATGGATCGGATCTCCGATTCTTGGTGGTTGATGGGAAGTGCGCCGCGTCAGTAGTCGTAGCGGAACAGCACGCCGAAGGTGCGCGGCTGCGGACGGTTGGACGATCCCAGCCGCAACAGACTGCCGTCGGGGTTGTACAGGCTCGCGCTGCGCGCGTTGATCGCGCCGTCCTCGTCGGTCAGGTTGTTGCCATACAGGTACACGCCCCAGCCCGCGGGTGACTCCAGGCCGATGCGTGCGCCCGCCAGGGTCAGTGCGTCGCCCGGCGTGCCCGCGGTCAACGCGGTTTCGCGGGCCGAGTCGTGGTGCACGTTGGCCGAGATCACGCCGCGCAGGTTCGCGCCCACGTCCCAGGCATACGCGGCGGAGGCATTCAGGCTGGTCTTGGGCACGTTGTAGACCGCGGTGCCACGATGCAGCGGCGTGCCGGGCACGTCGGCCGAGTAGGTCGCATCGATCCAGCTGCCACTGAAGGCCAGGGTCAGCGCGCGGATCGGGTTGTAGGTCACGCTCAGCTCCACGCCCTTGTTGCGGGTGCCGTCGGAGTTGGCGAGGCCGTTGATCTCCGGCGTGATCGGCACGCGCACCGCCACGTCCTTCCAGTCGCTGTAGAAGACCGCGCCTTCCAGCAGCACCTTGCCATCGGCCAGCACGGATTTGGCGCCGAGTTCGTAGGTCCAGATCGAGTCGGCCGAGATCTGCGAAGGCAGCTCGACGCCATAGAGTTCGGCCAACTGGATGGAGCCGATCGGCTGCAGCTGCCCGGAGCGGAAGCCGCGCGCGGCGGACGCATAGAACGTGGTGTTGTCCGACGGCTTGTAGGACAGGCTCAGGCGCGGGTTCCAGCTGTCGAAGGTGGCGTTCAGCGTGGATACGCTGCCGTCGGAGGCGACATCGGACCCATCCACCTTGTCCTTGAAGTAGCGCAGGCCGGCGGTGACGGCCCAGGCCGGGTTGGGCAGCTTGAGCGTGGCCTCGCCGAAGATGGCGTGGGCGTCGTTGGTCTGGCGCGAGTTGCTGGTCAGGATGCCGGGGATGTCAAGCACGTCGGCGCGGTCGGCCTTGCGCAGGTAGTAGCCGACCGTCCAGTCCAGCCGGTGTTCGCCGGTGGAGGCCCAGCGCAGTTCGTGGGTGCGCACGCCGATGTCGATGGCCGCGTCCAGCCGGATGCCCGCCGACAGCTCACCGCTCTGCGGATAGCTGAGGTTGCCGTCCGAGAAGGTGTAGACGATCTGCGAGGCATCGAAATCGTACGTGCTGGTCAGGCTGGCCGAATCCCATTCGTTGCGGCTGGCGAGGAACGAGTCGTTGGTGCCGTCGTCGTAGGCGGTGTTGCTGGCGGCATCCGAATCGGAGCGGTACTTCCAGTAGGCCAGATCGATGTTCCAGCGCTCGGTCGGCGCGAAGCGCAGTTTGGCGCGCCAGGTGCGGATGTCGTTGTCGTTGACGTTCTTGCCGCCGGTGTTGGTGTCCTCGATCCAGCCGGGGGTGCGTTCGTCGGTGACGGCCAGGCGCAGGGCCAGGCGATCGTCGACCAGCGGAATATTGACGTAGGCCTTGGCGCCGCGGCCATCGCCGCCGCCGCTCACGCGCGAGCCATCCAGTTCCACGCCCGCGCCGAAGCGGTTGAATTCCGGCTTGCGGGTGAGGATGCGCACGGTGCCGCCCATCGAGCCTTCGCCGAACAGCGTGCCCTGAGGTCCCTTCAGGACCTCGACCCGATCCAGATCGAACGCGCGCGTGTCCGGATGCCAGGGCACGGTGACGCCGGTGAAGGGAACATCGTCCAGGTAGTAACCGTTGTCGTTGCCGCCCAGCGAACTGGAGATACCGCGGATCTGCACCTGGGTGAACGCCGCGCCGGAGTCGATCGCGGCCACGCCCGGCGTCAGCCGCAGCACGTCGGTGACATTCTGCATACCCAGCGTTTCGATGCGCTCACCGCTGTGGACCGACAATCCCATCGGCACATCCACCCAGCGTTCATCGCGTTTGCGCGCCGAGACCACCAGCGGCGCGAGGGTACGGGTGGGCGCGACCAGCGCGATCGGTTGCGGTGCGGGCCGGTCGGTGGGAGCGGAAGCCCGCGGCGACACGGTGATCACTCCGGACTCCACGCTGAAGACATAGCCGCTGCCTTCCAGCAGGCGATCCAGCGCCGCTTCCACCGTCATCACGCCGCTGACGCCCGGGCTGCGGCGCGCCCGGTCCAGATCGCCGACGGCGGCCAGTGGCAGGCCGGACTGCTGCGAGAAACCCAGCAGCGCTTCGTCGAGCGGTTGCGCGGGAATGCGGAAGGCGATGCGTGGCGAGGGCGTCGTCGCCCACGCCGACAGGCAGAATCCCAGCAGCAGCGACACCCATGCGCCGCCTCGCCATCCTCCGCGAAGTCCCGTCCACCACGCCGGCGCCGGGAGGCGCATGCGGGGGCGGACGATGGCGTTGGCGGCGGGCGGCAAGGAGGATCTTCCGGATCAGGGAGCGCCGTCTCCGGGGGGAACCACGGGAGGCTTCACCGGATTGTTCTGTGGTTCGCCGCTGGACAGCAAGATCTCGCCATCGCTGCGCCGGACGTCCAGATGCAGTGCCTTGGCCAGGCCCTCGATCCAGCGATCGATGCCGGCCACTTCCCAGCGCCCGGTGACCTTGAGCTGTCCCAGTGCGGGATCCTGCAGGCGGACGGGGATGCGGGAATAACGATTGAGATCGGTGATCACGCTGGCCAGGGGTTCGCCCTGGTAGACCACCGCGCCGTGTCGCCAGGCCGTGGCCAGGGGCGCGTTGACCGCCTGCGGCGGTTGCAGCCCGTTGGCCACGCTGTACCGGATCCGCTGGTTGCCGGTGGCCAGGTAGCGGCGGAGCTGGCCGTCCTGGCGTGCACTGACCTGGACCCGGCCTTCGTCGACCACCACGGTCACGTCGCGATTGCCGTGCCCGGCGACGCTGAAGCGGGTGCCCAGCGCCTGGCTGAGAATGCCGTTGGCATCGACCACGAACGGCCGGTTCGGTGCGTGCGCGACCTGGAAGTACGCGCGGCCATGGCGAAGTTCGATGTCGCGCCGGTCCGGGCGGTAGCGGACGGCG
>NZ_JANJUE010000257.1 GCF_024710765.1 Pseudoxanthomonas sp.
CAGTGGCTGAGCATGCTGCCTTATCTGGCCACCATCGTGGTGCTGGCGCTCATCTCGCGCAACCCCGAGTGGATTCGCGTGAACATGCCTGCGTCGCTGGGCAAACCTTTTTATCCCGGCTCATAATGGCCGTTTTTCCGTATTCCAACATTTCCCCGGAAGGAACCGACATGACCGATCTGCACAAGCGCGCCCTGCTCAAAGTGGCTGCGTTGTCTGCCGTAGCTGCCGCCGCGCTCGTGGGCTGTGGCAAGAAGGAGGAGCCGGCACCCGCCCCTGTGCCCGCTCCCACGCCGGTGACCGAGGCCCCGGCGCCCAAGGTGGAACCACTGAAGATCGCGTTTGCCTATGTTGGTCCCGTGGGCGATGGTGGCTGGTCGTTTGCCCATGACAACGGCCGCAAGGCCATCGAGAAGGAATTTGGCGACAAGGTGGTGACCTCCTTCGTCGAGAGCGTGCCCGAGTCGGCCGACGCAGAGCGCGTGCTGCGCGACCGGGCCGGCCAGGGCAACAAGCTGATTTTCGGCACCACCTTTGGATACATGGAGTCCATGCTCAAGGTGGCTGCCGACAATCCCGAGGTGAAGTTCGAGCATGCCACCGGCTACAAGACGGCCGCGAACATGCGCACCTATGACAGCCGCACCTACGAAGGCGCCTACATGGCCGGTGTGATCGCGGGGGCCATGACCAAGTCGAACACGCTGGGCGTGGTGGGTTCGGTGCCGATTCCTGAAGTGCTGCGCAACATCAACAGCTTCACGCTGGGCGCGCAGTCGGTC
Organism: Pseudoxanthomonas sp.; assembly: GCF_024710765.1. Lineage (GTDB taxonomy): Bacteria > Pseudomonadota > Gammaproteobacteria > Xanthomonadales > Xanthomonadaceae > Pseudoxanthomonas_A. Next base: position 783 of record NZ_JANJUE010000257.1, read on the forward strand.
AATCCCAAGATCAAGACCAAGGTGGTCTGGGTGAACGAATGGTTCAGCCCTCCGAAGGAAACCGAAGCCGCCACCTCGCTGATCAACGGCGGTGCCGACATCCTGTTCCAGAACACCGACTCGCCCGCCGTGCTCAAGACCGCCCAGGAAAAGGGCAAGCGCGCCTTCTGCTGGGACAGCGACATGACCGCCTACGTCCCCAAGGCCCACCTGGCGTCGGCCGTCATCAACTGGGTCCCTTACTACATCAAGGCCACCAAGGATGCGCTGGATGGCACC
>NZ_JANJUE010000083.1 GCF_024710765.1 Pseudoxanthomonas sp.
GATGGCGGTGGAGGCGTCCTGGATGCGGCTGACGATGTCGGTCAGCTGGGCGACGGTGGCGTTGGCGTCGTCGCGCATGCGGGCGAACACGCCGTGGAAGTCGCCGTCCATGCGGGTGGTCAGGTCGCCGCGGGCGATGGCCTGGAGCAGTTGGGACAACTGGCCCAGGTTGGTGTCGCTGACCGCCATCATCGCGTTCAGACCGTCGATCATCACCCGGAAATCGTGCTCGAAACGCTGCGCGTCGCCGCGCTGGCTGAAGTCGCCGAGCGCGGCCGCGGCGGCCAGGCGCTTGATCTCGCCGTTGATCGCCGACAGGCTGGCCTTGGCCCGATCCATCGACTCATGCAGCATGGCGCGCTGGCCGGGCAGGCGGCGCGCGTCCTGCGAGAGATCGCCCACCGCGTAACGGTTGAGGATGGCGATGGCATCGACGATGGCATCCAGGTGTTCGAACATCATCGTATTGATGCCGCGAGCCAGGTCGCCATAGACGCCCGGGAAATCCTCCGGCACCCGCTGCGCGATGTTTTCGCCGGCGTGCATCCGGACCATGTGCTGGGTCTCCTCGGAGAAGCGCCGCAGCATCGTCATCATTTCATCGGTGGAGGCGAGCATCTGGCCCAGTTCGTCGCGATGGCCGCGCTCGACCTTGACCGAGAGATCGCCGCGCGCCACGGCGTTGACCGCGCGCACCACCTGGCCCAGCGGACCGGTGATCGAACGGGTGATGGCGATGGCCAGGAACACCGCCAGCAGCACCGCGGCGGCCAGGCCGATGCACATCGCCAGCACGGTGCGCGAGTAGGCACGCTCGGACGCGGCCACTTGCGCGGCCAGGTTGTCCACGTTGTACTGCGACAGCGCCTTGAGCTGGTTGAACAGTTCGCGGCGCAGGAAGCGGGATTCGTCGGTGGAGATCGCCTGGGCGGTGGCGAAGTCGTCGGCGGCCACCGCGGCGGAGATGCGATCGTGGGCCTCGAAATAGGCGGCGCGCGCCTTCTTCACCTTCGCGTAGATCGCTTCCTCCCTGGCCGATGATTCGGAGGGGATGGCGTTGTAGGCGGCTTCCTCGGCGTCGATCAGCTTGCGGGTGTCGACCAGCTTCTTTTCGTAGTCGGCAATCTCGTCGGCCTGGCCCTGCTTGGTCAGCTGCGATTGCTCGTAGGTGCGGAACTCGCCGAGCTGGGAGCGCATCTCGCCCAGGTGCTGGACCGCGGGCATCCAGTTTTCGTTGACCTCGCGCATCTGCGCGTTGGACACCGACAGCCGCCACAGCGACAGCGCGCCCAGCAGGACGGTGAGGATCACGGTAACGGTGAAGGCCATCGCCAGCTTGCGGGCGATCGGCAGGTTGCGGAACCAGTTCATTGCTTGCTTCTCTCCAGGAGGTACACCACGCAGGCCTCCCCGTGTGGCCATGCGCGGCGATGACGGAATGCCATGCCGTTGCTGCATGTGGTTACTAGCGGCGGCGACAGGTCGAACTTGACGATGTCCCGGGCCGCGATCCGATGCGTGGCGAGGAATCGTGAACAGGGTCGTGGATACAGCGCCGACCCGGTCACCAGCCTTGCCGGCGGTCAGAAATAGAACTGCGCGCGCAGCTGCATCACGCGCGGATCGGCCGTGCGTCCTGCGCGGGTCGCGTCCACCCGCGTCAGGTTCGCCTGCAGGCGGAAGTAGCGGTTGAGGTAGGCGTTCACGCCCAGGGTCCAGTTGTTCTCGCGGCCGCCGCGGATGCCGTCGTTGTCCAGATCGATGCGGCTGTGGCGCAGCAGCAGTTCCCAGGCGCCGTGCGCGTGCGCCGGGACCGGGTTGGACACGTTGCCACCGCTGTAGGTGCGCGATTCGCCGGTCAACAGCCAGCTGCCGGCGACATACCAGCCGTCCGCCGAATAGCCGGGCAGGCCGGCGTCGCGCGCGGTGTGCTGGCGCAGGTATTCGCCCTGCACGGACCACGGGCCTTCGATCCACAGCGCTTCCGCGCCCTCGCGACGGATGCGGTCCACCCGGTTGAGACTGCCGGAATCGACCAGCCGCACATCGGTGAGCGCCGCTTCCGGACGGGCGCGCCAGCGCACGCTGGGGAAAATCGTCTGGCCAAGCCCGTTCACCTCGCCGTGCGGACGCTCCTCCGAGGCCGACAGGCCCAGATGCAGCACGTGCCCGGCCTGCTTGCGCGGCGTCCAAGCGAGGCGGCCGGCGAGGGTGGTGCCGGGATTGTTTCCCTGCAAATCGTTGCCGAAGAAGTAGGCCAGGTTCCACAGGTAGGCGGGCCGCTCGAACGCCCATTCGGCGCCGACGCGTCGGCTCTCGTAGAACGCCTGGGTGGGCAGCGAGCTTTCCAGGAAGCTGCCGGCGCGGGTGGAGGTGTAGCCCTCGAAGCCCACCGGCAGCTTGAACTGGCCCAGCCGCAGCTTGCCGGCATCGCGGCCGAACAGGGCCTTGGTCTCCACGCGCAGCGCCACATCCATCCAGGTGTCGGAATGGAAGTCGTAGCTGGCGGCGAAATCGTAGACACCCTTGCGCTTGAGGCTGACGCCGAACTCCTTGCGGCGGAAGTCCTCGTCGTCTTCCAGCGCGGTGGCGGCGGTGCCGTAGCCATCGCCGTCGAACCGGTTCACGTCGTAGGCGTAGTTGCCGGTGGCGGCCAGTTCGGTGCCGTTGGCGAAGACCATGCGCGGCGGCCAGGGTTTGAACCGCGTGGCGGCGGCGTCGCCGCCCTCCGCCGCGAACGCGGGAACGGCGGACATGGCCAGCAGCGGGAGAAGGGCGAGGCGAAGGCGGGAGAACCGGATGGCTTTCATGGCGGGAAGAAGTTCTGGCGTGCAGGCGCCCGGCACGGCCGCCGGGGCGGCCGCGCGCGGATGCGGAGGTGATGGAAAACGAGGCGGCAGATCAGGCGGCTTGCGGCATCCGCAGCGAACGCACCAGTCCACCCACGTCGACGATGAGGGCGACGCGGCCGTCACCCAGGATGGTGGCGCCGGAGATTCCGTCCACGCGCCGGTAATTGTTCTCGAGGTTCTTGACCACGACCTGTTGCTGGCCGAGCAGTTCGTCCACTTCCAGCGCCAGCTTCTGGCCATCGCCTTCGACCACCACCACCAGCGGCTGCGCGGTGCGCGCATGGCCGTAGCAATAGAAATCGTTGAGCGACAGCAATGGCAGGTATTCACCGCGCACGCGCAGCACGCGGCCTTCGCCGGCCAGCGTGCGCACGTCCTCGGCCTGCGGTTGCAGCGCTTCCAGCACGTAGCCCAGCGGCAGGATCAGGGTTTCCTCGCCCACCGCCACGGTCATGCCGTCGAGGATGGCCAGGGTCAGCGGCAGCCGGATCACCACGCGGGTGCCGTGGCCGGCACTGCTTTCCAGTTGCACTTCGCCGCCCAGCGCCTGGATGTTGCGGCGGACCACGTCCATGCCGACACCGCGTCCGGACAGATCGGTGACCGCGTCGGCGGTGGAGAAGCCGGGCTGGAAGATCAGATCCCAGACCTGCGAATCGGTCGGATTGTCCGGCACGTGCACGCCGCGCTCGGCGGCCTTGGCCAGGATCCGCTCGCGGTTCAGGCCGCGGCCGTCGTCGCTGACTTCGATGACGATGTGGCCGCCCTGGTGCGAAGCGGCCAGGGTGATCGTGCCCGTTTCCTCCTTGCCGGCGGCGCGGCGGACTTCGGGCCTTTCCAGGCCGTGGTCAATCGAGTTGCGGACCAGGTGGACCAGCGGATCGGCGATGCGTTCGATCAGGCCCTTGTCCAGTTCGGTGCCTTCGCCGGTCGTGCGCAGGCGCACCTGCTTGCCCAGGCGCGAGGACAGATCGCGGACCAGGCGCGGGAAGCGGCGGAACACCGCGTCCACCGGCAGCATGCGCACGCCGATCACCGCTTCCTGCAGATCGCGGGTATTGCGTTCGAGCAGATCCAGGCCGGCGAACAGGCGTTCGCACTGGGCCGGATCCAGCAGGCCCGAGACCTGCTTGAGCATGGCCTGGGTGATGACCAGTTCGCCGACCAGGTTGATCAGGCCGTCGATCTTGTCGACGCTGACGCGGATGGAGCTTTCGGCGGCATCGTTGCCGCCCTGCGCGGGCGTGGCGGGTGCGCCCGCGGTGGCTGCGAGGCTGATCGCCCCCAACGGCGCGGGCGGCGCGGCGATCGCGGCGGGAATCGGCTGGATGTCCAGTTCGCAGTCGTCGGCGACCCAGGCGAAGGCTTCCTCGACCGCGTTGCGCGGGACCGCGCCGAGCAGGCCGAGGTCCCAGGCCAGGTAGGCTTCCAGCGGATCCATCTGTTCGAAGCCGGGCAGGCGGTCCAGCCGGCAGGCCACTTCCAGCGGCGCCAGGTGTTCGAGTTCGCGCAGGATCCGCAGCGGATCATTGCCGGTCATGAACAGCGACGGCGCCGGGGTGAAGCCGATGCGCCAGCCTTCCGGCGGGGCGTCCTTCGTCGCCGGCGTGCCTGCCGCAGCCGGGGCCGCATCGCCGGCCAGCACCGCGGCCAGGCGCGCATGCACGTCCTTCACCGCGGTGGGATCGGCGGGATGGCCGTGCTCGGCTTCCGCCAGCAGGCTGCGCAGCACGTCGACCGAGGCGAGCATCGCATCGATGGCCGGCGTGGCGACTTCGCGCTTGCCGGCGCGCAGTTCATCCAGCAGGGTTTCCAGCACGTGGGTCAGGCCGGCGACCGCGTCGAAGCCGAAGGTGGCCGCGCCGCCCTTGATCGAATGCGCCGCGCGGAAGATCGAGTTGATCAGTTCGCCGTCGCGGTTGCCCTGTTCCAGCTGTAGCAGGCCCGCTTCCATCGCTTCCAGCCCTTCGCGGCTTTCCTCGAAGAAGGTGGCGTGGAAACGTTGCATGTCCATGTTCATCGATGCGGAACCCGGGCGGCGTCAGGAGAGGGCGGAAATCGTCGGAAAAAGGGCGGATCAGCCCAGGACTTTCTGGATGGTGGCGACCAGCTGTTCGGGATTGAACGGCTTGACCAGCCAGCCGGTCGCGCCGGCGGCCTTGCCTTCGGCCTTCTTGTCGGCGGCCGACTCGGTGGTGAGCATCAGCAGCGGGGTGAACTTGTAGTCGGGCAGGCCGCGCAAGGCGCGGATCAGCGCGATGCCGTCCATGTTGGGCATGTTGACGTCGGTGACCACGGCGTTGAAGCGCTGTCCCTGCGCGCGTCCCAGGGCGACCTGGCCATCCTCGGCCTCGTCCACGGCGTATCCGGCGGAGGTCAGGGCGAAGGCGACCATCTGGCGCATCGAGGCCGAATCGTCCACCACCAAAATACGTGCGCTCATGCGGCGTTCTCCACAGTTTTCGAATCGTTGTTGTCGGAAGAGGAAAGACCCAGCCGGTCGGCCAGCCCGAGCAGGCGGGCGGCGTCGCGGAAGGCGGGGCTGCTGCCGGCGAAGGCGGTGGCGCGGCCGGCCTGTTCGCGTTCGCGGAAGAAGGTGCACAGCACCTGCAGGCTGGCGGTGTGCACGCGCTGCACGGTCCCGGCATCCAGCAGCAGGGGCTGCGGCTGGGCCAGGTGCGGCGCCAGTTGCTGCTTCAGATCGCTGGCGGCCTCGATGCCGAGGTCCGCGCCCAGGGGTACTGCGCTCATCTTCGCTCCGATGGGTCGGTTCCTGCGAGGTATCGGCCGAAGCGGCCAGGTCTTGAGCGGCACCGTGAAAAAATGGGAAGCGCGTCGCGGATGGGGCGCAGATTCCGCTCGATCCCGCGGGAGGGCGAACATGGCGCCGTTGACCGGTCATTCGGCGGAACGCACGCGAAAAGCAAATCCCCCTCGGTCCCCCTTCTTCGAAGGGGGAGGAAAAGCTCAGCTTTCCCTAATCCCGAATCCCGAATCCCCAATCCCCAATCCCCAATCCCCAATCCCCGCCTTACTTCAGCAACTCAGAGGCGTCCAGCAGGATCACCGTGCGACCGGACAGGCGGGCCACGCCGCGGAACAGGGGATGGGTGATGCGGCACATGCGGGTGTTGTCGGGCGGTTCGATCTGCTGCTCGGTCAGGGAGGTGACGTCCTCCACTGCGGACACGCGCAGGCCGAGGATTTCGCCGTTCTCCTCCAGCACCACGATGCGGACATGGCTGTCCGGGGTGATCGCGGCGCGGCCCAGGTACAGGCCCAGGTCGAGTACGGGCACCACCTGGCCGCGCAGGTTCATCACCCCGAGCATGTGCGGGGCGGCGCCGCGCAGCGGCAGCAGGGTGGCCGGCAGCACCACCTCCTGCACCTTCAGCAGTTCCAGCGCGTAGTGCTGCTCGTCGCAGCGCATGCGCAGCCAGCGGGTGCTGCGGTCGCTGGCGCGACGGCGCTCCCCGTGCGGGGAACTGGCCGGGGCCTCGTCGTCCTCGTGGCGGCGGCGCTGGAGCATGTCGAACACCGGCTTGGCGTAGGCCGGCATCGACGGCGTCGCCGGCGGCGCGGCGACGGGCGCGGGTGCAACGAAAGGGGGCTCCGGCGCAGGAGGGACGGATTCGGG
>NZ_JANJUE010000090.1 GCF_024710765.1 Pseudoxanthomonas sp.
AGCCGGGTCAGGCTGGCGCGCAGATCCCAGCCGGCCACCTCCAGGCCGCCTTCGGCCTCGAACCCGCGGATGCGGGCGCGATCGATGTTGTTGGGGCCGCCGAAATCGCCCAGCGAGGCATCGAAGGCAATCATGTCGTCGATGCGGGTCTCGTAGGCGTGCAGCGCCCAGCGCGCCTTGCCGTGATCGCCGCGCAGGCTCAGCTCGAAACTGCGCGACGTCTCCGGGCCCAGTTCCGGATTGCCGTAGCCGGGGAAGTACAGCTCGTTGAAGGTGGGCGCCTTGAACGCGGTGCCGTAACTCGCTCCCAGCCGCAGGTGTTCGGTGAAGTTCCAGCCCCACAACAGGCTGCCGGTGGTTTCGCCGCCGAACTGGCTGTCGTCGTCGCGGCGCACGCCGGCCTGCAGCGAATGCGTGCCGAAATCCCGCTGCCACTGGCCGAACAGGCCACGGTTGATGCGCCGGTCGCGCGCATAACGGGTGTTGCTGTCGATCTCGTCACCGGACCAGTCGTAGCCCAGGGTCAACAGTCCCTCGCCCGCGTCGATATCGGCCTGCAGCGATCCGAGCCTGCGACGGGTGTCGAAATTGGAGGAATAGACGCCATCGAGGAAGTTCTCGCTCAGATCCGCGCTGGCGCCGACGCTGGCGGTGAGGCGCAGCCCGTCAACGGGCGCGTAGCGCACGCGTCCGCCGACCACCTGTTGGACCGTATCGGCTTCGTTGTTGAGGCTGCCGTCGTACTCGTTGCGTCCTTCCGCGCGGAACACACGCAGTTCGGCATCCCAACGTTCGTTGAAACGATAGCCGCCCTGCAGGCTCAGCGAGCGGCTGCGGTAGCCGTCGCGGTCGGGATCGAAGTTGCGGGTTCCCCGGTAGGCGTTGATGCCGTCGGTGTCCTCGTGCCCGGCCTGGACCGCGTACCACCCGCCGCGAGCGGAATCGCCCGTGCGGCCACCCACGCCAGCCGATATCCGGCGGGTGCGCTCGCTGCCGATGGCCGCGCTGAAGTTGGGAGTGAAGGCGCCGTGCGGACGGCGGGTGAAGATCTGGATCACGCCGCCCAGCGCCTCCGAGCCGTACAGGCTGGAAAACGGACCACGCACGATCTCGATGCGTTCGATCTGCTCGACCGGGATGTCCTGCAACGATGCGCCGCCGCTGGTGGCCGAACCCAGCTTGACGCCGTCCACCAGCACCAGCACGTGATCCGATTCGGTGCCGCGCAGGAACACCGAGGTGGACTTGCCGGGCCCACCGTTGTTGGCCAGCGAGAAACCGGCGCGACCGGTCAGCAGATCCGGCAGCGAGGCCGGTTGCAGGCGTTCGATTTCGGCGCGATCGATGACGGTGACCGCGGCCAGGGCCTGATCCTGGGTCTGCGCGGTGCGGCTCGCGGTGACCACCACGCCATCGAGATCGGTGGGACTGTCGGCGAACGCCGGCGCGACAAGGGAAAGGGAAGACAGCAACAACGCCGCCAGGCGATGGCGACGGAAGAACGATTGCGGATGCACTGACACACTCCTTGACCGCGCCTGCCCGCGCGGGAACGTTGGATGAGGACAGGCGGAAAGAGAGTGCTATGGCAGCCCGACAGGGATCGGGCCCCATGACATCGCCCACCGCATGTCACGCCGCTCAAAGGCCGGTCTCCGGGCTCGCGAGTGAAGCGTGGCCGTGGGCCGTGCTTCCGATCCGCGCCTTCCCATGCATCAAGCACAGTGGCTGTTTGCGGACCTTGTCTCGCCTACCGTTGCGGGGGCAGCTCCGGAATTGCCGATCATGCAAGCACGAACAGGCGCACCGGATTCCCGTTTCAACCACCGGCCAGGCCGGCGGTCACCTCAGGCGGCGCGAGTATAGCAGTTGGCGGGAGCGTCGCTCCGGTGCGCATCCGGCACCGGAGCGATGGCACGCGGGCCGTCAGCGGCCGGCGGGCGTGGCGGTGTCCTCGCGATGCAAGGCGACCGGCACCGACTTCACCCGGGCGTCCAGCGACTTGACCACGTCGGCGGTCAGGTCGTGGCTCATGTTGCCGGCCAGCACGGTGCCGCGATCGATCAGCACGCCGCAGCCGTGGCGCTTGTAGGCCTCGGCGATCACCGGCTGCGCGGCGTTGGAGATCTGCTCGAGGGTGGCCGCGCGCGTGGCCTCGATTTCGCGCGAGCGTTGCGCGGCGCGCTGCTGGACCGCCTGCGCGTCCTGTACCGCCCTGGTCTGTTCCGGCGTGAGCTTGTCGGGAGCGACCTTGCCACGCAATCCCAGCCGCAGCAGTTCCGCTTCCGCGTGCGCCTTGTCGCGTTCGATTTCGGCCTGCGCATCGGTGACCAGCTTCTGCAACTGCGCGCCGGCGTCCTTGCCGGCGGCGGCGTTGGCGAACACCGCTTCGCGGCTGAGAAAACAGACGCCGGCCACCGCCGGGCCTTCCATCGACGCGACCTCATCGGCGGCATGGGCGGCGACGGCGGAGGACGCCAGCAACACGACCGCGGCGCAACGGAAAATGAGGGAACAATCAATCGACATGGCAATGTCCTGGATTCAAAGGGAGGGAAGGAAGAACGCTCAGGGCACCAGCAGATCGTTGAACCGGCCCAGCGAGGCCAGGTGGAAATGCACCAGCGCCAGCCAGCCCTTGCGGTGCCAGTCGAGCACCACCGCGTCCGGCAGCGCGTTGAACTTCTCCGCATCGACCACATGGAACCCATCGACGCTGGAGCGGCGGCCATCGGCGAAAGCGATGTTGGCGCTGCGTTCGATCAGCAGTTCCTGTTCGGCCAGGGCCGCGGTGAACCGGCGGGTCGCCTGATCCTCGCGGGTGAAGGTGTCGCAGAACTGCAGCGCCTGCCGGGTCAACTCGCTGGGCTGGCCGTCCTCGAACAGCGGACTGCCCTCCTCGCCCGACGCGATCACGGCGTCCGCGCCGGCATCGATGGCCAGCACATAGCCTTCCGGATCCCGGGTCTGCACGAACACGAACGGATAGCGGCGCACATAGGCCGGCACATAGGCGTGTTCCACCCAGGCGTCTTCGACGACGAAACGGTTGCGACCGGCTTCCACGCCCAGCACCGCGATCGGGGTGTGGTCCGGGCCGGCGAACACCAGCGGGTAATTGCGCGACGCGGCGGCGAATTCGCCGATGACCACCGGCACGGAATTGCTGGCGGCGGCGAAACCGGCGCCGGTCGGGCGCACCCGCCATCCGGCGTGGTCGACCGAGGACAGTACGCGCGGTTCGCGGTAGAACAGCGGCCAGGCGCTGGCGTCGGCGCCGGCGGCGGCGGCGGGATTCGACGATTCGGTTTCGGAAGTCTGGGTCATGTCTTTTTTTCCATGGATTGCGTTGGTCGGATGCCGGAGCGGCTCACGCGGGCGGCTCGAACCTGCCGCGCATGGCGTACAGGAGCTGCTTGCCCTCGATGAAGGATTCGATGCACTCGCCGATGTCCTCCGGCGTCTGCCCAGATTGCCGCAGGACCATTTCAACCATGTGCCGGTTGATGTCCGAGTCGTGCTGTCCGCCCCAGACCTTGATCGGCAGGTAGAACCCCAGCGGAACCTTGCCGCGGGTGATCAGGACCGGACCGTCCGCCACCAGCACGATTTCGGCGAATCTGTCGGTGAACTTCCTCAGCGAGATGAAGCGTTCTTTCACGTCGGCATGTCTTGTTTCGGGAAACCGACCGCTTCCCTGTCGGGAAAGCGGTCGATCGCCGGGCTCAGAACCCGGCGTTGACCTCCAGCTGGAACACGTCGATGGCCAGCGGCGCGCCCATGATCTGCTTGGCGGCCATCCAGCGGCCGGTGAGCCAGACGTTGCGGTCGAAGGCATAGGCCGCGCCCAGGGTGTAACCCTTGGCGTTGGTGCCGCCCAGATGGAAGTTAGAGTCGTTGAATCCGTCCGGCAGCGCGTCCGGTTCGATGTGCTTGTAACCCAGCCACAGCTGCCAGTCGCCGGCCTGCTTCAGCGCCAGATCCCCGAACGTGCCCTGCACCAGCCAGGCGGTGTCCCCGCTCTTGAGGTCGGCCACGGTGGGGGTGGCCCCGGCCGGCGCGGCCAGGTTGGTGACCAGGCCGCCGCGGGCGCGGGTCCACATCGCCTGCGGGTCGTAGGCGGTGTTCTTCAGCCAGTGGCCTTCCAGGCGCAGGCGGTGGTCGGCCAGCGCCGGGGTTTCCCAGCTCAGGTTCACGTCCACCAGCTTGAAGGTCGAAGCCAGGCCCACGTACTGCGGCAGCGGAGTATTGGCCGGATCCAGCGGGTCCAGGGCGATGTTGCGCAGGAGCATGAGGGTATTGCCCTTCTGCATGAACGCCGGGCGGGTGCCGTCGGTGCTGCAGACTTCGGCGCCGGCGTACAGCGCGCACGGCGCCGAGTACTCGCCGGAGATGTTGCGGAACTGGTAATAGGCCAGCGCCGCGCGCAGGCGCTGGTCATCCCCGAAGCCCCAGTCCAGGCCCACCTGCAGGCCGTTGAGCCACTTGTCGCGGCTGGCTTGCTTGTCTTGGCTGGTGGCCGGGAAGTTGTCGGCCGAGTACTCCAGCGGGCTCAGGCCCAGGCTGGCGAACAGGGTCGGTCCGCCTGCGCCCAGGGCATGTTCGTACCGGGCCGCCACGCCGTCGAAGTTCAGATCGTTGGAGAACAGGATGTCGGTGGACCAGTACGGATTGGCGAAACGGCCGCCGGTCAGGGCCAGTCCCGGCAACGGCGACCAGGTCAGCCAGGCCTGATCCAGCCAGGCGTCCTTCTTGGCCAGGCCTCCGCCCAGGGTCTGGGTGGTGGACACCGGGCTGGTGTCGTTGCCGGTGGCCAGGCGCACGCCGGCGCGGGTGTGTTCGCCCAGCTGCGCCAGCACGCCCAGGCGGGCGCGGATGCGCCAGGAGTTGTTGCGGTCCTGGCGGGTGTTGCGCAGCGGCGGCAGGTCCAGGTTGGTGTTGGGATTGATGTCGTAGCCGGCGCCGGCGTTGATGCGCCCCCAATCGGTTTCGATGGTGCTGTTGCTCTCGGAGAACAGGCGCGATTCGTTGCGCACGCGCACGTCGCCGGTGAGCTGCACGCGCTGGGTCCATTCCGGTACCGCGTCGGGGGCGGCCCAGCGTTCGGCGCGGGCTTGCGCCAGCACCTCGGCCTTGAGCTCCTCGCGGATGCCTTCGCGCACGGACTCGGAAATGTAGGGCACGCGCACATCGCCCGGTTCCAGCGCGGGGCCGGCCGCAGCCGGCGTCCGCGCGGCGGCTTCGCGGCGGGCTTCGTCCAGCAGCGCCTGGCCCACTTCGGGGGTGAGCGCGCCGCTGTCGATGAGGCCGCGGATGAGCTTCATCATCGTGCTGTCGGGCGCCGGGGCGTCCTGTGCGTGGGCGGTGGACAGAACCAGGGCCAGGGCCAGGCCGGCGGCCAGGGTGGCCAGGGGTCGGGCGCTACGGGAGGGGGAACGGGTCATGGAGGGCTCGCAGGGAAAAGTCATCGGGAAAATCAAAAGCGGAGGGGCGGCGGTTTCAGCCGGCCGGGCGACGGCCCTGCACCAGCACGCGGGCCGGGAAGACCAGCGAGGCCGGCGGGCGTTCGTCCAGGCGGCCGACGGCGCGGATGGCCTCCAGCACCGCCTGATCGGCGTCGGGGTTGCCGCTGCCGCGCACCAGTTCGACCCGGCTCAGTTCGCCGTCGGGGCCGAGCCAGACGTGGAGGGTCAGCTGGAAGGCCAGCGGGCGCAGGCGTTCCTCGCGGGCCACGGCCTGCTGCAGCACGTAGCCCAGGTAGCGGCCGTAGGAGGCGTTGCCGGCCCCGCCGGCGCCGGTGCCGCTGAGGCCACCGCCGCGGCCGGACTGGATGCCGAAGTTGTCGCTCCCGGCCTGGGCGTCGGTGTTCATGGTCACCGGGTCGGCGGTGTCCGGGGTCGGTGCCTGCTCGGTGGGCTTGGGCACGTCCTCCAGCGGCTCGGGCTCGGGCATCACCTCTTCCGGTTCCACCTCCGGCTCGGGTTCGGGCTCCGGTTCCGGCGGTGGTGGTGGCGGCGGTGGCAGGGCGAGCATCGGCACCGGGGTGACCGGACGCTTGGTGCTGGCGGTGTCCTGGAACAGCACCCACCACCCCAGCAGCGCCAGCGCCGCCAGTGCGCCCAGCCCGCCGAGCCATCGGGCCCAGCGCGCCGCCTGGAGGGTTCGGGTCGGGGGCCGATTCATGCGCTCACCCCGGCACCTTGCCGGTGACCAGGCCGACTTGGGTCAGTTCCAGCTTGCGCAGCAGATCCAGCACCTCCACCACCCGCGCGTACTGCACCTGCGCGTCGCCGCGCACGATGACCGGCAGGTCCGGGTTGACTGCCTGCTCGGTGCGCAGGCGCTCTTCCAGTTCGGCCAGGCTCACCGGGTAGGCGTCCAGGAAAATCTGCCCGGCGTTGTCGACCGTGATGGCCTTGGTCTGCGGCTTCTCCAGCGCCACCGAGGCGCTGGCCTTGGGCAGGTTGACCTCAATCCCGGGAATGGTGGCGTTGCTGGTCAGGATGAAGATGACCAGCACCACCAGCAGCACGTCCACGAACGGAGTGACGTTGATGCCCTTCTCGCGCTTCTTGATGCCTCGCTTGGCGGCCATGGACGCGCTCCTCAGGCCCGCACCGGGTGCAGCACCGGCGGCGTGGCGCCGGCGGCGTCGTACTCCTCGGCCAGGCGGGCGCTGAACTCGTCCACGAACACCGCCATGTCCGCGCCGATGGCCTCGGCGCGGGCGGCCAGCCAGTTGTAGCCAAACAGCGCCGGGATGGCCACGCCCAGGCCGGCGGCCGTGCACAGCAGCGCCGCGGCCATGCCCGGCGCCACCGAGTTGATGTCCACCGCGCCGGCCATGGCCGCCACCGCGAACACCAGCATGATGCCGATGACGGTGCCGAACAGGCCCACGTAGGGCGCCCCTTCAATGGTGGTGGACAGCCAGTTCATGCGCTGGCTCATGCGCGTGTTCTCGCGGATGACCTCGGCGTCCATGGCCGCACGGATCGCCGCCAGCGCGGCCGCGCCCAGGCCGTGCGCATGCGCCTGCCGGCCGCCCAGTTCATCCATCGCGATGGCGTACAGCCGCCACAGCGAGGAGGCCTGGCGCACGTCCTCGCCCAGCGCGCCGGTGCGCGCGCGATCCTGCAGGGCGGCCGCCGGCTGGCCGGCCACTTGCTGGTACTGCGCGGCGAAGGCCGCGTTGGCCCGCGCCATGCGGCCGAAGTAGCGGCCCTTGGCCAGCATGATGGTCCAGGACAGCAGCAGCATCAGCGCCAGCACGATGACCACCACCCAGGCGTCCACCGGCATGGCCTTCAGGATGAAGCCGAAATGGCTCACGCCGGCGTTCTGCTCGTCCGGCCCGAAAGCGGTCAGGCGCGAGGCCGCGCCCTGCGACAGCGCCTCGGCCCGCAGCAGGCCGGCCGGACGCGCGACCTTGGACACGCGCACCTCGTCCACCGCGCCGATGAAGGGCTGGGCCGGCGGCAGCAATGCGCCCGCCTCCGGCGATGCCACGTCCGCGCCGACCTGGGCCGGACCGGCCAGCGCCGGCAGCGGGGCGGCCACGCGCGCGGCTTCGCGTCCGCCCACGTACAGCACCACCCCGGTCGCGTCGGCGGTGAGCGCCAGGTGACTCCACTGCCCGCTCGCCAGCGCCGGCACCGGCGCGCTGCGGGTCTGGTCCACCTGCACGAACGGCACGCCGTTGTCCACGCCCAGCAGCAGCCCGTGCGCGCCGTCGCGGCGCACGTACACCGTCTGCACCGGTCCGGCCTGGGCCGGCTTGACCCAGGCCGAGACGGTCAGCGGACCGCCGGCCGGCACCGCCAGCGCGGGCGTGGCCGGCAACTGCAGCGGCGTGCCGGCGAGCTGGGCGCCGCGACCGATGACCGCCCCGTCCAGCGGGGTGAACGTGCCGCTGGCGTGGTTGGCGTACGCGGTGGTGTCCTGCGCCGGGGCGCCCTTGCCGGCGAAGTGGTACACCGCCGTGTAGTCCGGATCGAACACCAGTTGGCCGTTGCCGCTGGCCGGTGCCTTCGGGTTGCCGTAGTACATCCACACCGTCTGCGCGGTGGGGTTCACCGCCGGCACGTCGACCCAGATGAGCGCGATGCCCAGGTCCGCGTCGTACTGCTCGACCTGGTGGTTGAGCACCGTGCGTCCGTCGGCGGCGATGAAGCGCAGGTCCTTGCCACCCTCGGCCACGCCGTCGAAGGCGAAGTTGCCGGTGTGCAGCCGGACGAGCACCGGCATGCGCCCGGCGCCGGCGCCCAGCCCCGCACCCTGCGGGCCGGCGTCGATCGTCAGCGGTTTGCGGTATTTCCAGTCGGTCTGCCACCAGCCGGTCTCGGCGCGGGCCGGGCCGAGCACCGACAGGCCCAGGCACAGCAACAACAAAGTCAGGACGCGTTGCATGGATGCATCTCCAGAAAAAAATGGGGAACAGGAAAAATTTGGCGGTCAGTAGCTCGCGCCGACGCTCAGGTGCAGGCGGTCGGCGCCGCGGGTGGTGGTGGGGCCGTCCAGCAGGGTGTGGCCGTAGTCCAGGCGCACGTTGAAGTGCTCGGTCACCTGGAAGCTGGTGCCAAACCCGATGGCCGCCAGCGACGCTTCCCGCTCCTGCTCGGGCAGCGGCCGGCGCAGGCCCAACCAGGCCCCGTCCAGATAGCCGTGCACGCGCCAGTCGCGCAGGCCCCAGCGCGTCACCGGCGCGCTGCGCCACTCCAGGGTGAACAGCGCGCCGTAGTCGCCGATGGCCTCGGCCGAGCGGTAGCCGCGGGTGGTGAACATGCCGCCGGCGGCGAACTGCTCGCCGGACACCAGCGGCTGGTCGGTCAGCTGCGCCGACACCCGGGCGAACCACTGCGCCCCGCTCTTCAGCGTCCAGGTGTCGCTGACCTCGGCCTTGAGCGCGAAGAAGCTGGCGTCGGCGTAGGCGCGCTTCCAGTCGAAGGCGGCCGCGTCGCTGCCGTAGCCCAGCAGGCTGCGCGCGCCGAACACCGCCTGCAGGCCCAGCGCGAACTGGTGCCGCTCGCCCTGCCGGAACCCGCTGTAGGCCAGCGTCACCGGCGCGTATTTCAGCGGCGCGAAGTCCGCGGCCATCCCGGTCAGGGCCACCGCCTCGTCCATGTCCTTGAAATCCACCCCCACCGCCAGCTGATGCCACCAGGCCCCCTCCGCGGCCAGGGTGCGGCTGAGCTTGATGCCCAGCGCATGCCCCTTGCCGGTGACCTGGGTCGCCCCGCTGGACACCACGTTGCTGTCGGAGCGGTAGCCGGCCACTTCCAGTTCCCAGTCGGGGTCGCCCAGCGGCAACCGGTAGCTGCCGGAGATCACGCTGGCCTCGTCCGTGTCCTGGGGCGCGGCGAACCAGGTCAGCGAAGCGCTGTGCCCACGCTGCCACAGGTTGTCGTGGCCGACCGTCAGGATGCTGCGCGCGGACGTGGTGTCCACGCTGTGATCGTTGTTGAGGGTGGCGCTGAACCGCCACGGCGAGGCGTCGTCCACCTTCAGGTCCACGTCCATCGTGCCCTCGGCGGCACCGGCCTTGACCAGCGGCACCACCTGCCGGCGCGGCGTGCGGTTGAGCGCGGCCAGTTCGGCCTGCGCGCGGGTGAAGTCCGGCACCTGCCCCGGCGCCAGCGCCGGCACCGCCGCGCGCAGCCGATCCGGATCGTGGTGGCGCGCGCCCACCACGTTGACCGCGCCCACCCGGGTCTGGGTCACCTGCAGCAGCACCACTCCGCCGCTGACCTGCTGCGCCGGCAGATCCACGTATACCGACTGGTAACCGCGTTGCTGGTAAGCCGCCTGCAACGCCGCCCGCGCCGCTTCCGCGTCGGCCAGCGTCCGCCCCGGGCCCAGGTACGGGCCCACCGCGGCTTCGATCGCCCGCGCGTCCAGCACGGTGTTGCCCCGCACCCGGTACTCCAGCAGGTTCACCCGCGGCTCGGGCGCCTCGGCGGACGCCGGTGCGACGGGCGCCTGTTCCTGGGCGAACGCGGGAACCCCGCTCGCCAGCATGCACAAGCTCAACGGCGCCAGCAGTGGCGCCTTCTTGGTTGGGAACATCGGTTCGGTTCTCAATGCGGAAAGAAGAGCGAAAGCGATTCGTTGTCGGCCTTCGCCGGGTGAGGTCGCCACGGTGGCGGCGTCACGGAATGCGCGGTGGCGGGAACCGGCGCATCGCGCGGAAGAGTCCGATCGCGATGCGCCGTTGCTTCATTGTCAGTGCCGTCCTTGACGTGGATTTGACGATGCGGGGCGGCTGCGCGATTCATTCGCCGGCTCGCCCATGCTGACCTGCACCACGCTGTGGGCGTCGTAGCCGTCGTCGTCGCGCCGCGGCGCCGCGCTGCCCGCGTCGGCGCCGAAGCCGATCACCTGCACGCTGATGACCGATGGGCGATTACGCGCGGTCTGTCGCTTGACCATGTCCTGCGCCGCCTGCACCGCGCTGGTGGCGGCGGAACTGGCATTGGACAGCGCGCTGACGTTCACCGAGGCGACCACCGGAATGCCCTTGGCCTCGCCCTGCACCTGGATGTTCTCGGCATTGACCACGCGCAGCGCGGCGAGGTTGACGTTGCCGGAGACGCGGATGCCCGCCTCGCCCGCATCGATCGTGCCCAGCGGCGCGATCAGATCCACGTCGCCCGGCGGCACTTCGGCGATCGGGTTGAGCGTGGCGATGCCCGCGCCGGTGTTCGGCGTGGTCGGCGACAGCGAAACGTTGCCGATGGCGTCGTAGGCGCGCCGCTGCGGCGTGTACACGATGGTGGTCTTGCTGCCGCGGCCGGCGTTGATGTCGCCTTCCGCCGACCACGCCAGGATGTTGCCGCCGAACGTGGTGAAGATGCGGCTCTGGCCCAGCAGCAGGCTGCCCCGCGAGTAGATGTTGATGTCGCCGTCGCCCTGTGTCAGGACGCCGGAGCCTTCCGCCGGGGTGAACCCGCCGTCCACGCCGATCAGCGTGCGTCCACCCGGCACCAGCAGATTGATGTCGCCGCCGAAGTCGGTGTGGATGCCGGCGTCGAGGACCTTGTAGAACGGAACGTCGCTGGGCAGGCCGCGGGCGAACCATTCGTCCTCGCGGATGTAGCTCCGGCCCGGTCGCGGCCGCGCGGAAGCGGTCTCGCCGAAGTTCTCGTAATACGCCGCGCTGCTGAACATGGTCAGCCCGCCCTGGTAATGGATCGCGTTGCCGGCCTTGTCCTTGGCCGGCAGCAACGTGGCGATGGCCTCGCGTCCACGCAGGTAGCTGCCTTCGCGCGGTCCGCCCGCCTGGTTGTACTCGCGGCCACCGGCCTTGAGTTCGTTGTAGTAGGCATTGCGCAGGAACACGCGCTGCTGTTCCGGCGGCAGGGCGGCGAAGAACGCGCGCGCGTCCATCCGGCCGGCATCGAAATGCAGGCCCAGGCCGTTGGCGCCGCCGAAGCGCGTGGTGAGCCAGTTGACCAGGTGCAGGTCGCTCTCGCGCTGGAACTCGCGCGTCAGATTGCGGATGCCCGCGCTCCCGCCCGCCGCCAACGCGGCGTCGCGCGCCCGGTCCAGCTCGGCTTGTTTCCCGACCATGAACGCCTGCGCGCCGGCCTCGTCGCCACCGTAGCCGAACTCGCGTGCCAGCCACTGCGCCAAAGTCAGGCTGCCGTCGTAGATGCGCACCGCCTTGCCGGCCTGTTCGGCGAGCGGGCGTTCCGGATCGGCCAGGTTCGCCGGATCCAGGTAGCGCGCGGCGAAAGCGGCCCAATCCGCGCCATGCTCGCCCACCCCGGCCATCACGGTGATGCCCGCGCCGCTGCCACGGTCACCCGGCGTGATGTCGTAGACCGGGCCGATGCTGCGCAGTTCGCCCTTGTCGGCCATGTACACGTCGCGACCGGCGGTGAGTTCCAGCTGGCCCGGGCCGGCGACGTAGAAGGTGCTGTAGCGGATGTCGCGTCCGGCCTCGACCACCGACACGTCGTCGGCGCTGGCATGCACGATCAGATTGCCGCGCGAGGTGCCGGTGCCGATGTGGTCCGGCTTGTGCGGCGCGGACGGATCGAGGGTCGTCGGCGTGCCGAACCAGCCCAGCGAACCGATCATCTGCCCGTAGTTCTGGCCGAGCGTGTCGAACTGGCCCAACTGGGTGCCCGCGTTGACGATGTCGCGCCCCGCCCGGATTGCGACCGCGCCGCCGCCGTCGTACCAGGACGGATACTTGCCGCGCTCGCCGGTGTGCAGGCCGCGATAGACGATGCCGCCAAGCTGCAGGCCCACCAGATCCCCCTCGACCGCGTAGTAACGCGCGGGCTCGCGCCCCGCATACACATGGCCCGACGCGGTGGGCGGCGTGAACGAGAACAGCGGATAGGCCTGCGCCGTTCCGAGCGGCCCGCCGCCCCCGGCGGCGAACAGCACCGATGGCGCCACCGCGTCGGCACTGACGTTGTGCCAGATGCGACGCCCGTACCAGACGTTGTCGCCCAGGCCGATGAAGCCGGGATTGAAGGGACTGGGCAGCCGGGTCGGATCCGCGCCCGACATCGAGAAGCCGTTGCCGCCGGCGTAGATGGAATCGCGCGCCAGCAGTTCCAGCTGGCCGGCGCTTTCGACCACGAAACGCGTGTCCACCGGCGACGGCGCCAGCACCACGCCACTGGCATTGTTGTTGATCCCATAGAACAGGCTGCCGCTGGCGGCGACCGCGCGCACGATCGAGGGATAGATGAAATTGCCGTCGGTGGCCAGGAAATCGCTGAAGTCGCCGCGATCCAGCTCACCCAGCGTCGGTGTCAGGTTGCCGCCGGCGGCGAACAGATCGACCGAGGTCGAGGGCGTCCACAGCGAGAACCAGTTCCAGCCGCCGCCGTCGCGCAGCGTGTCGTTGATGCGGTACGGCGTGCCGCCGTGGAACTGCGGCACCCGGCCGCCGTCGGCGGCGCCGGCCAGGACCAAATCGCCACGCGCATCGATACGCGCGGTCGCGTCGCCGAGCACCAGCAACGGGCCGCCGCCGGAGGTCGAGGTGATCGCGGTATAGACGTCGGAAGCGCGCGACTCCTTGGGATCCAGTCCGCCATAGCGCAGCTCGATGCCGCCGACCGAGCCGGCCTCCATGCGCAGCGCGCCCCGCAGGTTGGTGAAACTGCCGTTGAGATCCAGCCGGTGGACGTTGTTGACCGGGAAGGTATTCGCTTCCGGAAGCAGGTTGCCGACCGGGAAACTGCGCTGGGCCGGATCCGGGTTCAGGCCGCCACCGATGCGGATATCCAGGTCGCCGCCGCCGGTCTGCACCAGCTCGCCGGACGCGGTCACCCGGCCGGTGCTGGCCACCGCCAGGTTCACGCCCTGGCTGCGGCTGATCACATAGCCCTGATCGCCGCGCCCCTGCAGCATGCCAGCGTCGCCGCCCGTCTCCAGCAGCAGGTTGCCGCCGCCCAGGGTGCCGAAACCGGTGAACGCCACCTGCCGCGGCATGATCTCGAACTGCGACATGCTGTTGTCGCGGCTCGACGCGACATAGGTGCCGAAGTTGATCCACCACGCGGTGGCCACGTTGCCGCCGGCGTCGCCCACGCTGCCGCTGCCCTGGCGCCACAGCCAGTTGCCGACGGACGCGCTGCCGGTGAGCGGCATGGTCCGGTAGCCGTTCGCATCCTGACGGATCACGGTGGTCGGCTTGCCGAGGCTGTCGCCCATGATGTCGCCGCGCGCGCGCAGCAGCAGATTGCCGCCGGCTTCCGGGAACCACGCCTGGTACAGACTCTGGCCGCCACCGTCGACCAGGTGTTCGAACAGGCCGCCGCCCGCCCCCAGCACGGTCCCCTGCGCCGTCCTGCCTCGCGCCAGATTGAACGGATCGCTGCCGTCGGCGGCGGCCAGGCGCGCCGACGGCGTGCCGGCGGTGTAGATGCCGTACAGCGAGGTGGTCAGGATGTCGTCGCCCGAAACCAGCTTGAGATCGCCGGTGCCGGTGCGCACCACGCTGGCCAGTTGCTCGCGCACCGGCAGGGTCACGAATTCCATGTCCGGCGGCGTCGCCGGCGTGACCATCGCGGCCAGGTCGCCGTAGCCCCAGGCGTTCAGTTCACTCGGATCCTCGGCGATGATGCCCAGCATCTTCAGTTCGTCGACTTCCGCGGGCGTAATCACCGCGCCGGCCATGATCGGGAACGAGTAGCCGAACAGCGACACCAGATCGACGAATTCCGGGTTGGGCGCGTCGTCCCAGCGATACACCGCCGGCGAACCGGTGCCGGGCACCGGCAATTCCTGCATGCCCATGCCGTAGTGATTGTCGGACAGGCGCAGGCCGCCGGTGCGTTCGCGCGAGACCGCCAGGCGATCCGCCGCTTCCGGATCCGCGCCGCCGACCAGGGTGATGTCCCACGATTGCGAACCGGCCGCCAGCATCGGCGCCAGCGTCCACTGACGTCCCTGGTTGCCATCGGCGTCCTTGCCGCGCAGATCCACCAGCTGCACATCGCCCGGCAGCTTGACGTCGGTCTCGCAGGGAATGAAGGCGCCCTTGGCCAGCGCCAGATCGGCGGCCAGGGTCACCCCCGTGCCGCGCGAAGGCGCCGGCAACGCGACGCCGGCCGGCCAGATCATCTCGCCCAGGCGCGCGGCGACCGGCAGGCGCAGGCCCGCGCCCAGGCGGGTGTCGACCGGCAGGACGATCGCGTCGGCCAGCACCGTGCCGGCCGCGTACAGCAGCTGGCCGGCGGCGTCGAACACCGGACCGCCCAGCACGGTGCCGCGCGCCAGCGTCATCGGCTGGGCCAGCGTCACCTCGGTCGGCAGCCGGGTCCCCGCCGCCACTTCCATGCCGTTGATGCGTACGTCGTAGTTGAGCACCTTGCCCGACGGGAACACCGTGCCCGCGACCAGGGTGACCATGCCGCCATGCGGCACGACCACATCGGCGCCATGCGGCTGCCGACCCCGGGTCAGGATCCAGCCCTGGTCGTCGAATCCCGCGGCCAGGCGCGAGCCGTCGAAGCCATCGCTGATGCTGCCGAACACTTCCAGATCGCCGCGCGCGCGGATCACCAGCGCGCCGGCCTCGCCCGAACCGCGCACGCCGGTCCGCTGCGAATGCGGATTGACGCTGGCGTAGCGGTGGCCGGACAGATCCAGATCGCCGTCCACGTGCAGGTTGCCGTCCGGATTGATGGCCGGATCGGTGCTGCTGACGATCTGGACGCCCGGACGCAGGTGGAACTGATCGCGATATCCGCGCAGACCCGCCAGGCGATTTTCCATCAGGTCCGCATTGCCGAGCGCGGCGTTGAGGAAGATGGTGCTCTGGCCATGCAGGCGGTCCAGATAGTCCTGGTCGATGACCTGGTAGCTGCCGCCGTCGGTGGTGGCGTCGGTGCCGGGACGCGCGCTGTCGTCGCTGATGAAGGCGTTGACGGTGATGGCCTTGGCGCCTTCGATGGCAATACCGCCGCGCGCATCGATGGTGATGTCATTCCCGCCCACGCGCGGCGCATTGAGCGCCACCGTGCCATAGCCGCGGTCGGCGCCGGCCACCCGCAGATCCATCCGCGCGCCGCTGTCGATCCGCAGCGGGCCGGTGCCGGAGTCCACCTCGATCGTCGCCCGGTTGGGCGCTTCGATGACCTGCCCGTAGCTGTCCCGGCGCAGCACGTCGGCGCTGGCATCCAGCACCGCGCCGCCGGTCAGGGTGACGCCGTCGCGCGCGGCGAGGCGGATACTGCCGGCCTGTTCGCCGCTCGCGTCGATCGTGCCGTTGACGGTGATCTGTCCCCGGTCGAGCGAGACGTTGATTTCATGCGCTTTCAGTTCGTTGCCGATGACCAGATCGCCCTCGCCCAGGCGGAAGCTGCGGCCGCCGGTCATGCCGTCGCTGGTCAGGCGCGCGTTGAGGCCGGCGAAATCGGCGATCCGGCGACCGTGCACGTCGATGCGCCCGGCCATGAACGGCACGTCGGTGCCACCGGCGTCGTAGTGGCCGCTGCTGGCGCCGAGGATGCGGCCGGCCAGATCCACCGTGCCGCCCTGCGCAATCGCGCTCAGCCTGCCGGCGCGGTTGAACCGCGCGGACAGATCGATCTGCGCCGTCGCGGACTGGCGCACGTCGCCCGCGCGGCTCTCCAGCACCACCTCGCCACCCCAGCTGTACTTGCTGACATCGAAGAAGTCGAGCTTGCGGCCCGCCAGATCCAGCCGCGCGGCGTCGCCCAGCACCACCTCGTCCCGCGCGCTGAGGCTCAGCTTGCCGCTCGGCAGCCAGGCGACGCCATCGAACGACAGCCCTCCGCCGCGGCTGTCCAGCGCGATTTCCGCGCCCAGCGCGTCACTGGCGTTGGTGGCCGGCGTCGTCGTGGCGCTGCCGGAACCGGTCACGCGGATGTCGCCGCCCGCGGTAATGCGATTGACCGAACCGGCCGCGCCGGTCAGCAGCGGCGTGGCGATGTTCAGGTTGCCACCGTGGTAGGCGAAGGTCCTGCTCGCCGCATCCCAGTCGCCCTGCGACTGATACACCGACAGCGTTCCCTTGTGCGAAGCGGTCACCCGTTCGCTCGCGTTGAGGCTCACGCCGGCGAAGCCCAACGCCAGCCGGTCATGGCTGCGCACCGTGTCCGGCTGGCTCTTGGTCGCATGGCCGAAATCGATGACGCGGGCGTCGAACACCAGCTGGCCGCTGCCCGTGCCCGGTCCCTGTGCGACCACGTTGCCGCCGGGCAGGCGCGAACCCGTCCAGACCAGGGTGTCGGTGTGGATGCGGGCGACATCGCCGGCATCGCCATGGCCCAGGATCGCCGGAGTACCCAGCACCAGCTGCTTCAGCGCGGACTTGCCGGTGGCCGGATTGAACGTGGACAGGATGACCGACTCGTAGAAGTTGATCGACTCGCGCGCGGTCAGCGCCAGGTTCTGCAACGCCGGTGCGCCGTTGCGGGTATCGCCGAGCAGCAGCCGGTCCAGGACCTGCTGGTTGAGGGTCATGCCCGCCGGCAGCGCGCCGCGGCGGGCCGCGTCGGCCAATGCGGTTTCGCTGCCGACATTGATGCCGCCGACCGCGAGCACCAGGTTGCGGGTGCCATAGCGGACCTCGTCGCCCAGCACGAAACGGTTGTCGGTGGCGGTGGCGATGGTGCCTTCCGAATACAGCCGGGTCTCGCCCTGGCAGGCCTTGCCGATCGCGCAGGTGCCGATCTCGATGGCGCCCGCGCCGTTGCCGTCCGAACTGGCCGCATCGGGCGCCAGCAGATCGAGCACGCCGTTGGAAACGGCGAGCATCGAATTGGCGCCCGGGCTGTACACGTAACCCTGTTCGGCGCCCAGGGTGGAAGCGCCCTTGCCCAGGGTGTTGATGCCGGCGCCCTGCTCCAGCGTGATCGCGCCATCGACCCGGCTGGTGATCAGGAAGACATCGGTGCCCTCCAGCACCGCGCCCTCGCGCAGCACGATGCTGGCGGTCGAATTGCCCATGACGCCGACCTGGTTGGCTTTCTGCTGGCTGCCGGTATGGTCGCGCTGGGTGCTGGTCAGGCGTCCGCCGATGACCACGCGCGCGCCGCCGATGGCATTGAGCTCGCTGGCGTGGACCGAAACGCCGTTGAAGCCCTCGGTGGGCGCGGCGCCGTCGGCCAGGATCTCGTAGTTCCTGGCGTACCAGAGATTGGTCAGGCTGCCGTGTCCACCCGCTTCCGGCGTCGCCCGTACGGTGGCGTCGAAGCGCAACGCCGGCGCGCCGAGCGCCCCCTCCTCGCTTCTTTCAATCAACCGCAGGCTGATCGCCTTGGCGTCGCGCTCCAGCAGCGCCCGCGGCACCCCGTCACGGGCGGCGCTGTCGATCGCGAACTGCGCGTAGGACGTCTCGTTGTACTGCGAATAGCTGCGCAGGGTATCGGCGGAGGTCAGGATGACCTGCGTCGGCAGCGCGTCGCGCACGCCGGTGTTGGCGGTGCCCAGCTGCGCCGCCGTGCTCCAGGAACCGTTCCGCATCGCGGTGACGTTGCCGAACGGCGCGGCCGTGCCGGCCAGCCCGTTGATTTCGACGCGGAACGCGCCCGGCAGCAACGCATAGGTTGACGGCAACAGCGTGTAGGTACCCGGCGGCAGGCCCGGCACTCCGGCGCCGATGGTGATCTGGCGGCCCAGCGCGGGTGCGCCGGCGCCCTGCTCGCCCCCCACCGGCGCCTGCCCGGCCTGCACGCCCGGGACGATCGCATAGACCGGATTGGTGAACAGGCCGGGCAGGATGAAGCCGCTGCCATCGGCGGCCATCTGCACCAGTGGATGCAGTCGCGCGTCGGTGGAGCCGCCACGACCGGACAGGAACGCCGCCCCGGTGAGTTCGCCACCACCGGACAGGTCCACGGTCGCGTCCGCCTGCGCGTTCACCGCTGACGACTGGAACTCCACCTTGGGTTCGCTGCCGATGCCGTGGAAGTCCACGTCGGCGCCGTCGTACTGATAGACCAGGCCGTCGACGGTGCCGCCGTACGGCAGGGTCAGGCCGCGCGCGCTGACCGAGGTGATGCTGCCCGGCAGCAGATTGACCAGGCCGGTCTTGCCGCTGTTGTCCGCGCTGCCGAGGGTGATGCTGCCCAATGGCGCCCGCAGCACGCCGCCCTGGTTGACGGTGGCGGCGGAGAAGCTCATCGCGCCGAACACGCTGTAGGGCATCGGCGGCAATTCGGTGCCGACCCGGGCGATGTCGAGGCGGCTGTCCGGATCGTAGTAATGCTCCAGGTTGTTCCACTGGTTGACCCGGCTGCGCAGGCCGACGACGACGCTGCCGCTGCCGTAGATCTGGCGCGCCGCCAGCGTGGCGTCGCCCGGCGAGAACAGCTTGGCGCCGCGCAGGCGCAGATCGCCCCGACTGTGCATCTGCAGGGCTTCGAATGCGTCGCGCCGGACTTTCAGCGGCGTGCCGCCGTTGTGGACGATCTCGCCATTGGCGCCCATGCCGACTTCGCCGACGAGGTCGATCAGATCCGCTTCCAGCCGCAGCGTCGAACCCTCGGCGATGCCCGGCGCTCCCAGCGTGCCGGCGCCCGCGCCGGCATTGCGGGAACCGAACACCGGATTGGGCATCATCTCGCCGTCGCCCTGCCGACGCGCGCTGCCGGACACCCTCAGATAGGGCGCGGCGAGCGTCACCCGGCTGTCGCGGGCGGCGTCGACGCCCAGGCCGATGCCGCTGGCGGTGAGATGGAGCGCCTGCCGCATGCGCAGATCGATGTCGCCGGCGAAGCTCAGCAGGCCATTGACGTACAGCGAGGTGGTATCGAATCCGCCCGCGTGGAT
The DNA here is from genome assembly GCF_024710765.1 of Pseudoxanthomonas sp. Classification (GTDB taxonomy): domain Bacteria; phylum Pseudomonadota; class Gammaproteobacteria; order Xanthomonadales; family Xanthomonadaceae; genus Pseudoxanthomonas_A. The sequence goes on from NZ_JANJUE010000090.1 coordinate 19,267, forward strand.
GGCGTCCACGCCGTAGCGTGCCTGGCCGTAGCGCAGGCTGTCGTGCGCCACGCCGGCTTCGGCGTCCGCCGCCAGCCCGCTGCCGCCGTAGTGCTGTTCCAGCAGCAGTTCGCGCGGCACGCGCACGCCGTCGTCGACGTCGTTCCCCAGATAATCCCAGCGGCCGACTTCACGATAACGCGGCGTCTCCAGATTGAGCGCCAGCGTGCCGCCGGCCGCGCCGGCGCCGCCGGCGAGCGCGCGCAACTGGCCGTCGATGTACAGGCCGTTGCTCGCGCTCAGCGCGATGACGCCGCCGTGGCTCGGAATGAGCGTGCTGCCCAAGCCCGGCAGATCGAGCGTCGCCTGCGCGCCCGACGCCTCCAGGCGCGCGCCAGCGCGGACCACCAGGAAGGCATCCACGGCATCGATGTCGCGCGCATCCAGATTGTGGCGCGCGCCGATTTCGATGGTGCCGCCGTCGAGCACCTGGCCAAAACGACGGCCCTGCGCATCGACGCCGGTGTAGGCGCGCCCGGAGACATCCAGCAGCGCCTGATCGCCGATCCAGATCGAGCGTGCGTTCGGCTGCCCGTTCGGACGATTCCTTTGAGTCCCCTGCCCCGACTCGCCGGGCAGGATGGAAATGCGCCCGCCATGCGCCCGCAGTTCACCCTCGACGGTGATCTGGTCGTTGGCGGTCAGGCGGATCGACTGGCCCGGATCCACCGTGATGCGACTGCCCTTGCCGATGTCCAGAAGACCGTTGGCGTAGATCGAACCGGCGACCAGCGACAGGCTGGCGCCGGGACGCAGCGTGGTGCGCCCCTTGGCGGCGTCATCCTGCTGCAGCGGCGGCAGCCAGGGGGTCAGGACATCGGCGGGATCCGCGCCGGTCGCGATCTGGCGCGCGCGTTCGCGGTCGTGGTCGAGCACCGGCATCACCACCGAAAGATCGGTACCCGCCGGGACGATCACCCCGTCACGCCCCTGCACCGCGTACGACTTGAAGCCGGACTGGAACAGATCGCCGTCCAGGGTCAGGAACGGCAGCACGTCGACGGCGTCAGGCCACGCCGTGCCGGGCGGGATGCGCTGGCCACGCGGCACCACGATGGCCGTGGTCGCGATGCTGCCCGCGGTATAGGTCGCGGTGTGCGAATGGATGGGCAGGCCATCCGGGAAGACGTCGCGCGGCACGACGAAGCCGGCGTCCAGTTCGGTGATCATGTGCAGCACCGTGCCGGCCGGCAGCACCGTGCCCGCCTGGCGATAGACGCCATCGGCCGTCACCACCGTCACCGGCACGCGCCAGCTGGCCTGCAGGGTGACCGGATTGCCTTCACTGATGAGCGGACGCGTGCGTACCGGGACCTCCTGGCCGCCCATCACGCGGGTGATCGTGACGCTGAAATCGAGCGGAATCCGCTCACCGGGTTCGATCACGTAGTCGTCGGCCAGGCGCAGGGGAAGCTGGCTGGTTTCGCCCGCGGGCAGCCGTTCGATCGCCTGCGGCGCGTCGCCGCCAATGCTGATCAGGGTGCCGTTCTCGATGTCGAGCCGCCCGCCGCCCTTGACGCCATAGCCACGCACCTTGCCGTCCAGCGCAAGCACGCCGGTGCCGCCGTTCATGCCGGCGGCCAGCGTCACGTTGCCGCCACGCCCTCCCTGCAGGTGATCATCCACGACGAGGGTTGCGCCCGAGGACACGTCGATCAGGCTGTCCTTGCCCAGGATCACGTTGCCGTCGCTGCGCAACGACACGCTGCCGCCGTCCACGAACGGCAGGCCGGCGATGTCGTTGCCGTCGCGCTGCTGGTTGTTCCAGACTCCACGCGCATCCAGGGTGACGCCATCGGCCAGGCTCACCTGGCGCAGATGGCCCTCCGGCGTGACCTCGCTGATCGCGATGTCCAGCCATTTGCCTCCGCCGCTGGTGGTTCGCTGGGTGACGATGTTGCCCAGGCGGATGCTGCCGCTGCGTGCGGTCAGATCCGCGTTGACGTCCACCTGGCTGGCGTGCAGCGCGATCGTGCCGCCCGGCGAGACCGTGAGCGCCTCGTCCACCCGCACGCCGCCGCGCGCGTAGACTTCCAGCCCCCCGAGCCCCTGGCGATTCAACCAGGCCGTGTCCAGCGCGATGCGCCCGGCCTGCGGTTCGGCGCCCCGCGCGGCGGCGCCGATGGTCACCGTGTTGACGACGGCGCCCGGCGAATGGCGCAGATCGCCGGAGTCCTTGTCGTAAACCGGCTGATGGCTGCCGATCACCAGCGTCGAGCCCCGCGCGACCGCGGTCTGCGCCTGCTGATAGCTTTCCAGCGCGGCGTCGCGCGCACGCTGCTGGCGATCGCCCTGGAAGGTGCTGCCTTCGACATCGCCTTCCAGCACCGCGCCGCGGGTCGCCACCACCAGCTTGCCGGCATCACGGCCCACCACGTAGCCGCTCTCCAGGCGCGTGCGCGGCGCGATCAGCGGGTTGTAGTAGTACGACGTGGTCTGCGAGCCCCAGCGTTCGTGACGATCCTCGAAGCCCTTGTAGAGGCCGGTGTAGATCAGATCGCCGGGCGCATTGGAGGCGTTGTAGAGCCTGCCGTCGGCGCCCTTGAGAAATGTCTGGTTGACCCGTCCGGTCTGCACGTCCAGGGTGCCCCCGGACAGATTGATCCGGGAGCCCTCGCGGGTGACCACTTCGCCGCCGCTGAACTGCACGGTGCCGCCCTGCGCGGACCATTCGCCGATGCCGTGGCCGGTGACGCCCAGGTAGCCGCCGACTTCCAGCAGGCCGCCGGCGGTGTACCAGCGATCGGTTTCGTAGCCGTTGGTGCCGGCCGGCACCAGCACCAGATCGCGCCGGTCCAGCCATATGTTGCTGTTGTTGAGGCGCTTGTCGTCGCGGTTGCCGGACGCGTCGCGCTGTTCATTGCCCTGCACGTTGATCAGGACATTGTTGGCTTCCATGGCGATGCGCACGCCGACCGCGCCGGACACGTCGATGCGCGCGCCGTCGGCCACCGTGGACCGGCCCGCCGCTTCCACCAGCACCTGGCCGCCGGTGGCGAGGGTCAGCGACTGGCCCTGGAAATCGACGTCGCCGCCGCTGCTGATCCGGATCAGCGACTGGTCGCGGCGATGGGTGACGTTGCCGTCCGGCTTGTCGGTGTCGCGCACCAGGGTTTCGCGCTGCACGTCCAGCGCGGTGGTCGCGCTTTCGTCCAGCACCACCGCGGTGACACTGTCCTTGTCCAGGGTGATGCGGCCGTCGGTATTACCGGCCGCATTGGTCAGGTGGACGGTGCCGCGCGCGTGCACGGACGTGGTCGCCACCACCGTACCCTGCTGGCGCACGTCGTCGCCGATCAGGCTGATGTCGCCGGTGGCTGCCTGGATCAGGCCGGTGTTGCCGACCAACCCGGTCGCCGTGTTGCCGCCCGCCGGCAGGCGCAGCGTGGAGACCAGGTTTCCGCGCGTGGTCGAGGCCTGGTTGCCATCGGTATCCATGCCCTTGCGGATGACGAAGGCATCGCCGGCGGCGAGCGTGGTCTGGCCGTTGGCCGTGGTGATCTGGCCGTGGTTCTGGACCTGCTGGCCCAGCAGCAGTACATAGCCACCGCCCTCGGTCACCGACTTGGGCACGTGGGTGGTGATCTGCGCGCCCTGCTCGACGGTGATGCCGGCGGTTGCCGCCCCATAGCGGAAACTGCTGGCCGTGGAAGCCAGATCGTTGGCGAAGGTGGGAATGAAGTCCTTGCCCTGCGCCTGGCTGTAGAGACCGTTGCGGAACTGCGCATCGTTGATGTTGACGGCCGACGCGGCGAGATTCTTGACGTTGACCTGGCTGGTGCCGTTGAACACCACGCCGTTGCGGTTGATCAGGAACACGGTGCCGTCGGCCTTGATCTGGCCCTGGATCTGCGATGGCCGCGCGTTCGGGTCGTTGATGCGGTTGAGCACCGACCAGGCCGCGCCCTGCTTGAAGTCGACCGTGGTGTTGCGGCCGACGTTGAAGGTTTCCCAGTTGAGGATGGCCTTGTCGGCGGTCTGCTCGATGGTGACGGTGGTCTTGCCGTCGGCCACCTGCTGGGTCGGATCCTTGGCGTTGTGCCAGCCGCGGGTGAGCGCATCCTGGTCGATCTTCAGGCCGCCTTCGCCCAGTCCATCGGGGATGTTCGGCGCGCGCAGGCGCGCTGCGTCGCGCGCGGCCTGCTGCATGCGCTGCTGCATGGCGATGGCCTGCGCGGCGGTGCCCAGGTTTTCCAGCGAGGTCTTGAGTTTCTCGCGCGCCTCGCGGTTCTGCTGTTCGGGGCGCGGCAGGTTGCTCGGCTGTCCGTTGGGCAGCCGTCCGGATTGGCTGGCGCTCTGCTGGTTGGCGCCCTTGGCGGCGAACCAGGCCGGGCTGAAGGCCTGCTGCGCGCCGGCGGTTCCGATCATGCCGCCGGCAACCAGCAATGCGGTGATCGCATGGGCCAACGGCTTGATGCCCAGGCCATCGGCCGTGGAAGGAGTGCCCGTGCGTTGCGCCTGCTTCACCATTGCTCTCACCCGTGGAATGTCGTTCGCTGGATGCGCTTGCCGCTTCTTCCCATGCCCGTGTCGAACACGGTGGGATGCGTCGTGCGCGTTACGATGGGTAAGACCGCCGCCGGTGACGACGACTGAACCGTTGCAACAAAAAATTCATCTGCCTGATGGCGAATCGCTGTTCGACGGCGGATTTCATGTTTCCGTCATCTCCAGGTGCTAGGCAGGACGTGGCTGACGCGTCTTGCGTCGCGCGTGTTCAACCCAGCAGGGTCAGCCCGCCGGGCATCGTCGTGACGCGTGCGCCGTAGACGTCATGGACCAGGTCGAGAAAGGTGTCGGGCTGCGCGGTGGGAATGCGCGCCTGCACTTTCCGACGCCCCAGCTCCGCGCGCGTGATCAGGATCCGCCCGGGTCGATAGCGATTGATCTCGTCGACCACGCGCGCAAGCGGCTCGTTGTCGAACACCAGGAAGCCGTGCCGCCAGGCGTCGACCCGCGCCGGGTCCACCGGCGCCACCGATGCGATCCGGGCCTGCGCCAGGCGCGCCTGCCACGCCGGTTCCAGCACCACCGTGCGTCCTCCCTGCTCCACCCGCGCCTGCCCGGCCAGACAGGTGATCAGGCGATCCTCGGCGACGCAGCGCAGGTTGACGCGCGATCCCGGGACCAGCGTGACCACGCCCGCGTCCAGCCATACGCGCAGCGGCGATGCCGCGGCCACCGGTACGCTGAACTGGGCTTCGCCCTGCACCAGTTCCAGCGAAGGCGAACCGGCGCGGTGATTCCGGTCAAGCGCGGTGCGCGCGCCCAGTTCCACCTTGACGCCGTCGATGTCCAGTGCGCGTTGCTCGCCCACCGCGGTGCGATAGTCGGCGGCGACCTCCTCCCACTCCGGCCACAGCCCGAGCGGGGAGCGCGCGATCAGCCAGCCGGCGGACGCGGCAACCGCGCCGCCGACGAAGGCGCGCCGTCCTAGGTTGATCGCGCGCGGCCGGCGTGAGGCCCGCGATGCGCCGGGAGGTTCGGCAAGCCCGGCCGGCGACGGTCGCGACGGCAGTGCCCGCAGGGGCGGCGCGGCGGCGGCACTTTCGGCCGCGACGGCCGCCGCCGGTTCTATCGCCGCCCAGAGCCGGCGCGCCTCGGCGAACGCGCGCGCATGCAGCGGTTCCGCACGCCAGCGACGGAACGCGTCGGCATCCAACGTCGTCGCCTGCCCCGAATGCAGGCGCAGCAGCCAGTCACGCGCCTGGGCGCGTGCCCTGGATGCCTGCGGAGATTCGTCCGGCCTCATATCCATCACGACTGTTTTCCTGCGCCGGGACCGAACCGCTGCACCACCCGGCGATCCAGGCGGGTGGCGCAGTGCTGCAACGCCTTCTTCAGATCCTTGCCGATCATCCGCAGCGAAACGCCATGGCGGCGCGCGATCGCGTCCAGCGGCTCCTGTTCGACCCGCGCGGCCAGCAGGATGGCGCGCTGGCGGCGCGGCAGTTCCCGCAGCGCCTCGGCCAGCACCGCGATCTCCGCCTGTCCCAGCGCCACGCTGGCCGGATCCTGGTCGTCGACCACCTCGTCCATCAGAGCTTCGATCTCCATGCCGGTAAGGACGCGCGCCTGCGCCACCCGCTGATCGGTGGCAGCATTGACCGCCATGCGGAACAGGTACGCCACCGGATTGCGGTCCGGCTGCGCGTTCTCCCGCATGCGCTCCACCCGCAGCCAGGTTTCCTGCAACGCCTCCAACGCCAGATCGTCCGAGCCCAGGCGCCGGCGCAGCCGCTTGCGGAATTCCTCGTAGTGATCGAGCAGCAAGGTTCGCAGGCCGGCGCTCATCGTCCACCTCCAACGCACGGCGGCGTCGAATCCGCGGTTTCCGGCAGCAGGGTCAGGGTGATGGGCTGCGGCAGATCCTCCGGCAAGCCCGGCAGCGACCGCCCCGCCACGCGCGCAAGGATGGCGCGATCGCGCAAGGCATCGCCGCTGGACGCCTGCAGTTCCGCCTCGCCGATGCGGCCCCGCGCGTCCACGCGGAACCGGATCATGGCGCGATAGCCGCCCGGACGCGTCAATGGATCGGCGCACAAGGCGTCCTCCAACCCGCGTTGGAGCATCCTCGCGGCGCGCTGTCGGGAACGATCGCCGCCCCTGCGGGGTACTTCATTCACGGGCGGCGCGGGCATGGCGGAATCCACCGGCACCATCATCAGGGTGAAGGCGTCATCGCCCACGAAACGCGGCGCCAATCCGGTACCCGCCAGCATCCGCCGCAACGCGTCCTCGTCACTGAAGCGCCCGCGCACCGCCGTCGAACGCAGTCCGGCGAGCGTGGGCGCATCGACCAGCACCGCCAATCCGGTCAGCTGGCCATACGCCTGCAAGGCCCGCTCCAGCGGCTGCGCGGGCAGATCGAACCAGCGCCGCGAATCCGAATCTCCGGCGTGGACGGCGAACGGCGACAGCAACGCCGCCAACAGCATCGCGAACTTCGGCAGCCTTCGATGCCGGTTCGCCTCGCGGCGCGGTTCCAGAGGGGCAGCGGTCGTCCCGCAAATGACTGTCATCAAACTGCAGGCGGAACGCGCCAGTATCGATACGCCGGGCACGGCACACTATTCGGCCATCGTTGCAGTCCGGTGACATCCATGCCACGAACCTTTCTCCTCGCCACGATGCTCTGGATGATGGCCGGCGGCATCGCGTCCGCCGCCGAACCGGCAACGGCGACGCCGTCCGTCGCCACGGCAATGAAGGGCGAGCCGAAGGAAAGCGCGCAATGCGTCGACGTCCAGGTCAACGGCGAGCGCGTGCCCGATTACGCCTGTCTCGGCCAGTTAATGCGCACGACGCCGGCGACCACGCCGCCTCCGGCGTCCCCGGGTTCCGAACGCATCGCGCGACGCCCGCCCACCGGACTCGGCCTGGCGCATCGCGCCGCCACCCAGCAGCGCATGGGCAATGCCTTCGGCGTCTCCACCCGCCCGCAGCGCCCGCCGCCGCCTCCGCCGCCGCCCGTGATTCCGGGGCGTTGATCGCAACCACCGCGTTCACTCCGTCGTGCGGGCATCCGTGGCCGTCGCGGCCGCGTCGCCTTCGACCTCGCGGAGCGACAGGCCCAGCACCAGCGGCTGGCGCATGTCCGCAGGCGGCCGCGCAAGGCGGGTGCTGCGCAGCAGCGTCGCGAGCGCCGCATCGGCGTCGGTATCGCCCAGCGAGGCGAACTCGCTGCGCTCGATCGCGCCGCCAGCATCGATCCAGAGCTTCACCACGACGGGATCCTGGCGTTGCGACCGCGTCGCCGAACGTTCCATCCAGCCATGCAGCTCCGCGACCGTCGCGCTTCCGTCCGCCAGTCGCTGCTGCAATGTTTCACCAGCCTGCCGCGCGTAGGCCAGCCAGTGCGCGGGAACTTCCGCCGCCGCGGCGGTCGCCGCCACCAGCACGCCCCACGCCATCGCCGCGGCCAGCCATCGGCGCAACATGCCAATGCCACCGCGACCTGATCCATGCCTGTTCTCGATGCCGGAATCCTTCATCGCCGTCTGCCGTTGCCAAACCGGCGGAATATGCGCCACGAAGATGACAATCCGGTGGCGTCCGGCCGGTCGTCGCGGCGGCATGGCCGGCTCCCGCCGCGGCTTGCGTAGCTTCTTCCTGTGCGGCCCGGACCGCGGGCCGGGTGAGGCAGTCCCGATGAGGAAGCCAACCTGTGATCGCATGGAAGGAACGTCGGCATGTTGATTGACTATCGACACGCTTCCGCCCCCGATGACTTCGACGCCCATCTGTGCATCGTGGGCGCCGGTCCGGCGGGGATCGCGATCGCACGCCAGTTCCTGGGCACGGCGCTGCGCGTCTGCCTGCTGGAGGGCGGCGGGCTCTCGGGCGATGCCGACAACCAGTCGCTCTATGCCGGTGAATCGATCGGCGTCCCGGCACTGGATCCCGCCGCCAGCCGCCTGCGCGCCTTCGGCGGGAGCACCAACGTCTGGGGAGGCGGCTGCATACCGCTGGGGCGCATGGATCTGGCGCCGCGCGACTGGGTGCCCTACAGCGGCTGGCCGATCTCCTATGCGGAACTGGAGCCCTACTACGCGCGCGCCCGCGATCTGTTCGCGATCGACGAGCACGAATTCGAGGCCGGTGGTTTCCTGACGCCGCCGGCACGGCAGCCCCCTGCGTTCGATCCGCGGCACCTGGTCAACCGGAATTTCGTGCTGAGCCCGGTGTTCTTCGGCTCCACCTATCGTGCGGAACTGGAGCGCGCGCCGAACATCCAGGTGGTCCTGCACGCCAACGTGCTGGAGCTGCAGGCCGACGCGCAGGGAGAACACGTGCAGCGGGCGCGCATCGGAACCTTGCAGGGCCGGCGTGGCCACGTTCGCGCGCATCGCTATGTGCTGGCCTGCGGCGGCATCGAGAACGCGCGCCTGCTGCTGCTTTCGAACTCGTCGGTACCGCAGGGCCTCGGCAATCGCCAGGACCTGGTGGGCCGCTATTTCATGGATCATCCGCGCGGGCGACTGGGCACCCTGCAGGCACGCGCGGTCACCCCGATCACCCGTCCCTATGACCGTTCTGGCGGCAAGGGCAGCGCGCCCGCCTTCCCGGAGCTGTGCCTGTCCGATGACGCGATGCGCGCGCATCGGCTGCTGGCCGGGCGCGTACGGCCGGTCGCCGTGGAGGGACCGGTGCCGCGTGGCATACACGCCGCGCGACGGCTGCGCTCGGCGCTGCGCAGGCCGCGCCCCGATGAAGGCCGTTCGCTGGAAGGACAGATGTCGCAGGCCCTGAGCTTCAACGCGCCGTCGGGGGATTCCACGCCCGACCGCGAGAACATCGCCCGGCTCGCGCTGGCCCTGGCGCCCGGCGTCGGTGATCTGGCGCGCGGCGTGCTCAACAAGCTCGCCGACCGTCCGGTGGTGCGCCCGGATCATGTCGATGTGATCGGCTACTTCGAGCAGGCGCCCAATCCGGAAAGCCGCGTGCACCTGGGCGAAGAACGGGACGCGCTGGGGCAGCGGCGCGTCTGCATCAATTGGCGGCTCACGTCGCTGGACTGGCACACCTACCGGACCGCCGCGCACCTGTTCGGCGGCGAACTGTCGCGTGCAGGCGGCGGCGGAAGCTTCCAGGTCGAAGCCTGGCTGCGGGATGGCGGCACGCCGCAATTGCAGGGCACCGCCCACCACATGGGGACCACGCGGATGGCCGATGACCCCACCGAAGGCGTGGTCGACCGCAACCTGCGTGTCCATGGCATGGACAACCTGCATGTCGCGGGCAGCTCGGTGTTTCCGACCGGCGGCTGGGCATTCCCCACCTTCACCCTGGTCGCCCTCAGCATGCGCCTGGCCGAGCACCTGCGTGACTGCCTGTACCTGCTCTAGCCCGCCGGTCACGGCGGCCTGCATGCGTATTCAGAAGGTGATCGGCACCCGCGCGGTGAACGTCACGTCAGGCGTATCGCGGGTGAGCCCGGCGCCCAGCGCCACGTTGAGCGAGACACGATCGTTGAAACGGTAGGTACCGCCCAGCAGCAAGGTCGCCAGGGTCACCCGCACCGCACCGGCTACGTCCTGCCCGTTCTGCTGCGTCTTGCCGACCACGTTCATGTCGTAGCCGATGCTGATGGCGGCCTTCTCGTTCAGCGCCAGGCCCATGCCCAGGTTGAAGCCGATGATGTCGCCGGCCTCGATGTCGCCCAGCGACTCGCGCTTGCCGTCCACCAGCAGGCGCGACACGTTGCGGCGCTTGAAGTTGTGCAGGTAGCTCAGGCTGCCGAAGAACACCACCGGGTCGGAGGGATACAGCCAGGTCACGCCGGGCTGCAACGCCTCGAATCCGGATCCGGTCGGCAGGTCCAGCGGCAGGCCGGTGCCGGTGGTATTGGCGACGCAGCGGGTCACGCAGTCGGTGACCACGTCGAACAGGTCTTTGCCGGTCCGGCTCTTGTAGCGCAGCCAGCCGATGTAGAACGCCTTGTCGGGCCCGCCCTGGTTGATCTGGTAGCGCGCGGTCAGCTCGACATCGCCGATGCCGTTGCCACTGGCGTTGAACACGCGGTCCTGCGCGGAACCGGTGAAGATCTCGCGGCTGACCGTATCGCCGTTGATGTACACGTACGGCAGCTTGGCCTCCAGTTCGAAGCGCCGGTTGATGCCATAGCGTCCGGTCAGCGTGGCGACTGCGGTGGTGGTCTTGACCTGGCGCACATCGATCAGGCCGATCAGGATGGCGGGGATCACGGTGTAACCGACCAGCGCGACGCGATCGTTCGCCGAGTAGCCGTACTGCAGGGAGGGTTCCAGCACGAGCTTCCCGGGCGGCGTCAACACGCCGGGCTGGTCGAAAATCTGCGCCACTTCCGGCGGGCGCGAATCCGATTCAGGCGCCTGCCCCACCGGTTGCGCGGCAGGTCGCGCCGGCGGCGTGGCCTGCGTCGGCGCGCTCTGCGCGGCGAGTACCGGCGCCTGGCCGAGCACCGGCATCACCGCCGGCGCGTGTGCGCCGCGCGCGCGGGCGTTGGCCAGGACCTCCTCGTTGAGTGCGGACTGCAACCGCGACAGCGCCTGTTGTTGCTGCTCCAGTGATTGCCGGGTGTATTCGAGTTGGCGGGTCTGCTCGTTGATCTGCCGCTGCAGGGCGTCCAGGCGATCCTCGTCGGCGGCGGATACAGGCGACGCCTGCTGGGCCCACGCGGGGTTCGCGGACAACAGGCCGGCGGCGAGCGGCAACGGCAGCAGGCGCGAGAGCGACATCCTTTTCATCGGGTTGTCTCCGTGGGAAAGAGCGGATCAACGGGTACCGGCCGAACCGATCAGCGCATCCTGCAGGGCGCCGCCGGCATTGAGTCCCTGGAAACCACCCAGCACGTGGCTGTCAACTTCCAGGCGGGTGATGGTGGTGATGTTCTGGTTGTCGAGCGTGTTCTGGATCACCACGCCCCCGGGCAACCTCACCGGATCGAAGCGGTTGCCGTCGCCGCGCTGGACCACGATGCCCCGGTTGAACTCGCCAAGCGCGCGCGCCTCTTCCGCGGTCAGCCGCGACAGATCCGCGACCCGCACCGATGTGCTCGCAGCCAGTTCGCCGTTGATGAACACCATCCGTTCGATGCCGAACGACAGCATCGCGCCGGACGGCAACTGGAAGCCGCCGCGCATCGTGTCCAGCCGGGCCGGATCGATCGGCGTCCATTCCGCCCCCAGGCCGTCTCCATCATCACCGGAAGCCGGCAGCGGGATGGCGGCAGCGGTGACCAGGCTGAAGAACGCGCCCAGGCAGATTGTCATTTGCCGGTTCATGTCAGATATCCCCCGGGCCGCGTCGCGGCACCGCGATGTTGCGCAGGCCATCGCGATGCAGGCCGACATCCAGCGGCGCGGGCGGCGCGGTGCGCCAGTCCCGTGGCTGGTTGAAACGCGCCTGGCCGCGACGGTTGTGGATGACGAACAGCACCCGGTTGTCCCATAGCGCCTCGAAGCGCGACTTCGGCATCGCGCGGGTACCGCGCGCCGGATCTCCCAATAACACCCGGCCGTTCTTGAGTCCCTTGACCACCACGAAATGGCGGTAGCCACGGTCGTTGAGCAGCACGATCGCCGGCACGCCCTCTTCCTGCAGTTTTTCCAGCGGCAGTTCGAAGCCGTCGGCTTCGAAGCCCTGGGATTGCAGGTAGCGGCGCATGTCCAGCAGCGAAAAGCCTTCCTTGCGGATCCGTGCCTGATCGCCGTAGGTGTACATCCGCACGAACACGTCCTGCTCGCTGACCGGATGCCCGTACTGGAACGTCAACAGGGTCGCGGTCGCCGCCGATCCGCAACTGAAGTCGAACTGCTGCGGGATGGTGGTGCGGAAACGGGCTTCCTTCAGGCTGGTCACCCGCACCTGGTACGCGCCGCTGGCGGGCACCCGCAGATCCATGTCCGCCGCGGCGGCGTTCATGGTGGCGCACGCCAGCATGATCGTTCCCGCCACGGCGGCACGGGCGGATCTCATCGTGCCGGATCCGCGAAGTTCACGGTCACCACCATCGCGTTCTGGATGAGCACGTTGGTGCCGGTGTTCTGGATGACCGTGTTGATGCCGTTGGCATTGTCGAAGGCGCCCTGGTTGATGGTGTTGCTGCCGCTGATGATGCGGTCGGCGGTGTTGCCATCGACGGTGCCGTCGACATCGATGATCACGGCGCTGCCGTGGTCATCCTCGCCGCCGCGCATGCCGGCCAGCCGCGCCACGTCCACCGGCGCGCCGATTTCGAGCACGCTGCGTTCGCGGACCTGCAACCAGCCTTGCGGCACGTCGGCCCGAATCGGCACCGACAGGGCCGACTCCGCGCCGGCGCCCGTCATGGGCGCCGGTGATGCCGCCGGCTCGCCCGCGAGGGCCACGCCCGCACCGGCGCACCACAACGCGAACACCCTCCAGGACGCGGCCTGGAAATGCCGCGCGAAACGATAACGGGGATGCATGGTCATTCTCCCTTGCCATGCGTTCCGTCCTGGCACGTCGCGCCACGCGCCCCCTGTCGATCCCGCCGCGGGGGCGGCGGGATCGTCCTGCGCACGGCGCGCCGGATCGATGCAGCGATCCGGTGTGCCCGGGGAGCGCTTACGGACCTACGGTCAGGTTGGCCTGCACGGTGATGCCCTGCTGGATCAGCGACGCGAAGCCGCTGTTCTGCGCAGCCACCATCACACCGGCGGCCGACTGGCCGACGCTGCTCATGGTGTTGGACATGTTGAACGTGCCCGCGTCGTTGGCGACGGAACCACCCGCGCCACCGGCACCCCCCATCGCGCCGTTGCCGACGCCACCGTTGCCGACGCCGCCATTGCCGTCGCCGCCCACGCCGCCTTCCGCACCGACCGCGCCCATCGCGCCGTCACCGGCGGTGGCGTCGCCATTGCTGGCGGTCGAGGAAGCGTCGCCGTTGGTGGCATCGCCGTTGGTCGCCGAGCCACCTGCGCCGCCATCACCCGCGGTCGCGGTCAGGCTGCCGCCCGCACCGCCGGTCGCGGTGCCGTCGCCGCCGGTACCGGTGGCCGAGCCACCCGTGCCCGCGCCCGCGGTCGCGGTACTGGAGCTGCCCGTCGCGCTCGCGCCGCCGGACGTGCCGTCGCCGCCGGTCGCGGTGCTGGTGCCGCCGGTGGCGTCGCCCGCGCCACGTTCACGCACGCGTCCACTGTTGGCATCCGCATTGCCACCCGCCGCACCGTCGGCCGCGATCGCGTCGCCGCTGCCGCTGCCGGCGTCGCCGCCCCAGCCGCCGCTGGCGCCACCGCCCCAGCCACCGGCCGCACCGGCGTCGCCACCGCGGCTGCCGCGATTGTGGTCGGCGCGTCCGCCATTGCCGCCATCGCCGGCGACCGCATCACCGATCGATGCGCCGCCGTTGCTGACATCGCCCGCGGTGGCGCTGCCATTGATCGCGCTGCCGCCATCGCCGCCGTTGCCGCCACCGCCGCCGTTGCCGCCACCGCCACCGGTGCCTTCGCCACCGTAGCCGTCGCCACCGCGCCCGGTGCCGCCGCGTCCGCCGTTGCCGCCATTGGCATCGCCCCAGTTCTTGGCGACATTGCCGATGTCATGCACGGTCACGCCGCTGACCGAACCGATGAGCTTGGTTTCGGCCACCGCCTTGCTGTGGTTGAAGGCGTTGGAGAACGTGGCGGTCGCGGTGCCACCGTTGTTCGCCGCCGCGGTGCCATAGCCGTCGGCATAGGCGACGCCGTCGTTGTCGCGATTGTCACCGTCGTGGGTACTGCTGTCGGTCGCATCGAAATCCACGGCGACGAGCGTATCGGCCCCAGGTCCGTTTTCCGTGTTGGTTGCCTGTGCGAAAGCCTGTCCCGTCAGACCAAGTCCCAGTAACACCGCAGATGCAATGAGAGTCTTACGCATGCACATGTTGATTCTCCTGTGTCGCTCTGGCGCCCAGGGGAGGCGCTAAAAAACGACGCCGGTCACGCTCACACAGGAAACGTTAGTCAGCCGGGGGGCATTTGTTAGGTTCTCGTTAACCGTTGCGCCGCTCGTCTGCCGCTCCCAAGACGGTTCCACGCGCCGACGATCGGTAGCCGGATCAAGGTGATGGCTGGCGTTCTTGCATCCTGTCCGAGGTCTTCGACGGGCCCCGTCGACGATGCTAGGCTGTGCGCCCAGGGAGATGGCATGCCTCCCCGAACCGCCGGCATGACGGCTGATGATGCCTACCGAATCCCCGCAACGGGGTGGTGGGCATGCGCCATCGCTCCCCTCTGGAGACCCGCTGATGTATTCCTTTCTTGCCATTGCACTGGGCGCGGCGTTGGGCGCGTGGGCGCGCTGGGGCCTGAGTGTCTGGCTCAATCCGAATCACGCGCAATTGCCGCTCGGCACGCTGGCGGCCAACCTGATCGGCGGCTACGCCATCGGCGTGGCGATGGGCTGGCTGGCGCACCATCCCTCGATCGCGCCGGAATGGCGCCTGTTCGTGATCACCGGCCTGCTCGGCGGCCTGACCACGTTCTCCAGCTTCTCCGCCGAAGCCATGCAGCTGATCCTGCGCCTGCAGTACGGCTGGGCATTCCTGCTCATCGCGGTCCATGTGCTGGGTTCGCTGTTGATGACCGGACTCGGCCTGATGACGGTGCGGATGGCGCGCAGCCTGGCGACGTGAGCGGCGTGGCGGCGCGGGAACGCGCGACTACGGACGCCCCGGCTTGGCCGCCCTCGCCTCGCGCCGCTGTTCGCGCAGGCGATCGAGTTTTTCCTTCAACTTGATTTCCAGCCCGCGCTCGACCGGTTCGTAGTAGACGCGTTCCCCCATGGCATCGGGGAACGCCGTCTGATCCAGCGCGATGCCGCCCTCAGCGTCATGGTCATACTGGTAACCACCGCCATAACCGAGCTGTTTCATCAGCTTGGTCGGTGCGTTGCGCAGATGCAGCGGCACCTCCTGGGTCCCGTGCTCGCGCACGTCCTGCTTCGCCATGCCGAACGCCTTGTAGCCGGCGTTGGACTTGGCGGTGCTGGCCAGGTAAATCGCCACCTGCGCCAAGGCCAGATCGCCCTCGGGACTGCCGAGCCGCTCATAGGTGTCCCATGCGTCCACCGCCATCTGCAGCGCGCGGGGATCGGCCAGGCCGATGTCCTCCACCGCCATCCGGGTCAGGCGGCGCGCCAGATAGACCGGGTCGCAGCCTCCGTCCAGCATCCGCGCCAGCCAGTACAGCGCGCCGTCGGGATTGGAACTGCGGATGGACTTGTGCAACGCCGAGATCTGGTCGTAGAACTGCTCGCCGCCCTTGTCGAACCGGCGCGTGCGATCGGCCAGCACCTGCTGCAGGGTCTGCGGGGTGATGGTGTTGTCTTCGCCCGTGGCCAGTTCCGCGGCGATTTCCAGCAGGGTCAACGCGCGACGCACGTCGCCATCGGCCGCGCCAGCGATTTCCCGGAGGGCGTCATCGCTGGCCTGCAAGCCCTGCCCGCCCAGGCCGCGCTCCTCGTCCTCCACCGCGCGTCGCAGCGCGTGCCGTATGTCGTCGGCCGAAACCGCCTCCATGACATGGACGCGGCAGCGAGAGAGCAACGCCGAGTTGAGCTCGAAGGAAGGATTCTCGGTGGTCGCACCGACGAACAGGATGGTGCCGCGTTCGATGTGCGGCAGGAACGCATCCTGCTGGGCCTTGTTGAAGCGGTGCACCTCGTCGACGAACAGCACGGTGCGCCGTCCCTCGGCAAAACGCTGCGCCGCCTCGGCCAGCACCGCGCGCACGTCCGGCAGCCCCGACAGCACCGCCGAGATGGCCTGGAACTCGGCGTCCGCGTACTGCGCCAGCAACAGCGCCAGGGTGGTCTTGCCGCAGCCCGGCGGCCCCCACAGGATCATCGAGTGCACGCGCCCGGATTCCACCGCGCGCCGCAGCGCGCTGCCTGGCGCGAGCAGCCTGCGCTGCCCGACCATCTCGTCGAGGGTGCGCGGCCGCATGCGTTCGGCCAGCGGCCGCATCGCCGAGCGATCGACGCTCAGCAGATCGGCTTCCTGCGGAAAGTGATTGCGGGTTTTGGGGGATCTTGCCACCGGGGGATTCTACCGTCCGCGGCTGCCCGCGTCGGCCCGCGGAAACGAAAAGGCCGGATTCCTCCCGGAACCCGGCCCGCATGCTCCGGCAAGGGAGCGTATCCCGCTAGCCGCCGACCACGTCCACGCCCGGGCCCGGCGTGTACTTGAAAGTGCCGCCGGCGAACGAGGGGTTGCGCTTCCAGCCACTGAACCTGATGGTGGTGCGCTGGCCGACCGCGTCGACCACTTCCATCTGCGCCAGCCCCTTGCCATCGAAACCCAGGCGCGCAGACTGGAAATTGGCGTCGCCCTCGCGCTTCGGGGTCAGGGTCAGCCACTCCAGTCCGTTCTGGCTGCCGCCTTCCTTGACGTTGAACTGCTGGTCCAGCTTGCCCGGATCAATCAGCGCCGACAGCGGGCTGTTCTGTTCCTCCACGCCCTGCTCGCGCACGGTGGCCTGCTTCAGGTCGGGGTCGTACACCCACACCTGCTTGCCGTCGGCGACGATCAACTGCTCGTAGGGCTTGTTGTATTCCCAGCGGAACAGGCGCGGCGCGGACAGCGCGACACGACCGTTGGAGGTTTCCTTGAGCTTGCCGCCACCATCGTGGACCTGCTGGACGAACTGGCCATCCAGGCCTTTCAGGCCGGCGGTGAAAGCCTTCAGCTGATCACGGGCGCCGGCGAAGGCGTTGCCGGCGAACAGCGCGGCGGCAATGAGAATCGTGGGTCGGACGATGCGGGTCATGGGCGGTGGCGGTGGGTGGTTTCGGGGTCGGTGCCGAGTGTGCCCCGGCAAGTCTGAATAGCACGCATCGGGATTCCCCGTGGCGGAAACGCCGGCATGAACCGGCGTTCAGCCGCGATGGCGGCGCTTCCGCTCAGCGCGGCGGTGGCGGCGCCAATACCTGGCGATCGCCGTTGTGTTCCGGCGGCGAGACCACGCCCGCCGCTTCCATCGCTTCGATCAGGCGGGCGGCCCGGTTGTAGCCGATCTTCAGGCGGCGCTGCACGCCGGAGATGGAGGCGCGCCGGCTTTCGGTAACGATGCGCACCGCCTCGTCGTACAGCGGGTCGCTTTCGTCGCCACCGCCGCCGCCGCTCTCGGGCAGGCCGGTCGGTCCCACCACCACGCCATCGCCCATCGTCTGGATTTCCTCCAGCACGCCTTCGATGTAGTCGGCGCTGCCGGTGGCCTTGAGGTGCTCGACGACGCGGTGCACCTCGTCGTCGCTGACGAAGGCGCCGTGGATGCGCTCGGGCATCGCGGTGCCCGGCGGCAGGTACAGCATGTCGCCGTGGCCCAGCAGGGTTTCCGCGCCGGACTGATCCAGGATGGTGCGCGAGTCGATCTTCGAACTGACCTGGAACGCGATGCGGGTCGGGATGTTGGCCTTGATCAGGCCGGTGATGACATCCACCGACGGACGCTGGGTCGCCAGGCTCAGATGGATGCCGGCGGCGCGCGCCTTCTGCGCCAGACGGGCAATCAGCTCCTCGACCTTCTTGCCGACGATCATCATCATGTCGGCGAATTCGTCGATGAAGATGACGATGAACGGCAGCGGCTCCAGCGGACGTGGCGCTTCGGCCAGATCCGGGTTGGGCTTGAACAACGGATCCATCAGCGGCTGGCCCGCGTCCTGCGCGTCCTTGACCTTCTTGTTGAAGCCGGCCAGGTTGCGCACGCCCACCGCGCTCATCAGCTTGTAGCGGCGCTCCATCTCCGCCACGCACCAGCGCAGGCCGTTTGCGGCCTCCTTCATGTCGGTGACCACCGGCGCCAGCAGGTGCGGGATGCCCTGGTAGACGGAAAGCTCCAGCATCTTCGGGTCGATCATCAGCATCCGCAGGTCCTTGGCGGAGGCCTTGTACAGCAGCGACAGCACCATCGCGTTGACCGCCACCGACTTGCCCGAACCGGTGGTACCGGCCACCAGCAGGTGTGGCATGCGCGCCAGGTCCGCCACGGTCGGGCGACCGGCGATGTCCTTGCCCAGCGCCAGCGTCAGCGGGCTGGCGGACTTGTCGTATTCCTTCGAGCGCAGCAGCTCGGAGAGGAAGATCATCTCGCGGCTGGTGTTGGGCGTCTCCAGGCCGATCACCGACTTGCCCGGGATCACGTCCACCACGCGCACCGATTTCACCGACAGGCCGCGGGCGATGTCCTTGTCCAGCGAGCTGATCTGGCTGACCTTGACGCCCGGTGCGGGCTCGATCTCGAAGCGGGTAATGACCGGCCCCGGGTAGGCACCGACCACCTGCGCATCGATACGGAAGTCCTTGAGCTTGAACTCGATCTGCCGCGACAGGGTTTCGAGGGTCTGCTCGTCGTAACCCTTGGGCTGCGGCTTGGGGTCGTCCAGCAGTGCCAGCGGCGGCAGGCCGGTGCCGTCGCCGGCGTTGAACAGCGGGATCTGGGTCTCGCGCTTGGCGCGCTCGCTCTTCTCCACCACGGGCGCCGGCGGCGGCTCGATCTTCACCGGCGCACGCTTGGCGCGCAGTTCGGAGTCCACCTTGCGGACTTCCTCGCGTTCCTCGCGCAGGGCGCGGGTCTGCTGCCACTCGGTGGCCTGCTTGCTGCCGCGTTTGAACAGGCCCGACACCAGCGGCCCCAGCGCCAGCGTCCACTGGCCCAGCTTGTCCATCACGTGCAGCCACGACAGGCCCGTGGCCAGCGTGACCGAAATCAGCAGCAACGCCAGCAGGAACAGGTTGCCGCCCACCGGGCCAAAGCCCTTGTACAGCGACTTGCCCACCACCTGGCCGAGGATGCCGCCACTACCGGCAGAGAAGTCCGACAGCCCGTTGAAGCGCAGGTACAGCAACCCGGTCGCCGAGACGAGGAAGCCCACGATGCCGATCAGCCGTAGCGCCGGCCCCAGGTCCGCATGGCCATCGCCATCAGTGTCCATGCCGAACAGCGCGATCCAGGCGATCAGTCCCAGGATGATCGGCAGCAGGAACGCGACGTAGCCCGTCAGGTACAGCAGCACATCGGCCAGGAACGCACCCACCTTGCCGCCCAGGTTGTGCAGCGGCGCGGCGACGCTCCCGGACTGCGACCAGCCCGGATCCTGCGGCGAATACGTCACCAGGCTGGCCAGCAGGTACACCAGCAACGGCGCGATGATGATCAGCGCGATGTCGCGCATGAGCCGCTGGCGACGGGGCGATGGCGGGGCCTTTTCGGCCGTGACCTTCTTTCGGCTTGCTGCGGACGCTTGCGCCACCGTGATGTTCTGCCTTAAATCGATTGCGTTAGTTGTTGAATATACGGCGAAATACCGAAAATTCACAGCCCAGCGAACGGGCTCCCCATCGCTAAACTACAGGGTCATGCCCTGCAGTGCAGGGTGCACCAGGCGACCGCCCTCCACGTTGATGCCCCGGACCAGCGGTGCACTGTCCCGCCACGCCCCGGACGCCAGCTTGTTGACCCACGGCAGGATGGCCGCGCAGATCGCCTGCGAAGAGGTCTGCGGCACGGCGCCGGGCATGTTGGTCACGCAGAAGTGGATCACCCCCTCCTCCACGAAGGTCGGATCCTTCCA
>NZ_JANJUE010000100.1 GCF_024710765.1 Pseudoxanthomonas sp.
ATCCGGACCGCCATTACATCATCACCGACACCAATGGGTGGTTCCTCGACCTCGAGCGCGCCCGCCACTTGAAATCCATCGGTGTGGAGAAGGTGCAGCTGTCCCTGGACAGCATGATCGAGGCAGAGCACGACACCTTCCGCAACAAGCCCGGCTCCTACAAGCGAGTCATGCGCGCCATAGATGCCTCGCTCGAGGCGGGCCTGAACCTGATTCTATCCACCGTTCTGGTCCGTGGGCGCGGCAGGACCGAGGAGTTCCGCTCCATGTGCGAGTTCGCCAAGCGCAAAGGAATCGGTCTCTACGTGTCCTACGCCAAGCCCACAGGCTCCTGCACCGAGCATCCCGAGTTCGTCATCACCAAGGAAGACGCGGACATCGTGCGCGAGCTCGAAAAGGATTACCCCGTTTTCACGCATATGACGCCCTCGTATGGTTCATACAAGGGCTGCATCACCGTCAAAGGCATCATCACGGTAACCTCGACAGCGGAGGTCACACCCTGCCCGTATATCGACTTCTCCTTGGGTAATCTGCGTGAGACACCCCTCAAGGAAGTACTGGCCCGTGGCATGCGAAATCCCTGGCTTGGCCCACATCGTCCAGACTGCCTGATCGGGGAGGACCCCAAATTCATCCGGATTCACACGGAAAAAACGAAGGGGGTGACCCATTTGCCCCTGCCGTGGGGCCAGGGCTTCTCCGACAACGACTCTCTGCTGGACGACTAGACCATGGCCGCAGTATCCGACATGCCCCTCTTCGACGACTTTGGGCGCTGCCTGCCGGGCGCGGTCCAGTCCCCGGCCCTTCCACGCAGCCGCCGCTACTTCACACTGCTGCAGCCGAAAATCGACTACGTCGCCAGCCACGCCCGGCTACTTTCCTGCCTCGGAGCCGGAACAACGATGGACGCCGCCACCTTCGAGGCTCGTGCGGCGAGCATTCTGAGCCGCCTGGAATCCGATCCACGAACGGCGGCAATTGCCCGCGGTGTAGCGGTACCCTTCGTCCTGCCGCGCCTCGTCATCGATGACATGGGACGAAGTCTGGATCAACGATTCCTTCCCGCTGTCCGTGAAGCCTTTGAGAACACCTACCCGGACTACCGCTTCGCCAATCACCACCATGGTGAGTTGGAAGGGCGCACGGAGATCCAGCCGGAATCTCGGCATGCACGTTTGGTCGCCGCTATGAGAGAGACCGAGCTGGTCGGGATCTACTTTCCCGCCCTTTCCGAATACTCCCTGCCAGCAGCCCTCGAACAGGTCACAGCCCTGCCCGATCAGTTCCTGCTGGCAGGAGGGGTGGATACCTGTGCGGCCTTGATCAGTGCCCCCGGACTGCTGCTGCGCACCGACTCCTACCCACCGCTGCTCTGGCTCGGTGCTCTCGCCTCCGAGCGGCCAGCCATCGCCTATCACTTCGAAGCCTACGGTTTCAACCTCACCTTCAATCGGCGCGCTCACCTTGGTTTGGCTGCCGAATACTGGAGCTGCGGCTTGACTGTACTCGAGGGCGATTGAAACCGGCTCCACCATAGCGCACACAGCGAGACATCACTCATGCCCACCGTCCGGCACATTCCGGGGCTATACGCCAAACGGCGCCACCCGTACTACATCGTTTCCCCCAGCTATGACCGCAAGTCGTCCGGCATCCGCGTCATGCATCAGCTCTGCGCCAGCCTCAACCAGTTGGGCGCCGAGGCCTATATTCGCACGCCCCTCCGCAGCCATGCGCTCAACACCCCGCAACTGACGCAGGATATCCAGAACGAGCATCTCGAGGCCGGCCTCAATCCCATCGCCATTTACCCGGAAATCATCGGCTCCAACCCCTTGGACTGCAACGTAGTGGTCCGCTACATCCTGAACCGACCTGGGTTGCTGGGTGAAAGGCCGAACTACAGCCCGGATGACCTTTACTGGCTCCATAATGCCGAGGTAGCAGACGCCGTTCCACATCACGAAGGCGTGTTGCACATGCCAGCAGTGGATACCTCTATTTTCAACAATCTGGATAACCCTCACGACGACGATCGACAAGGTGCGTGCATCTACTTTGGCCGCTACGTCGATGGAGCCCAGGCCTTTCCCGAATTAGCTGACCGATGCACGGTAATCACCAAGGACTTCCCAAGCAGCCATGAGGAACTCGCTGCACTTTTTCGGCAGAGTACCCACGTCTATTGTTTCGAGAACACGTCCATCTCGATGGAGGCTCGCCTTTGCGGATGTCCAGTCGTGCAGCTTCCTAGCCCCTATGCCGACCTGACCAAGCCTTTCGCAGACAGCCTCGGCCTATCCGACGCACTGGTCACCTCCGACGATGCAAGAACACTTGCCGAAGCTCGTCGCCTTCTGCCCTCTCTCACCCAAAAGTACAAGCGTCTCGAAGCGGCATACTGGAAAGAATTGGAACGCCTACTGGAGAAGACCCAAGAAGTCGCTGAAAGCTGTCCCCGGACCAATAAGGGACCTGCCAAGGACAACGCCTTCGAGGTCAATTATTCGCATTGGCGGGCCCGCACCGCATTCGCAGAGATCGATGCGGAGATCCTCGCCGAACGCATGATGCTCAAATGGACGAAACGTCCGGGCATTCACCTGCTGATGAGCCTCCATGGCGGCGAAGTGCCTTTGCTCGCCGACACGCTCGACAGTCTCGCCACCCAGCTCTACCCTGACTGGTTGCTCACGGTAGTGACCGACCTGCCCAAACCCGAAGGCCTGGATGAGGCGGCGAACCTGCAGTGGCTTTCCCTGCAGGACCCCGCTCATATCGATTACGTAATCGATGAGGTTGCCGTTGCCTCGCCCGGCTCCTGGCTTGCGCGGATCGATCCGGGCCTGAGCCTGGAGCCCCAGGCTCTGCAAGTATTTGCCGATTACATCAATGCCCGGCCGATGTGGCATCTCATCTCTTGTGACGACGACACGCGCGAGGCGGACGGGAGCCTGCACCAGCCGCTGTTCAAGCCGGACTTCGATCTAGACCTACTCAGGGCACAAAGTTATTTCGGCGCCTTCGCACTGGTCAGCAAGGAGGTCTTTCTTGTGGCCGGGCGCTACGGAAAACACCGCGGCGCCGAAGTATACGACCTGAGTCTCCGCATTCTGGACCACGTGGGGCCACGGGCTATCGGTCACATAAGCCAGATGCTCGTTCATCTACCCCGGGGCTCAATGCGGACACTCGCTCCCGAGGCAGAGAAGGCGGCCGTGATCGATCACCTGGAGCGCCAGGGGCTCGCCGCGAAGCCAAGCGACGGGATCGTCTACGGTACCCGCCGTATCGATTACGACTGGCCCGAAAATCCTTTGGTCAGCATCGTCATCCAGACGAGGGATCGCGAAGAGTATTTGCGCCCCCTGCTCGAAAGCATGCATGAGCTCACGCAATACACCAACTACGAGCTCGTGATCGTCGACAACGAAACCAGCGACCCCGATGCGCTTGAATGGTTGAAGGCTCTGCCGAGCGATCCGCGCTGGCAAGGCCGCATGACGGTCGTTGAAAGAAAGGGCAAGTTCAACTGGTCTGCGGGAGCGAATATCGGCGCGGGAGCAGCCAGTGGAAAATATCTGCTGTTCCTGGACAACGATATTCACGTTGTTCAAAAGGAGTGGCTGGGCAGGATGCTGGGCATCGCGCAGCGCCCGGAGGTCGGTATTGTCGGACCACGCCTTGCTTTCGCTGAGACCGCGAAGATTCAGGATGGCGGCTGGATCCTTGGGTTAAACGGCCTCGCGGCGACCCCTTGGAATTGCGAAATGGAATTGACTGAACCCGGGTACATGGGTCGTGCAGTCTGTGATCAGAACGTGGGAGCGGTCAGCGGCTCCGCACTTCTCATTCGCGCATCCGTTTTCGACGATTTCGGCGGCTTCGACGAGACCGATTTCCCGCTGTTCAACGGGGCACTTGATCTCTGCCTTCGGGTTTCGGAACAAGGGTTCAAGATCATCTGGACGCCCTACTCGATGCTTGTGCACTACGGGGGGGTATCGACGCACGAGCGCCGGAAGGACACGGTCAGTGCGCTCGAAGACGTGATTGCAAGCAAGGCCGAACGTGAAGGCATTCTGCAAAGATGGCTCCCCGCGCTCGCCAGCGACCCCGGGTACAATAGAAACCTCAGTCTCATCGAGCCATTCAAGCCAGATCACATCGCACCGATCGTCTGGGACACCAACTTCCACGACCGTTCGCGGATCATGGGTATCCCGTTGAGCGGTGGCGCTGGCGAGTACCGCCTTCGCGCTCCCTTGCGCATCATCGCGCGTGCCGGGCTGGCGCAGACCGCGATCTGCGAGCCTCCCGCACATCTGAGCGTCCGGATCCTTTCTCCCATCGAGATCGCCCGGGCGGCACCCGACTCGATCATTTTCCATCAACCGGTCGACGACCATCAAACGAACACACTGCAGACTCTGATCCAGTTCCTGCCGGGGATACGTCGGATCATCACCATCGACGACTTGTTCACGGCAGTGCCGAAGAAGAACTCGTTCCACAAATTCCAGTTCAAGGACGCTCGCCCCCGTCTTCGCCGGACGCTGGGAATGGCCGACAGACTGGTCGTCAGCACGCAGCCGCTGGCAGACTTCTGCTCGAGCATGATCGACGACATCCGCATCATGCCCAACTGCATCGAGAGAGCGATCTGGGATGGCGCTCGGCCGCCGGCGCTCCCGAGACGCAAGCCAAGGGTGGGATGGGCGGGCGCTCAGCAGCACCTCGGAGATCTGGAGTTGATCTATCCCGTCGTCGAGGCGCTTGCGGAGGAAGTGGACTGGATTTTCATGGGAATGTGCCCCGACCCGCTCCGCCCCTTCGTGCGGGAATTCCATGACTTCGTTCGCGATTTCGAGGCCTATCCCGCGGCGCTCGCGAAGCTCGATCTCGATCTTGCGATCGCACCACTCGAGCTGAATGCATTCAACGAGGCGAAGAGCAACCTGCGACTGCTCGAGTATGGCTTCATGGGTTGGCCGGTAATCTGCACCGACATCTTCCCGTATCAAGACGCACCGGTGACCCGCCTGCCGAACGAGCCCCAGAGGTGGATTTCCGCAATCCGCGAACACCTGGCCGAACCCGTTGCCATGCAGGCTGCCGGCAAGGCACTTCAGGAATGGGTCCTCGCCAACTTCATCCTGGAGGATCACGCGACCGACTGGCTGGAGGCCTACGGTCCCTGAACCGCTGCGCACACTCTTATGGCGCGCAGGTTCGGCAAGGTGCCGATCCTGCGCGCGGAAGACGATCGACAGCCCCCGCGCGCTACAAACAGAAGCTCGAAAAAGCGCTCAAGAAGCCTCCCCCTGTTGCCGTAACAGCATCCAAGAGCACAACAAACGCTCCGCACCCGACGAGGCAACCGACGCATCCTGCGGGTGAATGACCAACCTGATATACCAGGAGAAAAATCATGACCCAGACGATCAACACCAACGTCGCCTCGCTCAACGCGCAGCGTAACCTCACCTCCTCCCAGAGCTCGCTGGGCACGACCCTGCAGCGCCTCTCCTCCGGCCTCCGCGTGAACAGCGCGAAGGACGACGCAGCCGGCCTCGCGATCGCCGAACGCATGAACTCCCAGGTGCGCGGCATGAACGTCGCGATCCGCAACTCCAGCGACGCGATCTCGCTCTCTCAAACGGCCGAAGGCGCGCTGGGCAAGATCGGCGACTCCCTGCAGCGCATGCGCGACCTCGCCGTCCAGTCGGCGAATGGCACCAACACTTCCGGCGACCGTGACAACCTGCAACTCGAGTTCCGCCAACTCCAGGATGAAATCCTTCGTGTGACCAAGGACACGAAGTTCAACAACCAGGCGGTCCTTGCCGGCACGAACTTCACCTTCCAGGTTGGGGCGAACACCGGAGAAACGATTGGCGTCTCCGCGACCGCGGTCTCCGCGACCAACATCCAGAGCGCTGCAATGTCTGGTGCAAGCGCGATCGCGGTCAGTGGCACAAACGCTGACGCAGCAGTCTCGGCCATCGCAGCGATCGACCTCGCGATTTCCGAAGTGGTCAAGCAACGCGCTACCTTCGGTGCCGCACAGACGCGTTTCGAGTCCGTGATCTCGAACCTCCAGGTCGCCTCCGAGAACCAGGCTGCCGCCCGCGGTCGCATCATGGACGCCGACTTCGCCGCCGAAACCGCGAACCTGTCGCGCACCCAGATCCTGCAGCAGGCCGGTACCGCGATGCTGGCGCAGGCGAACTCGCTGCCGCAGAACGTGCTGTCCCTGCTCCGCTGATTCCCGGCAAGCGTCACGAACCGATCGGCGCGGAGCGTAGAATACGCTCCGCGCCGTTGGCCCATCAGGAGGTCGCATCATGTCAATCCAGCCCATCAACAACGCGTCGATGTCGATGCAGGCGATGACCGCCGCCCCGGTTCGCGATGCCCAGGCGGCACGCAACCAGGCCGAGGCGCCCGCCGGCGCCGCGCGCGCAGCGGAAACGCGCGCCGAGAGCATCCAGCAGAACACGAACCCACAGGATCAGGCTCAGCGCACGCCCGACATCGGCGAAGTGCAGAAGGCACTGGAAGAGGTCGAGAAGGCGGTCGCGCCCATGGCGCAGAGCCTGCAGTTCTCGCTCGACAAGGACTCGGGCAAGACCGTGGTGAAGGTCATGGACACCGACACCAACGAAGTCATCCGCCAGATCCCGTCCGAAGAAGTGCTCGCCATCTCGAAGGCGGTCGATAAGCTGAAAGGTCTGCTCCTCAAGCAGCAGGCCTGAGCAGCAGGAGGCTAGCAACATGGCAATCAGCGCAGCAGGGGTCGGCTCGGGCCTGGACGTCGGCAGCATCCTCAACCAGTTGATGGCGGTCGAACGCCAGCCGCTGAGTCGCCTGCAGGAGCAGCAGAAGAGCTATCAATCCAAGCTCTCGGCCTTCGGGCAACTGCAGAGCGCCATGTCCAAGCTGCAGGACGCCGCAACGGTACTGACCAAATCGACCACCTTCTCGGCCACCACGGCGAGCGCGGGCGACACCAAGGCGTTCACGGTCAGCTCCACGGCCTCGGCCCAGACCGGCAGCTACAACATCGAAGTCAGCCAGCTCGCCCGCGCGCAGCGCACGGCCACGAGCGCCACGACCGCACCCGATCTCACGGGTGGTGGCTCGATCGACATTACCCTCGGCACAGGCACACCGAAGACGGTCAACCTCGCGGCCGGAGGTACGCTGCAGGACCTGCGCGATGCGATCAACGCCGCCGATGCCGGGGTCAGTGCTCAAATCGTCAATAACGGCACGGTCAATCAGCTCGTCATCAGCAGCAAGGAAACCGGCGCAGCCAACGCCTTCAAGCTCGAGGGCTTCGGCGGATTGAGCGAATTCAGCTTCGACCCCGCGGTACCTGCTGGAGACATGGTCTCGGTCCAGCAGGCCAAGGACGCGATGCTGAGCATAGACGGCCTGGCGATCACCCGTTCCAGCAATACGGTGAGCGACGCGATCGAGGGCGTGACGCTGACGTTGGCCAAGCCGACCGAGAGCGAAACCACGATGACCGTGGCCCGCAACGACGAAACCGCCAAGAAAGCCATCGACGATTTCGCCAAGGCCTACAACGATCTCAATTCGCTGATCCGCAGTCAGACCAGCTACAACGCCGAGACGAAGAAGGCCGGCACCTTGAACGGAGACACCGGCGTGCGGTCGATCCAGAGCCAGCTTCGCGGCGTCTTTGCGAATCCGATCTCGGGCCTGAGCGGTGCAACCATGCTGTCCGATGCGGGTATCAGCATCAGGACGGACGGCAGCATGTCGGTCGACAGCACCAAGCTGGCCTCCGCACTCGCCGACCCGACAAAGAAGATCGGCGAACTCTTTGCCGGCAACGGAACCGTGGATGGTTTCGCCAAGGCCTTGGAAACCCGAATCAAGGACATGCTTGGGACGGACGGCGTGTTGTCGTCACGAACCGACGGCATCAACCGCACGATCAAGTCATTCGACTCCCGGATTGAAGCATTCGAACTGCGACTCGAGAAGGTACAGGCACGCTACAGCGCGCAGTTCACCGCACTTGATGCCGCGATGTCGAGCATGAGTACGACCAGCGCCTACCTCACCCAGCAACTCGCGAACCTCTGAGCCGCAGACTTCGGACGAGCGTTTCCAGGAGAGAAAGAACAATGTTTGGAGGTTTCGGTAACCGCGCCAACGCCTACGCCAAGGTGAGCGTCGAGACCGGCGTCAACACCGCCGACCCGCACAAGCTCATCCTGATGTTGTTCGACGGCGCCCTGCTTCAGGTGCGCACCGCCGGCATCGCGATCGCCAACAAGGACATCCCCACAAAGGGCACGGCAATCTCCAAGGCGATCGAGATCATCATCAACGGCCTCAAGGTGAGCCTCGACATGAACGCCGGTGGAGAGCTCGCCGAGCGACTCGCCGCGCTCTACGACTACATGAGCGACCGCCTGCTCTATGCCAACCTGCACAACAGCCAGCCGGCGCTCGACGAGGTCAGCGGCCTGCTGGCCACGCTGCGCGAGGCCTGGGCGGAGATCCGCAGCCAGGTGCAGCCGAGCGCGGCGTGAGGCACGGCCCGCTTCTTGCCTCTTGCTTCATGTAGGAGCGCCGCAAGGCGCGAACTTGCGGCCGATCCCCACGTGCCGGAGCGGGTATGGATGGAACGGGGGGGTGCGCGCCTGGCGGCGCTCCTACGGGGCGCCTTCGCGGTTTTTGGCGCCTGTGCGCGGAGCGTTCGCGCCTCGCGGCGCTCCTACGGAGACCGACGCGGTCCGGGGCCGTGTAGGAGCGGCGCAAGCCGCGAATGATGCGCCTGGAGTTCGCGCCGTCGCTTCTGCAACGCCCCGTTCGCGCCTTGCGGCGCTCCTACGGGGCGGTTTCCGATGAGCCGAGCGTTTTCGATGAGTGTTTTGCCGCCATGCTGACCCTGCCCATTCTCGCCGACCTGCTCGACCGCTACGAAGCGATGGCCGAGGCCGCGCGTGCGAACGACTGGGAGCGCCTGTCGGCGCTCGAGCGCGAGGCGGCGGCGCTGCGCGAGGCGGCGCGCGGGGATGCGTCGGGCGCTGCGGACGACGCAGCCGCGCTGACCAGGCTGCCGCCGGCCGAAGCCGCCCGGCTGCGCGAGGGCATCGAGCGCCTGCTCGCGCTCGACGCCGAGATCCGCAGCCACACCGACCCCTTCCTCTCCAGCGTGCGCAAGCTGCTCTCGGCCGGGCGGCAGGAGCGCGCGCTGCGCGACGCCTACGGCG
>NZ_JANJUE010000109.1 GCF_024710765.1 Pseudoxanthomonas sp.
TGGACGGACGCTTCGGGCATCATTGAGCGCCTGGTGTCTGCGCCAAGAGCAAATCCCCCTCGGTCCCCCTTTAAAAAGGGGGAGGCAAAGCGGGGATCTCGCGAATCCTGGCTTTCAATGGTCGCGTGGCCGGGCATCCCGAATCCTGGCTCTCAATGGCCGCATGGCCGGTCATCCCGAATCCCCGCCCCTCTGCCATCGAACTGTCATCCCGGCGAAATAAGACAGCGTTGTAACAATAACGCAACTTTCACCAATTAGCCTGCGCAGCGTCTTCCACACCTGCCCCAAGGGCTAACCCATGAAACTCTCCCGCAGCACCCTGACGCTCGCTCTGCTGGCCGCCGTCGCCGCGCCCGCCGCCCAGGCCGAGATTCCGATCGATGTGATTGGCGGTTCCGAAGTCTCGTTCGAAGGCCTGGTCCAGGCTGACTTCTACAAGTTCGACACCGACACCATCGACTACGGTGCGGATTCGTCCTCGGATCTGGATGGCAAGGACTATCTGAACGAGCTGCGCCGCGCCGAGCTGGTGCTCAAGGGCAAGGGCCCGGGCAACATCGAATGGGTGCTGGGCTACGACGCCAAGGACGACAAGTTCCTGGATGCCAACGTCAAGTACAAGATCGGCGGCAACGCCAACCACTTCCTGCAGATCGGCCAGTTCAAGCAGCCGGGCGCCACCCTGGAAGAACTGTCCAGCACCAAGAACAACGACTTCATCTCCAAGTCGTCGATCACCAACTCGCTGGGCACCCCGCGCCGCCTCGGCCTGCAGTACAACATCGGCGACGCCAACTGGGGCGTGACCGCCAGCTTCTTCGGCCGTGAACTGACCCGCAACCGCGAGCACGGCGGCGGCTACTCCGCCCGCGGCTATTGGGCGCCGATCAACGAGGCCGGCAACATCCTGCACCTGGGCCTGTCGTACACCGACAAGGACACCGACGGCGACGTGATCCGCCTGCGCGCCCGCCCGATGGCCGACATGGTCCCGACCCGTTTCGTCGACACCGGCAGCAGCGGCCTGCGTGCCAGCGACCGCAGCAGCGTGCTCGGCGCCGAAGCGATGTGGGTCAACGGCCCGTTCAAGCTGCAGGGCGAATACATGAAGACGGACGTGAAGCGCTACGGCAGCTTCGACGACTTCAGCGGCGACGGCTTCTATGTGTCGGGCCTGTGGAACATCACCGGTGAGACCTGGGGCTACAAGGGCGGCGTGCCGACCACCGGCCTGCCGGCCGACCCGGTCAAGGGCATGTGGCAGCTGGGCCTGCGCTACGACACCATCGATCTGACCGATGGCGCCGTGGTCGGCGGCGAAATGGACAGCTGGACCGCCGGGGTGAACTGGTACTGGCGCTCGAACTTCAAGTTCATGCTGAACTATGTCGCGGTCAAGCAGGAAAAGGGTGTGCTGAAGGACGACCCGAACGTGGTCGAAGCCCGCCTGCAGTTCTACTGGTAAGCGGAACGGTTCCCTCCGTCCGGCAGGGGCGCGGCGCAAGCCGCGCCCTTTGCTTTTGTGCGGGGGCTTGCTCCCAAGAACCCGCATCGCGGACGGCGCTGCCATGCCGGGTGACGCCAACCGGCGCGGACCTTTCACGCCTGCCCCCACGGGCCCGTTCCGATACCCGTCCGCTGTCATTCCACTGTCATGAAGGCGACATGGCGCTGTCACGCAAACGTCGTGAAATGCACGCCGACGGCACACCGTGCCGCTACACCACTCCCAGGAGCCATCCGTGTTCAACTCGTTCAAGACCCGCGTCGCCGTGCTGGCCATCGCCGGCGCGCTCTCGGCCCAGGCCGCCGCCGCCGACGTCACCGGTGCCGGTGCGTCGTTCGTCTACCCGGTCATGACCAAGTGGTCGGCCGACTATGCCAAGGCCACCCAGAAGAAGGTCAACTACCAGTCCATCGGTTCCGGTGGTGGTATCGCCCAGATCAAGGCCGGCACGGTCGATTTCGGTTCGTCCGATGCCCCGCTGAAGCCGGACGAGCTGGCCAAGTTCAATCTCGCCCAGTTCCCCTCGGTGATCGGCGGCGTGGTGCCGGTGATCAACGTGCCGGGCGTGGCCTCGGGCGCGCTGAAGCTGGACGGCGACCTGCTGGCCGACATCTTCCTGGGCAAGGTCAAGATGTGGAACGACCCGCGCATCGTCGCGCTCAATGGCGGCGTGCAGCTGCCGGCGCAGAAGATCACGGTCGTCCACCGCTCCGACGGTTCGGGCACCACCTTCAACTTCGTCAACTACCTGTCCAAGGTCAGCGGCGAGTGGAAGAGCCAGGTGGGCGAAGGCACCTCCGTGCAGTGGCCGACCGGCATCGGCGGCAAGGGCAACGAAGGCGTCGCCGCCTACGTGAAGCAGATCAAGGGCGGCATCGGCTATGTCGAACTGTCCTACGCGCTGCAGAACAAGATGGCCTATTCGCGCCTGAAGAACGCCGCCGGCAACTACGTGCTGCCCAGCGACGAGACCTTCTCGGCCGCCGCCGCCAGCGCCGAATGGGGCAGCGCCAAGGACTTCTACCTGGTGATGACCAACGCCCCGGGCGCCAACTCCTGGCCGATCACCGCGACCAACTTCATCCTGGTCAGCAAGCAGCCGAAGAACCCGGCCGGCACCAAGGCCACCCAGGAATTCTTCAGCTGGGTCTACGCCAACGGCGACGGCCAGGCCAAGGCACTGGACTACGTCCCGCTGCCGGACCCGCTGGTCAAGCAGATCGAGACCTACTGGTCGCAGAACCTGAAGTAACCCTCTCCCCGATCCCGGCCGCGTACCCCTCTCTCTCCCGCGCGGTCGGGATCCCCTACTCAAACCAACTGGCATTTCTTGAAGCGGGCCCTGCGGCCCGCTTTTTTTTGCCCGGGCCAAGGGGCTCCCTTTCACGCGGCGAGGATCTTCGTGCCGGGGTGCCGGGGCTACCGGCCCTCCGGCGCTCCCGCGAGCCTCCGGAAAAACCCGCGCCGGGACGCCGCCGCCGCAGGTGGGGAGGCGCCGGAAATCGGACGCCGGCCACAGTGTCATCACGCTGTAACAAAAACATCATTTCATAGCCGCCATGACACAAACCGCCCACGTTATGGAGCCCGCCATGTCCTTCGCTTCGCCGGTCCGCCTCGCGGCCCTCGCCGTCGCCGCCACCCTGTTCGTCGCCGGCTGCAAGCCCGCCTCCGATGCCCCGGCAACGGCGGGCGCCACCCCGGCCGCCGAAGGCGCGGGCAGCGGCGCCGCCAAGGTGACCGCCGAAATCACCGGCGCGGGCGCCTCGTTCATCTATCCGCTGATGGCGCGCTGGTCCAGCGACTACAACCAGAGCACCGGCGCCAAGATCAACTACCAGTCGATCGGTTCCGGCGGCGGCATCGCCCAGATCAAGGCGGCCACGGTCGACTTCGGTTCCTCGGACAAGCCGCTGTCGCCGGAAGAGCTGGCGCAAGCCGGCCTGGGCCAGTTCCCCTTGGTGATCGGCGGCGTGGTGCCGGTCATCAACCTGGCCGGAATCGAATCCGGCCAGCTCAAACTCAGCGGTCCGGTGCTGGCCGATATCTTCCTCGGCAAGATCACCACCTGGAACGACCCGGCGATCGCCGCGCTCAACGCCGGCCTGAAGCTGCCGGCCGAGAAGATCAACAGCGTCCACCGTTCCGATGGTTCGGGCACCACCTTCAACTTCGTCAACTACCTGTCCAAGGTCAGCCCGGAGTGGAAGAGCAAGGTCGGCGAAGGTACTTCGGTGAACTGGACCGGTGGCGTCGGCGGCAAGGGCAACGAAGGCGTGGCCGCCTACGTGCGCCAGCTGAAGAATTCCATCGGCTATGTCGAACTGGCCTACGCAGAACAGAACAAGATGGCCTATGCCTCGCTGCAGAACGCCGCCGGCAACTTCGTGCAGCCGACCGCGGAAAGCTTCGCCGCCGCCGCGGCCAGCGCCGACTGGACCAGCGCCAAGGACTTCAACCTGGTGATCACCAACGCGCCGGGTGCCGACGCCTGGCCAATCACCGCGACCAACTTCATCCTGGTCTACAAGCAGCCCAAGGACGCGGCACGCGCGAAGAACACGCTGGACTTCTTCAAGTGGGCCTACGAGCAGGGCAAGCCGCAGGCCGAGCAACTGGACTACGTGCCGCTGCCGCCGGAACTGGTGAAGCAGGTCGAGGCGTACTGGGCCGCGGAAATCAAGCTCTGATCCGTGTCCCGCGCGTGGCCGCCTGAGCGCGGCCACGGCCCCCGCCCACGCAACGCCGGCCCGGACTTCCCGACCGCATGAATACCGCCACCCTCCCCGCTTCCCTGGTCGATCTGCGCACCGCCCGCGACGCGCGCGCCGATCGCCTGTTCCGCTGGACGCTCACCGGCGCCGGCCTATTCGTCCTGATCTCGCTGATCGCGGCCGCCCTGTCGATGCTGTGGGGTGGTCGCGAAGCCCTGCAGGCCTTCGGCCTGGGTTTTTTCACCAGTACCGAATGGAACGTGGGCACGCGTGAGTTCGGCGCGCTGGTGCCGATCTACGGCACCCTGGTCAGCGCCACCATCGCGATGGTGATCGCGGTGCCGGTCAGCTTCGGCATCGCCCTGTTCCTGACCGAGGTCGCCCCCACCTGGATGCGCGGTCCGGTCGGCATGGCCATCGAGCTGCTCGCCGGCATTCCCTCGATCATCTACGGCATGTGGGGCCTGTTCGTGCTGGCGCCGCAGCTGAGCGAATACGTCTATCCGTGGATCGACGAGAACCTGGGCCAGATTCCCGGCATCGGCGTGCTGTTCTCCGGCCCGCCGCTGGGCATCGGCATGCTCACCGCCGGCCTGGTGCTGGCGATCATGGTCATCCCCTTCGTGTCCTCGGTGATGCGCGAAGTGTTCCTGACCGTGCCGGGCCGTCTGAAGGAATCGGCCTATGCGCTCGGGTCGACCCGCTGGGAAGTGATGTGGGACATCGTGCTGCCGTACACCCGTTCGGCGGTGATCGGCGGCGTGTTCCTCGGCCTGGGCCGCGCCCTGGGCGAAACCATGGCGGTGACCTTCGTCATCGGCAACGCCTACGCCATCAGCGCGGCGCTGCTGGAACCCGGCACCTCGATCGCCGCCACCATCGCCAACGAGTTCGCCGAAGCGACCGACCCGCTGCACCGCGGTTCGCTGCTGCTGCTGGGCTTCACCCTGTTCCTGCTGACCTTCATCGTGCTGGCCGCCGCCCGCCTGATGCTGCGCCAGCTGGCCAAGCGCGAGGGCAACTGATCATGTCCGCTTCCCTGTACACCTGGCGCAAGGTCAAGAATGTCGTCGCCCTGACCCTGTCCATCGCCGCCGCCGTGTTCGGCCTGATGTGGCTGGTGTGGATCCTGTGGACCACGATCACCAAGGGCCTGGGCAGCCTCAACCTCGATCTGTTCACCATGATGACGCCGCCGCCGAACGAACCCGGCGGCCTGCTCAACGCCATCTTCGGCAGCGTGGTGATCAGCCTGCTGGCCATCGTCCTCGGCACGCCGATCGGCATCGCCGCCGGCACCTACCTGGCCGAATACGCCAACAAGCATTGGCTGGGCGAGACCATCCGCTTCGTCAACGACATCCTGCTGTCGGCGCCGTCCATCGTGCTCGGCCTGTTCATCTACACCGTCATGGTCGCGCAGATGGGCCACTGGTCGGCGCTGGCCGGCGCGGTCGCGCTGGCCTTCATCGCCCTGCCGGTAATCGTGCGCACCACTGATGAAATGCTGCGGCTGGTGCCCCAGCAGATGCGCGAGGCGGCACTGTCGCTGGGCGTGCCCCAGTGGAAGGTGACCACCCAGGTGCTGCTGCGCTCCGCCCTGCCCGGCGTGGTGACCGGCGTGCTGCTGGCACTGGCGCGCATAAGCGGCGAAACCGCGCCGCTGCTGTTCACCGCCTTCAACAACCAGTTCTGGAGCACCGACCTGATGCAGCCGATGGCCAACCTGCCGATGGTCATCTACCAGTACGCCATGAGCCCGTACGACTCCTGGAACTCGCTGGCCTGGGCCGGTGCGTTCCTGGTGACCGCGCTGGTGCTGCTGCTCAGTCTGTTGGCCCGGACCATCCTCCTGCGAAACAAGGTGACCCATGAATGACGTGGCCCGTATCACGGTCGCGACCCCGCAGCGCGAACTCGACACCGGTACCCCGGCGCGGGTGAAGCTGGCGGCCCAGAACCTCGATTTCTATTACGGCGGTTTCCATGCCCTCAAGGGCATCAACCTGGAAATCCCGGAAAAGAAGGTGACCGCGCTGATCGGCCCCTCGGGCTGCGGCAAGTCGACCCTGCTGCGCATCTTCAACCGCATCTATTCGCTGTACCCGAAGCTGGAAGCCAAGGGCGAGGTGCTGCTGGACGGACAGAACATCCTCGACCCGAAGTTCCCGATGACGATCTATGAAAACGTCGCCTACGGCATTCGCCACCACGAGCGCATCGGCAAGGCCGACATGGACGTGCGGGTGGAACAGGCGCTGCGCCAGGCGGCGCTGTGGGACGAGGCCAAGGACAAGCTGAAGCAGAGCGCGCTCGGTCTGTCCGGTGGCCAGCAGCAGCGCCTGTGCATCGCCCGCGCGGTCGCCCTGCGCCCGGACGTGATCCTGCTGGACGAACCGACTTCGGCGCTGGATCCCATCTCGACCAGCAAGATCGAACAGCTGATCGAGGAGTTGAAGCAGGACTACACCATCGCCATCGTCACCCACAACATGCAGCAGGCCGCGCGCGTGTCCGACTACACGGCCTTCATGTACCTGGGCGAGCTGATCGAGCACGATGCGACGGCGACCATCTTCTCCAAGCCCAGCAAGCAGCAGACCGAGGATTACATCACGGGTCGTTTCGGATGAAATGCCCCGCGGGGTCCAGGATTCGGGAATGGGGATTCGCAAGCCCGGCTCCCAATCCGTTCCCGCTCCCGTCCGCTCCTGCCAATCCCGATTCCCCAATTCCCAATCCCGGCTCCCAACCATGAACACCCAACCGCACGAGCACATTGTGAAAAGTTACGACGAAGAGCAGCGCCGGCTGGTGACCGAAATCGTGCGCATGGGCGAGATCGCCGTGGCGCAACTGGAAGCCGCCCTGGACGTGATCGAGCGCCGCGACGATCGCGCCGCCCAGCGCATCATCGCCAACGACGAGGCCATCGATGCGCTGGAACAGCAGATCAGCCACGACGTGATGCACCTGGCCCTGCGCGGTCCGATGGCGCGCGACCTGCGCGAGATCCTCGCCGGCCTGCGCATTCCCGCCGACATCGAGCGCATCGGCGACTACGCCGCCAACGTGGCCAAGCGCTCGATCGCCCTCAACGTGTCGCCGCCGATGCCGCAGATCACCGGCCTGCGCACGCTGGGCAAGCTGGCCGCGCAGCAGGTGCGTGAAGTATTGGTGGCCTACCAGAACAACGACGACGCCCGCGCCCTGCAGGTCCGCGAACGCGACGCCGAACTGGATGCGCTGTACACCGCGCTGTTCCGCGAGCTGCTGACCTACATGATGGAAGACCCGCGCAACATCACCCCGTGCACGCACCTGCTGTTCATGGCCAAGAACCTGGAACGCATCGGCGACCATGCCACCAACATCGCCGAGAACGTGTGGTTCCTGATCCACGGCGACCAGCCGCTGCCGGCCCGCGACAAGCGCGACGACACCAGCACCACCGGCGCGGTCTGACCCCGCTCCAGGGCTGAACGGAAACTGATCCAATCCGGGGGCGGGCGAATCCTTTCGCCCGCCCCCGTTCTCTTTCTGGCTGGCGGACATGGCGCGGACGCGCGATGCTGGCCGACGGAGAGCGACGGATGAGTGGAGCGGTGACCGCAAGCATCGAGGACCTGATGGCCGCGCGCGCCGGCGACGCGGCGGCGTTGCAGCGCGTGCTCGTCGTGTCGCGCCAGAACCTGCGCCGCTATGCCGAATACCACTGCCAGATCAACGATGCCGAGGACGCGGTGCAGGAAAGCCTGCTGCTGGTATCGCGCCGGATCGGCGATCTGCGCGCGGTCGAGGCCTTCGCTTCCTGGCTGTTCCGGATCGTCAAGCGCGAATGCAACCGGCTCAAGCGCGGCCTGCGAAGACTGGCCGGCGAAGCCATCTCCGAGGACCTGCTGCCGCCGCTGCGTTTCGAGCCGGTGGAGTTGGGCCACGACGTCGCCCGCGTCCTGGAAACGCTTCCAGCCCACTATCGCCGGATCCTGCTGCTGCGGGACCTGGAAGGCATGACCATCGAAGAGCTCGCCGCGCACCTGGATCTGAGTCCGCAGGCGGTCAAATCCCGCCTGTACCGCGCCCGCGCGCTGGCCCGCGAATACCTGCGCGACGACCCCACACTTCCCTAACAACGCCGGATTACACTGGCGCCCCCTGCCGTGCGGAACCCCCGCACCCCAACTGGAGAAACTGCAATGTCAAAGTCCAACCAGAAGCCCGTCGCCCTCGCCATGTGTACCGCGCTGGCCGGCGGCATCGTCCTCGCAGGTTCGGCTTTCGCGATGGAACCGCTCTCGCAGGGTTACCTGCTGGCCGCGCAGGACGCCGCCAAGGCGACCGACGCCAAGGCCGCCGAGGGCAAGTGCGGTGAAGGCAAGTGTGGCATCGAAAAAGCCGACACCGACAAGGACGGCAAGATCTCCAAGGCCGAGTTCGACACCGCCCATCCCGGCAAGAGCGACAAGTTCACCGCCATCGACACCAACAAGGATGGCTTCATCGACGCCGCCGAGGCCAAGGCCCACCACGAGGGCAAGTGTGGCGAGGGCAAGTGCGGCGGCGACAAGAAGGACGGCGCCAAGCCCGAAGGCAAGGCCGCGCACGAAGGCAAGTGCGGCGAAGGCAAGTGCGGCGGCGCCGCCTGACGCCATCGGCCCGCGCTCCATTCCCTCCCCCTTTCGCGGGGGAGGGTGATGGACGGGCCGTCGCTTCCGCGACATCTTCGGAACGTCCTTGACTCGCCTGCCCGCTCCCGTTTCCGCCGGCCTGGGCCTGCGCCGTGCCTTGCTGGATCAATTGCTGGCCGCCGCACCGGGAGATTTCGATTTCCTCGAATGCGCGCCGGACAACTGGATCGGCGTGGGTGGCCGGCTCGGCGAGTCCCTGCAGCACCTGTCCGCGCGCACCCCGCTCACTTGCCACGGGCTTTCGCTCTCGCTCGGCGGTGTCGAGCCGCTGGACGATACCTTCCTCGCACGCACGCGCCGTTTCCTGGATCATCACCAGGTCGCGCTGTACAGCGAACACCTGAGCTATTGCGCCGACGACGGCCATCTGTATGACCTGATGCCGATTCCCTTCACCGAGGAAGCGGTGCATCACGTCGCCGCCCGCATCCGCCAGGTGCAGGACGCGCTCGGCCGGCGCATCGCGGTGGAGAACGTTTCCTACTACGCCGCGCCCTACCAGGCGATGGACGAGGTGGATTTCGTCAACGCGGTGCTCGCCGAAGCGGACTGCGATCTGCTGCTGGACGTCAACAACATCTACGTCAACGCGATCAACCACGGCTACGACGCCGACGCCTTCCTGGCCCGGATGCCGTCGCGGCGGATCGCCTCGTACCACGTCGCCGGTCACTACGACGAAGCGGACGATCTGAAGATCGATACCCACGGCGCCGCGGTGAAGGATGATGTCTGGAATCTGCTGGCCACCGCCTATCGCCTGCACGGAGTGCGCCCGACGCTGCTGGAGCGCGACTTCAATTTCCCGCCGATGGCCACGCTGCTGGCCGAACTGGCTCGCATCCGCGACCTGCAGGCGCAGGCCGCGCCACGGGAAACCGCGCATGGTTGAGCGGCTGCGCGAACAGCAGTTCGCATTCGCCCGGCACCTGCGTGATCCGGCCAGGCATCCCGCGCCGCCCGGCATCGAGGACCGCCGCATGGCGATCTACCGGGATCTGTTCTTCAACAACATCCAGGCCTTGCTGGCCGGCAATTTCCCGGTCATCCGCCAGACCCTCGGGGAATCCGGATGGCGGGCGCTGGTGCACGCGTTCCATGCGGAACATCGCAGCCGCACGCCGCTGTTTCCGGAAGTGGCGCGCGAGTTCATCCGCTTCCTGCAGGACCGTCCCCTTCCGGATGACGCACCCTGGCTGGTGGAACTGGCGCATTACGAATGGGTGGAACTGGCCCTGCAGATCGCCGACGACGAAGTGCCGCGCCATGACCAGGCGGGTGATCTGATGGAGGGCGTGCCGCTGCCCTCGCCCTACGCCTGGGCCCTGGCCTACCAGTGGCCGGTGCCGCGCATCGGTCCGGACTACCGTCCGCTCACTCCCCCGGCCACGCCGACCCTGCTCCTGGTGCGTCGTGATGCCGACCACGCCATCCGCTTCGCCGATCTGTCGCCGCTGGTGTATCGCCTGTTCGAACTGATCGGCGAACGTCGCTTCAGCGGCCGCCAGATCCTCCAGCAACTGGCCGCGGAAGCCGGGGTGCCGGCGGACGATGACTTCATGGCGCAGGGCGCCGCGATGCTGTCCAGGATGCATCACGAAGGCAGCCTGCTGGGCACCGCCATCCCCGACTGAAGCCATCCCCGGGCATGGCTTCCCGCCGTGCCCGGAACCGGCGCCCGCACGTTCATCCCGCGCTGCAAAAGCGTCGTCGCGCTCTGCTACCCTGTCGCGCATGAACGCCGCCGAGTTGCCCGCCACCACGCCCATGGCCCGCCGCTTTCGCGGTTACCTGCCGGTGGTGGTCGACGTGGAGACCGGCGGTTTCGACTGGAACCGCCACGCCCTGCTGGAACTGGCGGCGGTGCCGATCGAGCTCGACGAGAACGGCCTGTTCGTCCCGGGCCAGACCACCAGCGCGCATCTGCACCCCGCGCCGGGCCTGGAGATCGATCCGAAGTCGCTGGAAGTCACCGGCATCGTCCTGGATCATCCGTTCCGCTTCGCCAAGCCCGAACGCGAGGCGCTGGATCACGTGTTCGCGCCGATCCGCGCGGCGGTCAAGCGGCATGGCTGCCAGCGCGCGATCCTGGTCGGCCACAACGCGCATTTCGACCTCAACTTCCTCAACGCCGCGGTGGCCCGGGTCGGCCACA
The DNA here is from genome assembly GCF_024710765.1 of Pseudoxanthomonas sp. GTDB lineage: Bacteria > Pseudomonadota > Gammaproteobacteria > Xanthomonadales > Xanthomonadaceae > Pseudoxanthomonas_A. Next base: position 11,068 of record NZ_JANJUE010000109.1, read on the forward strand.
AACGCAACCCGTTCCATCCCTTCAGCGTGTTCGACACGGTGACCTTGGCCGGCGTGGCCTACGGCCAGACCGTGCTGGCGCGCGCGGTGCAGGCCGCCGGTTTCGAATGGAGCGCGGAGGACGCGCATTCGGCGGTCTACGACGCCGAGCAGACCGCGCGCTTGTTCTGCAAGATCGCCAACGCCTGGCCTTCACCGGTCTGATCTTCGCCCGTGGAGCGCCGGCGCCTCTTTTTCCGGGCCGGAGCAAGCGATGTACGAAGCAATCCTGGGATGGCTGCATCACCTGGCCTGGCTCGGCTTCCTGCTGTACTGGCTCGCCAGCGCGCTCGGCACCAAGCAGGTCGCCCGTGCGGAACGCGTCTGGCTGCGCCTGGCCGCGTACTGGCTGCCGCTGGCGCTCGCGATCGTGCTGCTCGGGCCGGGTGAATGGTTCGGCGACAGCCTGCTGCAGGAACGATTCGTCCCGAAGAGTCCCTGGTTCAAGACACTCGGCCTGCTGTTGACGATCGCTGGCATCGCGCTGGCCTGCCGGGCGCGACAGTTGCTGGGCCGCAACTGGAGCAGCGAAGTGCAGATCAAGCAGGACCACGAACTGATCCAGGCCGGTCCCTACCGCTACGTGCGCCATCCCATCTACAGCGGCCTGCTGCTGGCAATCCTGGGTACGGCCATCAAGGTCGGCGACTGGCGCGGCCTGTTGGCGCTGGCCATCGTCACCGCGTCCTTCTGGTACAAGCTGCGCCATGAGGAACGCTGGTTGCACGAACAGTTCGGCGAGCCCTACGCCGCCTACCGGCAACGCACCTGGGCGTTGATTCCCGGATTGCTCTGATGCGCCACCGCCTCGACGCCCGCCAGGCCGACATCACCACGCTGGCTGTGGACGCGATTGTCAACGCGGCGAACAGTTCGCTGCTGGGCGGCGGCGGCGTGGACGGCGCCATCCACCGCGCCGCCGGTCCGGAACTGGTTGCCGAGTGCCGCCTGCTCGGTGGCTGCAGGACTGGCGATGCGAAACTCACCGGCGGCTACCGCCTGCCGGCGCGCCATGTCATCCACACGGTCGGCCCGGTCTGGCGCGGCGGCGATCACGGTGAAGCGGCGCTGCTGGCTTCCTGCTACCGACGCAGCCTGCAACTGGCGCGGACGCATCGCCTGCGCAGCATCGCATTTCCCTGCATCAGCACCGGCGTCTTCGGATTTCCCGCCGAACCGGCCGCGCGCATCGCGGTGGACACCGTCCGGGGCGAGCGGGATCAGGGCGGCTTGCCCGACTTCATCGTGTTCTGCTGTTTTTCCTCCGGCGATCTGGCGATTTACCGGCAGGTACTTGCCGCCGGCTGACGCGCGGCGTCGCCCGCTTCAACCTTCCCCGGCGCCCGGTTCATGCACCGTCGTGCGCGCGGTCATCGCGGTGCCGGCCGAGGCCAGGATGATGGCGCTGATCGCCAGCCACTGCATTCCGCTGAGCTGCTCATGCAGGAACAGCAGGCCGGACATCGCGCCGAACGCAGGCTCCAGGCTCATCAGCATGCCGAAGGTGCGGGTCGGCAAACGGGTCAGCGCGACCATTTCCAGGCTGTAGGGAATCGCCGTCGACAGCAACGCCACGCCCAGCGCCACCGGCAGCAGCGCGGGCGACAACAGGTCGGTGCCCGCGTGGGCGATGCCGAACGGCACCGCCACGGCGGCGGCGATGATCGACCCCAGCGCCACCGTCTGTGGTCCATGCTCGGCGCCGGCTTTCTGTCCGAACAGGATGTACAGCGCCCAGCACAGGCCGGCGCTCAAGGCATACGTCATGCCCAGCGGATCCAGCGCCTGGCCCTGCCCCTTCGGCAGCAGCATCAGCAGGCCGGCCACCGCCAGCGCGACCCAGGCCACGTCGCGCAGCCGCCGCGAACCGAACAGTGCAACCGCGAGCGGCCCGGTGAACTCCAGTGAGATCGCGATGCCCAGCGGGATGGTTTCCAACGCCTTGTAGAACAGCAGGTTCATCAGGCCCAGCGAAGCGCCGTAGACCAGCAGTGCCGGCCATTGCCCGCGTTCGACCCGCACCTGCCACGGCCGGAACGCCACCGCCAGCAGCACGGTCGCCACACCCAGGCGCAGCGCGGTCGCGCCAGCGGCGCCCACGGCGGGAAACAGGCTCTTGGCCAGCGAGGCGCCGAGCTGGATGGAGGCCATCGCGATCAGCAGCAGGCCGATCGGCAGCCACAGGGGCGAATGGGAGGTACGGACGGTGTTCACGGCGGAGGACCTGGTGCAGCGCACGGCGCCGAATCCGGGCCACGCGCTTGAGGGGAGAAGATGGGTGCACTATATTGCACATCGACAGCTTAACCGCTGTGCAACATATTGCGCAATGGGAGCCGCATGAGCGTTCTGGAACACGTCGCCGAAAACGTCCGCCGCCTGCGTCAGGCGGCCGGCCTGAGCCAGCAGGCACTGGCCGACGCCTCGGAAGTCAGCCGGCGCATGCTGGTGGGCATCGAGTCAGGCGACGCCAACGTCAGCCTCAATACCCTCGACCGTATCGCAGAGGCGCTGGGGGTCAAGTTCGCGGATCTGGTGCAGGCGCCGACCGGACCCGGCCGCGACCGCATCGAAGCGCTCGCCTGGAGCGGACGCGATCCCGCGTCACAGGCGGTGCTGCTGGCCAGCGTACCGGCCCGCGGCGAGGTCGAATTCTGGTCGTGGACGCTGATGCCGGGCGAACGCTACACCTCGTTCGCCGATCCGGCCGGCTGGCACGAGATGTTCTACGTCATCGAAGGCTGCCTGACCCTGGAACTGCCGGGGGGCGAGCGCCGGATTGATGCCGGCGACTTCTTCGTGTTCCCCAGCGATCGCGACTACGCGTACCGCAACGACGGCGACTCCCCGCTGCGTTTCATCCGCAACGTGGTGCACTGAACAGATCCCGCATCCGCTTCAACGCGGATGGATGCCGTACTTCGCCAGCACCGCGCGGACGCGATCCAGAGGAATCGCCTCCACGGTCTGGCCGTTGCCGCGGGTGGTGGTGGCCATGAACAGCGAGTTGTAGATCGCTTCCTCCACCGCCTCGGTGGTGGCCTGGAACACCGCGCTCATTTCGTCGTTGGCCAGTTCCGTGGTGGTGCGGCGGGGTTCGCCGAACCGGCGGCGCACCGAGTCGGCGGTGGAGAACGCCAGCGCGTAGTCGCCACTGCCGTTGGAGGCCGAACTGCCGGTCCTGCCCAGTCCCATCATCGCGCGTGACGCGACCCGGCCGAGGTTGCGATCCCCCAGCGGCGCGTCGGTGGCGATGACGATGATGATCGAACCATCGCCGCGATCATCCGCCAGGCCGGGACGCGGCTGGTTCGCGGCGATCGCCTCCTGGAAGGCGAACCGTTCCAGCTCGCGTCCCACCGGTGCGCCCTGCACCTGCAGCACGCCGCCGAAATTGCTCTGCACCAGCACGCCCACGGTCCAGCCCCCCAGCGAGGCGGGCAGTATCCGCGACGAGGTGCCGATGCCGCCCTTCCAGCCGAAGGCGACGGTGCCGGTGCCGGCGCCCACGTTGCCTTCCTGCACCGCGCCATCGCGGGCGCCGGTCAGTGCCGCGCGCACCGCTTCGGCGGTCACCGGCCGCGCACGGATGTCGTTCAGGCCACCGTCGTTGGTCTCGCCCACCACCGGATTGATCGACTGCACCTGCTGCATGTCCGGCTGTTCCAGCAACCACGCGGCCATTGCATCCGCCGCCTTCCACACGCACAGCGTGCAGGTCAGCAGGATCGGGGTTTCCAGTTCACCCAGTTCGTTGACCTGGGTGGCGCCGACGAACTTGCCGAAGCCGTTGCCGACATGCAGCGCCGCCGGCACCCGCGAACGGTAGGCGTTGCCGCCATGCGGCAGGATCGCGGTGACGCCCGTGCGCACGCGGTCGCCCTCGCTCAGGGTGACCTGCCCCACCCGCACGCCGGCCACGTCGGTGATCGCGTTGTGGGTTCCGGTCGGGAAGATCCCGGGCGCAACGCCCAGTTCGCGGGCGCGGACGCGTTCGGTCGATTGGGCCGCCACCGGAACGGCGGCGGCGAGGGACAGCAGGGCCGCGGCCATCAGCCACGGATGCAGGGAGCGGGAAGCGCGCATGATCGTCATGCGCGCCATCCTATGTCGTTCCCGCCGGCCAGGGCTACAGGCGCTGGCGGACGGCCTCGAACAGGGTGATGCCGGCGGCCACCGACACGTTGAGGCTTTCGATGTCGCCCGGCATCGGAATCTTCACCAGCCCGTCGCAATGCTCGCGGGTCAGGCGGCGCAGGCCATCGGCTTCGCCCCCCAGCACCAGCGCGACATTGCCGCGCAGGTCGGTCGCGTACAACGACGCATCGGCCTCGCCAGCCAGTCCGTAAATCCACACGCCCTGCTTCTGCAGATCGCGCAGGCAGCGCGACAGGTTGGTCACGGCCACCACCGGAATGCGATCCGCCGCACCCGCCGAGGTCTTGCGCACGGTCGCGTTGACCGTGGCCGACTTGTCCTTCGGAATCACCACCGCGGTCACTCCGGCCGCCGCCGCGCTGCGCAGGCAGGCGCCCAGGTTGTGCGGATCCTGCACGCCGTCCAGCACCAGCAGCAGCGCCTTGCCCTCTGCCGCCTCGACCAGGCCCTCCAGTTCACCCTCGTCCCAGGTCCGCGCGGCCGCGTAGCGGGCGGCGACGCCCTGGTGGCGAAGCTGGCCGCCCACGCCGTCCAGCGCCTGCGCGGTCACCCGCCGCACCTCGATTCCCTTGCGGCGCGCGTTCTCCTCGATTTCGGTCAGGCGAGCGTTCTTGCTGCCGCCCTCGACCAGGACTTCGCGCACGTGATCGGCGTCGTTCTCGATGGCCGAGGCCACCGCGTTGACACCGACGATCCATTGGTTCTGTTTGCTCATGGGTTGATTGGGGATTCGGGATTGGGAGTTCGGGATTCGGATTCGCACCGGAAGATCGGCGGCAAAGCCTCCATCCCCAATCCCGAATCACGAATCCCGGCTGTTCAGTACGCCTGCTTCTTGCGCCGGGCCGGCTGGCCGCGCGGCGGAGGCGCCGGCATGCCCTGCTCGGCCTTGTCCTCGACCAGGCGGAAGTCGATCTTGCGTTCCTCCAGGCTGGCCTTGAGCACGACGATGCGGACGCGATCGCCCAGCCGGTACTCCTTGCCGCGGCGTTCGCCGGACAGGGTCTTGCGGACCGGATCGAAGTGGTAATAGTCGTGCGGCAGTTGGGTGACGTGGACCAGGCCGTTGACCTTGGATTCGTCCAGTTCGACGAACAGGCCGAAGCTGGTCACGCCGCTGATCACACCGTCGAACTGGCCACCGATGTGTTTTTCCATCCACGCCGCGCGGTAGCGCTCGTCGACCTCGCGTTCGGCCTCGTCCGCACGGCGCTCGCGTTCGGAGCACTGCAGCGCCAGCGCGGCCATTTCGTGCGGCGGATACAGGTACTTGTCCGGCTTGCCACCCTTGAGCGCGTACTTGATCGCGCGATGCACCAGCAGATCCGGATAACGCCGGATCGGCGAGGTGAAGTGCGCGTAGGCCTCCAGCGCCAGGCCGAAGTGACCGACGTTGTCGGGCGAATACACCGCCAGGCTCTGGCTGCGCAGCAGCACCGACTCCAGCAGGGCGGCATCCGGGCGCTCGCGGATCTTCTTCAGCAGGCGGGTGAAATCACGCGGCTGCACCTTGCCCCAGGGCGGCAGGCTCAGCTTGAACTCCTTGAGGAACTCCAGCAGATCCTCGAACTTGGATTCCGGCGGCTTGTCGTGGATGCGGTAGGGCGCGGGAATCCGCTTCTGCAGCAGGTACTTCGCCGCTTCCACGTTGGCGGCGATCATGCATTCCTCGATCAGCTTGTGCGCGTCGTTGCGCTGTAGCATGCCGGCCTGGGTGACCTCGCCGCGATTGTCGAGGACGAAGCGGACCTCCGAGGATTCGAACTCGATCGCGCCACGCTGCTGGCGCGCCTTCGCCAGCACCTGGTACAGCTGGTGCAGGCGCTCCACCTGCGGCAGTTGCGCGCCGACCTGGCGCCTGGCCTCCTCGTCGTCCAGGCCCACCGCGTTCCAGACCTGGGTATAGGTCAGGCGCGCGTGCGAATTCATCACCGCCTCGTAGAACTTGGAACGGGTGACCTGGCCGTCGTGATCGATCTGCATGTCGCAGACAAAGCACATGCGATCGACCTTGGGATTCAGCGAGCAGATGCCATTGGACAGGGTCTCCGGCAGCATCGGCACCACGAAACCCGGGAAGTACACCGAGGTCGCGCGCTTCTGCGCCTCGTCGTCCAGCGGCGTGCCCGGGCGGACGTAGTGCGACACGTCGGCGATCGCGACGATCAGGCGGAAGCCGGTGCGGTTGGCTTCGCAGTAGACCGCGTCGTCGAAGTCCTTGGCATCCTCGCCATCGATGGTGACCAGCGGCACCGCGCGCAGATCCACGCGTCCGTCCAGCATGCCCTCCTCCACCACCAGCGGCACGGCGGTGGCCTCGGCCAGCACCTGCGGCGGGAACTCGTGCGGAATGTCGTGGCCGTGGATGGCGGCTTCCACCACCAGCGAGGGCGTCAGCTTGTCCCCCAGCACCGCCAGGATCCGGCCGATCGGCGGACGGCGCGCATCCGGCGGCTGGGTCAGTTCGCACACCACCAACTGGCCATCGCGCGCGCCCTGGGTGGCATCCGGTGGAATCTGCACGTTGCGCTGCACGCGCTTGTCGTCCGGCGCCACGTAGGCGATGCCGGCCTCGAAACCGAAGCGCCCGATCAGGCGGGTCAACCGGTGTTCCAGCACCCGCGCGATGCTGCCTTCGCGGCGACCCCGGCGGTCGATGCCGGTGACGTTGGCCAGCACGCGATCGCCATGCATGACCTTGCGCATCTCAAACGGCGGCAGGAACAGATCGTCGCCGCCGGCATCCGGACGCAGGAAACCGAAGCCATCCGGATTGGCGATCACCACGCCCGCCACCAGATCGGTCTGCTGGACCGGCGCGTAGCCGCCGCGACGGTTCTGCACGACCTGGCCGTCGCGCAACATGGCCGCCAGGCGCTTGCCCAGCGCCTCGAAGCGGTCCGGCGCGGTCAGGCCCAGGCGGGGGGCGATCTCTTCGGCGGTCTGCGGGCCCTCCGACGCCTCCAGCAATCCCAGGATGGCCTCGCGGCTGGGAATCGGATTGTCGTAGCGCGCGGCCTCACGTGCCGCATGGGGATCGGTGAAGGAGGACGGACCGCGTCCGCCGGGGCGCGGTCCGCGACCCGGAGAGGGCTTGGGCGTCGCGGCCTTGCCGCGCGACGGCGGCAGGTCCGGCATCCACGGTGGCAGCGGCGCCTTCCTGCGCGCACCGCCCGGCGCGGCTCCCGCGCTGCCTTTGCCACCTTTCCCGGGGGCGGACTTGCCGCCTTTCTTGCTTGTGTTCTTGCTCATGCGGGCATGTTACACCCCGCCTGAATACCGGCCGTGAGAAAACAACCGTTGACAAAGTCCGGCGCGACCTCCAGAATTCGCGGCCTGCACACCTCGCCCAGGTGGCGGAATTGGTAGACGCACTAGTTTCAGGTACTAGCGGGTAAAACCGTGGAGGTTCGAGTCCTCTCCTGGGCACCACTGCAAACCGGCGGAATCCGCCGACACGAAACCCCGCTCCGGCGGGTTTTTTTGTATCTGTAACCATGACTTCCGCCACTGTCCCCGCCGCTGGCGGCGCGGGAATGTGCGCTCTCCTCAGGGAGAGAAGGACATGATCAAGGCATTTGGCAAGAAGGCGGGAATCTTCGCTTCGGCGATGGCGCTCCTGCTGGTGGCATTCAGCGCGACCGCGCAGCGCGCCGACGGAAACATCAATGGCGATGCAGCCCCCGGCGACAAGGTGTACGTCGCCAATACCGGCACCGGCCTCAAGCGAGAGACCGTGGCCGACGAAGAAGGCAAGTACCGGTTCCGCTCACTTCCGCTGGGCACCTACCAGGTGAAGATCGTCCGTGGCGAGGAGAACGTCCTCAATGCCACGGTGACCCTGCGTCCCGGTGGTACGGCGCGGCCGCCGGCACCGGAGCCCGCCGCCGCGGGCGCGGATCCCGCGCCATCGCCGGCGCCGTCCGCCGGCAATTGAAGCTCCACCCGTGTCGTCGAAAGGCCCCGCATCGCGGGGCCTTTCTTTTGGGCGGGCGATGCCCATGCCCGGTAGAATTGCCCGATTGGAACAAACCGCAGACCGACGCAACCGATGAGCGAAACCATCCGCACCTCCTTCCACGGCTTCGAACAGATCCCCCTGCGCGAGTACGCCGAGCGCGCCTATCTGGACTACTCGATGTACGTGGTGCTGGACCGCGCCCTGCCCTTCATCGGCGACGGCCTCAAGCCCGTGCAGCGCCGCATCATCTATTCGATGAGCGAACAGGGGCTCAGCGCGGCCTCCAAGCCTAAGAAGTCGGCGCGCACCGTCGGCGACGTCATCGGCAAGTACCACCCGCACGGCGACAGCGCGTGCTACGAGGCGATGGTGCTGATGGCGCAGCCATTCTCCTATCGCTACCCGCTCATCGAAGGCCAGGGCAACTTCGGTTCGCCGGACGATCCCAAGTCGTTCGCGGCCATGCGCTACACCGAGGCCAAGCTGACCCCGATCGCCGAGGTCCTGCTCGGCGAACTCGGCCAGGGCACCGTCGACTGGACGCCCAACTTCGACGGCACCCTGGAGGAGCCGACCTGGATGCCGGCGCGCCTGCCGCACCTGCTGCTCAACGGCACCACCGGCATCGCGGTCGGCATGGCGACCGACGTGCCGCCGCACAACCTCAACGAGATCGTCAGTGCCTGCATCCGCCTGATCGACGACCCGGACGCCACCGTCGCCGACCTGTGCGAACACGTGCTCGGCCCGGACTATCCCACCACCGCCGAAATCATCACGCCGCTGGCGGATCTCCGCGCGATGTATGAGACCGGCAACGGCAGCGTGCGCGCACGCGCGACCTATGCCAAGGAAAACGGCAACCTGGTCATCAACGCCCTGCCCTACCAGGTCTCGCCCTCCAAGGTGATCGAACAGATCGCCACCCAGATGCGCGCCAAGAAGCTGCCCTGGCTGGAGGACATCCGCGACGAATCCGATCACGCCAACCCGGTACGCGTGGTGCTGATTCCGCGCTCCAACCGCGTCGACATCGAACAGCTGATGGGTCACCTGTTCGCGACCACCGACCTGGAGAAGAGTTACCGGGTCAACCTCAACATCATCGGCCTGGACGGACGCCCCCAGGTCAAGAACCTGAAGACGCTGCTGACCGAATGGCTCGGCTTCCGCTACGACACCGTCACCCGCCGCCTGAAGCACCGGCTGGAGAAGGTCGAACGACGCCTGCACCTGTTGGAAGGCCTGCTGATCGCCTACCTCAACCTGGACGAGGTGATCCGGATCATCCGCACCGAGGACGAGCCCAAGCCCGCCCTGATCGCGCGCTTCCAGCTGAGCGAGGACCAGGCGGATTACATCCTCGACACCAAGCTGCGCCAGCTGGCGCGGCTGGAGGAAATGAAGATCCGCGGCGAGCAGGACGAACTGGCCGCCGAGCGCGAGAAGCTGCAGTCCATCCTGGAATCCAAGGCCAAGCTGAAGAAGCTGATCAAGGATGAGCTGACCGCCGACGCCAAGAAGTTCGGCGACGCCCGGCGCTCGCCGCTGGTGCAGCGCGAGGCCGCCCAGGCGCTGGCGGAAACCGATCTGGTCGCCTCCGAGCCGATGACCGTGGTGCTGTCGGAAAAGGGCTGGATCCGCGCCGCCAAGGGCCATGACATGGATGCAGCCTCGCTGTCCTACCGCGAAGGCGACAGCCTGCTGGCGGCGGTACGCTCGCGCAGCACCCAGCAGGTGGCGTTCCTGGATTCGGAGGGCCGCAGCTACTCCACCGGCGTGCACACCCTGCCTTCCGCGCGCGGCAACGGCGAACCGTTGACCGGCCGCTTCTCGCCCGCGCCGCGCCCCTCGTTCCAGGCGCGCGCCAGTGGCGCCAACCATAACCGGCTGGTGCGGGCCTCGACGCATGGGGAAGGCTTCCTCACCCCCGTCGCGACCCAAACCGGAAGCCC
>NZ_JANJUE010000112.1 GCF_024710765.1 Pseudoxanthomonas sp.
TTCCTGCTGTCGCCGGCGGCGGCCTACGTGACCCGCCAGGTGATCTCGGTCAACGGAGGCCTGATCGGATGAGCAGCCCAGCGAACAGCGCGCTCAAGCGCGTGGTGGTCACCGGCGGCGGCACCATCAGCCCGCTCGGCAACGACTGGCCCAGCGTGCACCTACGCCTGCGCGAATGCCGCAACGCCGTGCGGCACATGCAGGAGTGGGACATCTACGAGGGGCTGAACACCAAGCTGGCCGCGCCCGCCGCCGGGTTCGAACTGCCCGCGCACTACAACCGCAAGACCACCCGCAGCATGGGGCGGGTCGCGCTGATGGCGGTGCGCGCCACCGAACTGGCGCTGGAGCAGGCCGGCCTGCTGGGCGATCCGCTGCTGCGCAGCGGCCGGGTCGGCGTGTCCTACGGCTCCTCGGCCGGTACCCACAGCGCAATCGGCGACTTCGGCCGCATGCTCAACGAGCACACCACCGAAGGCATCAACGCCACCACCTACCTGAAGATGATGAGCCACACCGCGCCGGTGAACATCGGCGTGTTCTTCGGCCTGACCGGCCGCGTCATCACCACCTCCAGCGCCTGCACCTCGGGCAGCCAGGGCGTGGGCTCGGCCTACGAGGCGATCCGCTTCGGCAAGCAGGTCGCGATGGTCGCCGGCGGCGCCGAGCAGCTGGACGCCACCGCGGCGGCGGTGTTCGACACCCTGTTCGCCACCAGCGTGCGCAACGACGACCCGCAGAGCACGCCGCGCCCGTTCGACGCCGGTCGCGACGGCCTGGTGCTGGGCGAGGGCGCCTGCACCCTGATCCTTGAAGAACTGGAACACGCCCGCGCGCGTGGTGCCCACATCCTGGCCGAAGTGGTGGGCTACGGCACCAACAGCGACGGCCAGCACGTCACCCAGCCCAGCGCCGACACCATGGCCGAGGCGATGCGACTGGCGCTGGACGACGCCGGCCTGACGCCGGACGCCATCGACTACGTCAATGCGCACGGCACCGCCACCGATCACGGCGACATCGCCGAGACCACCGCGACCGCGCAGGTATTCGGCCCGCGCATCCCGATCAGTTCGCTCAAGAGCTACGTCGGCCACACCCTGGGCGCGTGTGGCGCCTACGAGGCCTGGGCGACCCTGCAGATGATGCGCGAGGGCTGGTTCGCCCCCACGCTCAACCTCGACAGCCGCGATCCCCGCTGCGCCGACCTGGACTACATCACCGGCGAGGGCCGCGAACTGCCGGCCGAGCATGTGATGAGCAACAACTTCGCCTTCGGCGGCATCAACACCTCGCTGATTTTCCGCCGCTGGCAGGACTGACACCCGTCTTCTCTCACTACAAGGAGTACCGACATGAAACGACTGCTGACCGCCGCCATGCTCACGCTGGCCATCGCCGCTCCGAACGCCTTCGCCGGCGACACCCGCCTGGAGCTGCCGCTGCAGGAACTGATCGACTCCCCGCAGGCCAAGGAAGCCGGCATCGATGGCAGCGTGCGCTTCTACCTGGCCGGCCAGGCCCATCCGGCGGTGGTCTCGCGCATGGGCGAGGACGTCTCCAACAAGAAGACCAACGGCGTCGGCAAGAATGACGTCGAATCCTGCCGCTGGGTCACCCTGTCGGTGTTGAAGGCCTTCCAGGAAAGCGCCAAGGCACGCGGCGCCAACGCAGTGATCGACATCACCAGCTACTTCAAGAAGAACGAATTCAAGAGCCCGACCAACTATGAGTGCTACGCCGGCAACATCATGTCGGGCGTGGCGTTGAAGGGGACTTACGCGAAGGTGAAGTGAAGGTTGCGGGATCTGGATGACATGAGAAGCCCGGCAGGTGCCGGGTTTTTTCAGGAAATCTCAATGCAAAGCGGCAAGTGGTATCCCATTCGTGGATTTGAAACGCCATCGGAGTATCGATGCTTCGTGCAGTACATCGAGGCCCGTATCCACGATGGCACAGTTGTCGAGATGGCGGTGGATCCTGCCTGCGGCGTTGAAGGGATCTACGGAGGGCGGTGGTTCCGGGAGATCGCAACTCGAAGGACCTGGTGGCTCGTGGAGCCGGATTTCCCTTTTCGTGGCATATGGGAGCCGGTCGGTACGGCCGGTGGCGGTTGACGGGATCCCGCAATGAGAGCAAGGAGACGCCCATGATTCCCGAGGGTCCTTCCGCATCTGCGGAGCCGCACGAAGAACCCGTCCCGCCGGAACAGGTATCGGGGCTTTCCTGTACCGAGGCCGTGCGAGCCGTTGCACGCGGGTTTGGCGGAATCGTATGGGCAAGCGAATCGGTTACCCGCGATGGCGAGTACGGTCATATCTACCGATACGATGTCGATACGGTGGTGGACGACGAGGCCGGTGGTGTCTGGATGTCGCGGGGTAGGGTCGTCATATCAGTACTGGATTCGAAGCGGATAAGCTTGTCCTATCACTCACTCTTTGAACTGCCGTAGAAAAGCAGGGGGGGCTGGGTGGGGCGTGCGTTCCGATGACGGCTTTCGCGCAGCGGGCGTGAATGCAGCCCAGGCTGGCAGCGCGTGTCTTGATGCACGTTGCAGGTGGCTTCGTCAGTTGCTTGTTCTCGTGGTCGCCGTAGTGATTTTGCAGCGACTGCGGCAGTGAAGCGGTGTTCCTGGGGTTGGAGCAAGTCGGGTGGGAACTGCGCGTCGCGAGTATCGAGTGGGGGCGGCCCTGAGAAAACGCTTTTCAGCGTTTATGCCATGACAAGCGCGGGCTGGTATCAGGGGCTTCTGATGTTGGGCTTCAGGGCGCGGGATTCTTCCGTCTGCCCCCACCCCAACCCTCCCCCGCGAGCGGGGGAGGGGGCTGTTTCCTTGAACGGTGCGATAGGGAAATGCATGACGTCGCCGATCGTGTTCGACGATGATGAGGACGTTGCCCCCGCCTCGCTATGCTCCGCTCCTTCCCCCGATTGGGGGGGATGGCTGGGATGGGGGCGCTTTCCGCAGTGGATCC
>NZ_JANJUE010000344.1 GCF_024710765.1 Pseudoxanthomonas sp.
CTTGACGACGCACTTGATGTCCTGAATCCACACGCCTTCCACATGATCGAGGGTTTCGTCGGCGCGGCGGATGCCGTTCTCCACGGCGTCCTCGATGCTTTTGGGCGAGGCGGCGGTCAGTTCGATGACCTTGGCGACGGCGTTGCTCATGGGAACCTCCTTGGCAATTTTGCGCGGATAACCGCCGCGGCACGGTTCATCCGCGCCGCAGGCTATCATATGCTATTCTTGCAAAAAGAGAAAAAACACGATCAGATCATGGCCCTGAATATTCTGAAGCTCTGTGTCGGTGTGAGCGAGATCGAGGAACTGGAAAGCTGGGTGCGGGATTGCCGCGCCGGACGCGACACCCTCGATCACGTCACCCGGATGTTCCCGAAGCGCAAGGACGAGATCCTGCCGGGTGGTTCGCTCTACTGGGTGATCCGCGGCATGATCCTGTGCCGCCAGCCAATCGCCGGCCTCGAGGCGGTGACCGGTGCCGATGGCATCGAACGCTGCCGCATCGTATTCAAACCGCGGATCATTCCGGTCAGGCCGGCGCCGCGGCGCGCCTTCCAGGGCTGGCGCTATCTGGAAGAGGCCGACGCGCCGCCCGATCTGCCAAAGGCCGCCAGGGCCGAAGGCATGAGTGAGAAGATGCGCCGCGATCTGGCGGAGCTGGGGCTGTTGTAATCCGCAGCGGATCGCCTTGCCGCGGCCGTCTAGACCGCCATGTTGTCGATCAGCCGGGTCTTGCCCAGCCAGGCGGCGGCGACAAGGCGGAGCGGCTCGCCGCGGGCTTCGGGTACGGCGAGCGTCTCGGCGTTGCGGGCGGTCACGTAATCCACCCTGAAGCCTTGCGTGGAGAGGGCGCGGGTCGCAGAGCGGGTGGCGGTCTGGGGCTCGATGCCGGAGCGGATCTTCTCCGCCGCCAGAGACAGGGCGCGAAAGATGGCGGTGGCCTGCTGGCGCTCGGTTTTCGACAGGTAGCGGTTGCGCGACGACATGGCCAGGCCGTCCGCCTCGCGGATGGTCGGAATTCCAACCACCTCGATCGGAATGTCGAGGTCGACGAGTGGGCGCGTGAATCCTTCCTCCTGGTCAGCAGTCACCTCATGCGACGGACGGAGCGTCGCGCACAACTCCTGAACGCGGAGCCGTGGGACCTCATCCTGCTGGATGAGGCGCATCATGCACGCCGCAAGGCAGCAGGTTCGGCACAGCAGAAGGGTGCGAATCGCATGCTGAGCACGATGAAGGCGCTGCAGGATCGCGGTGCTTCCCTCCTGCTCATGACGGCGACCCCGATGCAGGTGCATCCTGTCGAACTGTATGACCTCCTCTCCATCCTCGGCCTCCCGCCCATGTGGGATGATCAGCGCTTCATGGAGTACTTCACCCTCTGCGCGAAGTACCCCTCGGATCAGGAGCTCCACACCTTGGCGCGAATGTACCAGGAAACGGAAGCGAGGTACGGTCCGATTTCGGAGGAAGAAATCACGCGCGTGCAGACTGCGACCACGATGTCGAAGGTGCAACTCAGTGCCGTCCTGGCCGCGCTTCGTCACCCCACATCGAGTGTCCCGATCCAGCGACTCAGCGCTGCCCAGCGGAGAGCTGCGCTCGTCGTGCTCCAGCGACACAATCCCGTCCGCGCCCTCATGTCACGGCATACGCGCGAACTGTTGCGCACCTATGCGAAGCGCGGGTTGCTTCGCGCTCCCCTCGCCCAGCGACAGGTGCAGGATCTCCCCATCAGCATGACGGCTGCAGAACGCGCCGTGTATGACGGTGTGGAGGATTACCTGCGGGACACCTGGCAAGCGGCCAGTGCGGACAAGCGCAACGCTGTGGGCTTCGTCATGACGATCTAC
>NZ_JANJUE010000143.1 GCF_024710765.1 Pseudoxanthomonas sp.
CGCGCGGGGGCGGGGGGGCCGGGGGCTGTGTCGCGGGGTGCCCGCTAGCGCCGCTGGCCCCACCGCCACCGCTTGTTTGTTGCGGCCGCCCACCCCGCCGCCGGCCGCCCACACCCCCCCCACGCCGGTTTCGCCGTGCGCATCCACCCGCAACTCGCCGCTTTCGCTCAGCGCCGCGCCCAGGTCGGCTCCCAGGCTGGCCTCGGGCAGGGCGCCCAGCACCGGGTAGACCGCGTCGAACCACGCCTGGCCGCCATCGCTGAACACCGCGATGCAGCGTCCATCGCGAAGCTGCAGGCGCTTCAGTGACGGCCATGCCTGGATGCCGTGGCTGCGCGCGCGCGCAAGCCATCCATCGTCCTCGCTGGCCTGCTCGGCCGCGGACACCGGGATGAGACCGACTGACGCCGAATAGGCCCGCAGGAAGATGGCGTGTTCCAGCGCCCGCGCCACCGGCCCCAGCACCGCGATGTGGCCGTCCGTGACCTCGTAGGCATCGCAGATCGCGCACAGGCGGATCGCGCCGCAGGCGATGGCCGGCTCCAGGGCCTCCATCTCCGGCATCACGTCGTTGACGCCGGTGGCGAGCAGGACGGCTTGCGCGCGCCATTGCCGGTGATCGTCGAGCAGGCTGAACCCCGCGTGGTCCCGGTGGACGCGGTGGATGCGGGTACGTTGGAACGTCACTCCGTGGGCAGCAGCCTGGTCGCGCAGGCGTCGCAGCAGGTCGTGCCCGCTGATGCCATGCGGATAGCCGGGACAGTTGTGCGTGCGTGGAATCCAGCGCGCACGGCTGTCGCCACCGTCGAAGACCAGCACGCGGCGATGGTAGCGGGCCAGGTAGGTGGCCGCGGTCAGCCCGGCGGGGCCGGCACCGACGATGGCGCAGTCCAGCATGTCCATGCGCGCAGCCTCGCGGTCGCGGCGTGGCCGACACGTGAACACACGCGGATCGAGCTGGAACGCGATGGCCCGCTGCGACCCGCGTGAGCACCGATACCGGCGGGAATCAGCCCAGCCGCTGATCCATCCGGAAGCGGTGCGCCGCCAGATACCGGATCCGCGCGAACAGCGGGTGCCGCGGATTGATCAGCAGGTTGTGCTCGCAGGGACACAGCGCGCTCGGCACCTGCGCGAGCAGGGTGTTGCCGGTGGCCAGCCAGGCATCGCCGAGCGCCTGTACCTCGCCGCGATAAGGACGTTCGCGCCACGGCAGGTCCTCGCCGACTTCGATGACATGCAATGAATCGGCTGGCAGCCTGGCTTCAATCAACTTCAGTTCGTTGACCGGCGTGCTTTCCAGGTGCGCGCGGTACTCCAGCATCGCTGCCGCCGCCGCGCGCGCGGCGTAGATCACCGGTTGTTGCCCGGAAGTCCAGCGGCCGGGCCGTTCGCTGGCGGGAAACACACCGGTGATGGCGGTGTCTTCCACCATCACGAAGGCGGGGATGGTGTCGTTCGACATGGGTGTTCCTCCTCGTCGCTGCCTCGATGTTCGGACGGGCCACGCGAAGACGGCGTGGAATCGGCGACTCTTCACATGACCGGCCGGTGGGCTCGGTTAGGGTCGGAATCCTCCATCTCCGGCCCACCATGCGCGCGTTCGACGCATCAAACCGCCTGAATCCTTCCATTCCGGGACCGCGCCGCGGCGTGCGCCAGGGCGGGTGCCGATGCCGCGTCGCGGCGCTGCTGGCGATGTTGGTGCTTGCTGCGACCGCCACGGCCAGTCCGGCGAAGCCTGCGCCCGACGCGGCCGATCGCGTGCAGGGCACCGCGCGCGAGGTGCTGGAAGAGGTGGGCGAGCGCGACAGCGCGCCGCTGTACAGCCGTCGCCTGTGGCGGGGCGCGTTGCATGACTGGGACCGGGCGGCACCGGCGATCCGACGCGATGTCGCCGCCGCGCGGGACGATCTCCGCGCCCAGTCGGGTCCGCGCACCTGGAGCCTGGCGCTGCTCGTACTGGTGCTGTGGGCCGGCGCGTTGTGGGGCATCCCGCGACTGGCGGCGCGCTTGCGCCCGCGCTTGCCGGAAGGACGCATTCGGCGCTCCCTGACGGCATTGCTGCGGGTGGTCGGGGCCACCCTGGCCAGCGCGATCGCGGTCACCGCGCTGCTGCAGATCCTGGCATGGGGCGCGCCCGCGCGCTCGCCGATCCCGGGCCTGTTGGGTCCGCTCATCGGCGTATCCGTGTTCGCGGTGTTCATGGCCAGCCTGGGCCGCAACGTGCTGTCCTGCGGCGATGCCGGCCTGCGCCTGCCGGATATCCCCGACGAGGTGGCCGCGCGCATGCGCCATGTGCCCTGGCTGCTGGCCGGCGCGGTCGCGCTGGCGACCGGGGCGGAAATCCTGCTGGTGCGCTGGCTGCCCGCGCGTGGCCAGGCCATGCAGCTGTCCACCGCGATGCTGACCCTGTTCCTCGCCGCCGCGATGGCCAGCGTGTGGTCGCGGCTGGGGCTGGCCCTGCGCGCGGATCCGGCCGGTTCGCCGCAGGGGCGGCACCGGGTGCTGCTGCGGCTGGTGGTCCTGCTGGGCTGGCTGCTCATTGTCGGCAGCCTCGTCGCCACCGTGCTCGGTTACTACGCGGCCGGTGGATTCCTGATCAAGCAGACCCTGTGGGGCGGCGTGGTGGTGGTGTTCATCTACCTGCTGGCGGTCGCCACGGGCGATGTCGTCGATGCCTATCTGGGCGCCAGTGGCAAGGCGGGCCGGGTGCTGGCGTGGCGGTTGGGACTGGAACCACGCAAGGTCGACCAGTTCGGCGCGCTGGTGTATGGCGCGGTCCGGCTGTTGCTGGTGCTGGGCGCGCTGGTGTTGCTTGCCGCACCCTATGGACTGGGACCATCGGAGCTGTTCGGCCGCCTGCATCCAGGCTCGGCGGTGCTGGTGATGGGCCAGTTGAGGCTGGGCGCGGGCGATCTGGTGCGCGCGTTGTCGGTGTTCGCCGTGGTCATCCTGGCCACGCGCCTGTTCGGTCACTGGTTCAATGGCCGCTACCTGCCGACCACCCGGCTGGACCCGGGCATGCGCGCCTCGCTGGTGTCGGTGATCCGCTACGCCGGCGTGGTGATCGCGTTGTCGATGGCGCTGGCGGCGATGGGCGTGGGCCTGGACAAGATCACCTGGATTGCCAGCGCGCTGACGGTGGGGATTGGTTTCGGCCTGCAGGCGATCGTGCAGAACTTCATTTCGGGCCTGATCCTGCTGGCCGAACGGCCGGTGCGCGTCGGCGACTGGGTGGTGGTCGGCGACGCCGAAGGCGACGTGCGCCGCATCAACGTGCGCGCCACCGAAATCACCATGGCCGATCGCACCACCGTGCTGGTGCCCAATTCGGAACTGATCACCAAGGTGGTGCGCAACCGCACGCTGACCCGCGCCGAGGGACTGGTGAAGATCCTGCTGCCGTTGCCCGCCGCGACCACCGATGTCGAGAAGGCGGTCGGGGTGGCGCGCGAGGTGATCGACGCCAACCCGGACGTGCTGCCGCGCCCGGAACCGCTGGTGCTGGTGGAAGAGGTCAAGGACAACAAGATCTTCTTCAACCTGTCGGTCTACGTGGAGGGGCCGCGCCGGGTCGCGGCGGTGCGCGGCGCGCTGCTGTACGAACTGCTGCGCCGGTTGCCGGCGGCGGGAGTGCCGCTGGCCTGAGCGCTACTGGCGGATGCACACCGCCAGGCCGGGCGCACCTTCGCCCTCGGCGAACACGCTGATGCGCTCGCCGACCTTGCGGAACGCCAGGTCGAAGCGCCGTTCGCCCAACCGGAGATCGCTGACGGTCACGTCCTCGATGCCCGGCGGCAGTTCGGGCTGGTTGATCTCCACCATCTGCCGGCGACCGTCGATCTCGATGCCCAGGCAGGCCTGCAGCAGCATCAGCGCCGAACCGGCCGCCCACGCCTGCGGCAGGCAGGCGACCGGGTAGGCCACCGGTGGCGCGCCCTGGGTGCGCGAGAAACCACAGAACAGTTCCGGCAGGCGCATGTCGAAGTGCACGGCGGCCTCGAACGCGCCGCGCAGCAGCCGCGGCGCACCGCCCCGGAATCCGGTGCGCGCGATGCCGGCCGCGCAGATCGCGTTGTCATGGGGCCACACCGATCCGTTGTGGTAGGAGATGGGGTTGTAGCGCGCCTCGCCGCGGGCGACGGTACGCATGCCCCAGCCGGTGAAAAAGGACGACGACAGCAACTGCGCGGCGGTGCCGGCGGCGCGTTCGGGCGTGGCCAGGCCGGTGTAGAGCAGGTGGCCGGGGTTGCTGGTGCGCACCCGGCAGAGCTGGCCTTCGCCATCGATCGCCAGGCCGTAGAACTTCAAATCCTCGTCCCAGAAGCGCGCTTCCACGGTCTGGCGCAGGCGCTCGGCGCGCGCCGTCCATTCCTCGGCGTCGCGCGCGTTGGCATCATCCACGCGCGCCGCCAGCGCCGCCATCCCGCACAGCGCCGAGTACGCATAGCCCTGTACCTCGACCAGCGCGATCGGACCCGGCGCGAGCCGGCCGTCGGCATGGAAGACCGAATCGCCGCTGTCCTTCCAGCCCTGGTTGCTCAGGCCGCTGCTTTCGCCGCGCGCGTAGTCCAGCAGGCCCAGCGGGTTGGCATCGCAGACGCGCTCGACCCAGCCGATGGCGGCGGTGAGCGAGGGCCACAGCCCGCGGATGAAGGCATCGTCGCCGGTGCGGCGCCAGTACGCATGCGCGAGCATCACGAACAGCGGCGTGGTATCGACACCGCCGTAGTACAGCCCGAACGGCAGCTCGCGCAGGCTGGACATCTCGCCCTTGCGGGTCTCGTGCATGATCTTGCCGGGCGAGGCGTCCAGGAACGGCGCATCCTCCTTGGCCTGGTGTTCGGCGAGGAAGCGCAATACGCCGCGCGCCAGCCCGGGATCCACCCACAGGGTCTGCAACGCGGTGATGACCGCATCGCGCCCGAACGGCGTGGAAAACCAGGGAATGCCGGCATACGGATAGGGGCCTGTCTCCAGGTCGCTGGTCAGCAGCGCGAGGTCGGAACGCGACTGGCGCATCCACTGGTCGAACAGCGGTCCGCTGCTGACGATGCGCGCGCCGCGCCGCTGGCGCGAACGCATGCGGCGGCGGGCGAGGGCGGCCTGGTAGCGATAGCGTTCGCGCGAGGGCGGCTCGCCCGCGTCGGCGCCCGCCTCGACGTAGAACTCGCGTACCTCGTCCGACTCCAGCACCAGCGGAAACTCCAGTTCGCCGTGGCCGACGAAGCGGGGCGCCATGGAAAACCGGATGAAGGACGCGCGCTCCACGTTGTCCAGGCCCACGTAGCGGAAGCCGTAGCCGATTTCACCGGGTTCGGGTTCCATCAGGCGTCCGCGGGCCGGACGCCGGCTGCCGCGGACCTCGAACATGTCCCAGAAATCCGCCGCCAGTCGGAACCGCAGCGGCAGGGTGACCCGCTGTTCGCCGTAGTTGACGCAGGTGATGCGTTCATACATCCGCTCCTGGCACAGGAAGCGGTTGCGGCTGATGTGGATCAGGCCCTGCGGCGTGCCCGCCTCGTCCAGCGGCGACAGGGCGCGATTGGTGAGGTGGGCAACGAAGAACACGTTGTCCTGGGTGACCGCCGCGCTCAACAGCGTCGGCGCCTCGTCGCCCAGTTGCAGTTGGTAACCGGACAGCAGGCGGGTATCGCTGATGAACAGACCTTCGGCCGGACCGGCGATGTCGCCATAGCTGTTGGCGACCAGGAAGCTGTCACCGTCCTTCAGCACGTAGCGGGTGTACAGGGCGGCGTCGGCGGCTGAATCCATCTTTCAGGCCTTGGCCATGCGCAGATCCGGACGCGCGAGCAGGGTCTGGTACAGCGCGACGTAGTCGTTCGCCATCGCGGTCGCCGAGAAGCGCCGCTCGAAAGTCTCGCGGATGCGCGCGCGCGGCAGCCGGTCCACCTGTTCCACCGCCGTGACCGCCGCCGCGATCGAGTCGACGATATGGCCGGTGACGCCTTCCTCCACCACTTCCGGAACGGCGCCGCAACGCCATCCGATCACCGGCGTGCCGCAGGCCATGGCCTCGATCATCACCAGCCCGAAAGGTTCGGGCCAGTCGATCGGGAACAGCAGCGCACGCGCGTTGCCCAGGAACGCCGGTTTCTCGCTGTCGCTGATTTCGCCGATGAATTCCACGCCGTCCTGTTCGAGCAGCGGACGGATGGTCTCGCGGAAGTACACCCGGTCATGGGTATCCACCTTGGCGGCGATGCGCAGCGGCAGGCCGACCCGGCGCGCGATCGCGATGGCGCGATCCAGCCGCTTCTCGCGCGACACGCGGCCCAGGAACGCGAGGTAGTCGCCGCTGGGTGCCGGCGCCGGCGCGTACAGGCCCTCGGGCAGGCCGTGATAGACCGTGCCCAGCCAGTTGGCCCAGGGGATCGGCCGGCGCTGGCTCTCGGAAATGGACACCAGCGGAAACTCCGGCCAGCGCCGGTAGTAGGCGGGCAGGTCCTTCTTGTCCTGGCGTCCGTGCAGGGTGCTCACGGTATGCGCGGCATGGGATTCGAACAGCGGGAACGGAAGCAGGTCGATATGGAAGTGCAGGATGTCGAATTCGTCGGCGCGCCGGGCCACGTCGGCCAGCATCGCCAGGTGGGCGGCGACCGGTGACTTCAACGGCGACTCGTCCAGCCGGATCGCGCACTCGCGCCCCGGTGCGAGGACGGCCGACGTGCGCGAGTCGCCGGAAGCGAACAGCGTCACCTCATGGCCAGCGGCCACCAGTGCCTCGGTCAGATAGGAAACCACCCGTTCCGTGCCGCCATACAGGCGTGGCGGCACCGCTTCCAGCAGGGGGGAAATCTGCGCGATCCTCATTGCGGCGTTGCTCCGGCTAGCGCGCCGACGCGTGGTCCGGGCGGCGCGGGGGTGATGGCGCCGGCGCCGCCGCGAAGCCGCGGGCCGCTGCGCAGGGTGTCGAGGAAATGGCGTGCCCAGTGGCCGACATCGTTGCCGCGCAGACGCGCCATCAACGCGTGCCAGCGGTCCTGGCGTTCGCGCAGCGGCATGCCCGCGGCGATGTCGATGGCTTCGGCGACCGCGTCCAGATCGTGCGGGTTGACGATCAGCGCCTCGGTCAGTTCCTCGGCGGCGCCGGCGAAGCGCGACAGCACGAGGACGCCGGGATCCTGTGGTGCTTGCGCGGCCAGGTATTCCTTGGCGACCAGGTTCATGCCGTCGCGCAGCGGCGTGACCAGGCCGACGGCGGCGGCGCGGTGGAAACCCGCCAGCACCGGCTGCGGAAAGCTGTCGTTGATGTAGCGGATTGGCGTCCATTCCGGCTTGGCATGGCGACCATTGATATGACCGGCCAGGCCTTCGAGTTCGCGACGCACGTCCTGGTATTCGGGGACACGGGTGCGGCTGGGCGGCGCGATCTGCAGGTAGGTCAGCTGGCCCGCCGATGGCGCACCGCTTTCCAGGTGCCGCTCGAACGCGCGGAAGCGTTCCGGCAGGCCCTTCGAATAGTCCAGCCGGTCCACGCCGATCGCCAGCCGGCGTCCGGACAGGCTGGCGCGCAGTTCGCGCTCGGCTCGCTGCGCCTGTTCGCTTCGCGCATGGGACACCAGTGCCTCGACATCGATGCCGATCGGGAAGGCGCCGCTGTGGCCACGGCTGGCGATGCCGTGCTGGCGCAGCGCATGGCGATAGTTGTCGAGATCGGTGCGGGTCTGGAATCCGGTGAGGTCGTGGCAAGCCAGTGCATCCAGCAGATCGCGGTGGACGGGCAGGGCATGCAGCACGTCCGGCGGAGGCATCGGGATATGCAGGAAGAAGCCGATCCGGTTGGACACCCCGAGCTCGCGCAGGCAGCGCGCCAATGGAATCAGGTGGTAGTCGTGGATCCACACCGTGTCGTCCGCGCGCAGCTGGCCGGCCAATGCCTCGGCGAAACGGCGGTTCACCCGCAGCCAGGCCTCGTGGTGCTCGCGGTGGTAGTCGACCAGGTCGATCCGGTAGTGGAACAACGGCCAGAGCACGCGATTGGCGAAGCCGTGGTAGTACGCGTCGAAGTCATCGGCGGGCAGATCCAGGAGCGCGTACTCCAGGCGTCCATCACGCACCGACTCCAGCGGTCGCCGCGCGTCGCTGGCCATGCGCCCGCTCCAGCCCAGCCAGAGCGCCGGACCATCGTCCATCGCCGCCGCCAGCGCCACCGCCAGGCCGCCGGTCTGGGTTTCCCCCGGCAGCGCCACGCGATTGGAGACCAGCACGATACGTCCCCTATCGCCGCGTTCGCGAAGCGGTGGCCGGGGTCGTGCATCGATGTTCATGCGATTACCTCGTTGTTCAATGAGTCAAGCAGCCAGCGCCGGACGTCACCCGGGTTCGCCAGCCGGTAGCGCGCGACGGTGGGACGCCTGGCGCCGACCAGTACGCTGATGCCGCCCAGTGCATTGACCTGCGCGAATCCGGGTTCATCGGCCGGGTCGTCGCCGATGAAGGCGGGCCGCCGGCCCTGGAACGGCGGGATGGCCATGAACGCGGCGATGGCTTCGCCCTTGTCCATGCCCAGTGGCCGTATCTCGATGCCATGCGCGCCGGGATGCAGCCGGTGCCGCGGCAACCGCGATCGCACGCTGTCGGCGAAGGCGCCGAGCGCCGTTGCCGCTTCCGGCGCCGCGCGCCAATGCAGGAACAGGCAACCGCCACGACACTCCACCAGCGCGCCCGGATAGCGATTGGCGATGTCCTCCGCTTCCGCCGCCAGGGCGAGGAAGGCCGCATCCATGGCGGGCGCGGGCTCCCAACCGCCCGGCGTGCGCCGTTCCAACCCGTGCAGGCCGGCGGCCACCGCGATGCCGGTCGGCGCGAACAACGCATCCAGCGCCGCGACCGTGCGCCCGCTGACCAGCGCCAACGCACCGCCACATCTGCGTGACAGCACGGGCAGGGCCTGTTTGATCGCGGGATCAATCCGCACCGCATCCGGCGTGGGCGCATGTTCGGCGAGCGAACCGTCGACATCCAGGAACAGCGCCCAGTCATCCTCGATCAGCGGTGGTTCCGCTGCCAGGGTACTTTCGCTTTCCATGTTTTCATCCTAGGTATCGTGGCGTGAGCGTCGCGTGGATGGACCTTCATCCATCGGCAACATTTCGCGCACGGCTCGTTTACCGCGTCCGCGCGAGGCTGCGACGACGCAGCGTGGCGGAACGACGACATGTCATCTGAACTGGGTGGGCAGCTGAACGTTTTGCTGGAGGTGCTGTACGCGATGGCGCTGGCCGGCAGCATCGGGGTGGAGCGCGAGATCAAGAACCGGCCCGCCGGATTCCGCACCCACATGCTGGTCGGTGGCGCGGCCGCCTTTCTGGTCGGCATCGGCGGCATGGTGATGAGCGAGAGCATGCGCGAGGCAAGTCCGACCCTGGTGGTGGATCCGTTCCGCCTGGTGGAGGCGGTGATCGCGGGCGTGTCCTTCATCGGCGCCGGAACCATCTTCGCCCAGCGCGGGGCAGGGACCGTGGTGGGCATCACCACCGCCGCCTCGCTGCTGATGGTCGCGGTGATTGGCGTGGCGGTCGGCTTCGACTACAACCTGCTGGCCTTCCTCGTCACCGCCGCGACCCTGTCGGTGCTGGTGCTGCTGGCCTGGATCGAACGCCTGATCGCCCGGCGCCGGCCGCCGGGCGGCGGTTCGCCTCCGCGGGCTTCCGCTTGAGCGCCATCGGGGGTATCTTCCGGGGCTGGGGGACGTTTGACCATTTCCGCTGCCTGGCCACTCACCGTTGCCATGACGGATACGCGCAAGGATTTGCCTATAGTTCGCTCCACCCGCTCAGTCGCCTGGTCGGGCGTCGTGCTGGCGCTCGTGCTCGCGTACCTGCTTGGCTATCTCGTCTACCGGGATCACCAATTGCGCCTGGACGCCGCCGAGCGCCAAAGCATGGCGCTGGCCGAAGGCACCGAACGCCTGCTGCGGCTTGAACTGCGCAATCTCGAACGCGCCATGGCCGGCATCGCCGGCGATGCCCAGCAGGCTTTCCGCACCGTGCCCGAATCGGCGCCCGTCCTGCTGGGCGAAGCCGTGGCCGGGGTGGTGCAGCGCCACCAGGAACTGCACAGCATCGTCATCGTGGATGGACGGGGCCAGGCGATCACGCGGGGCAGCGGATTGCCGATCCCGCCACCGCCCCTGTCCGGCGCCGCCCCGTCGCGCGCACTGCGGTTCGGTGCACTGCAGCAGGTGGACGGCGAATGGGTGCTGCCGCTGCTGATGGCGATGGAAGACGGACGCTGGATCGTGACCCGGCTGCGGGTGGCGGAAATCCAGCGCCTGCTCGCGGGCCTGGATACCGGCCGGGACGGCGTGGTGACGGTGATGGATCACGCGGGCACGGTGCTGGCGCGCAGCCGTGACGCGGCGCGCTACATCGGCCATCGCTATCCGGAAATCCTCCCATCCGGTCCACCCTACGCCGCGAGCGTGATGAGCCGGCGCAGCGGCGTGGACGGAGTGGTCAGGATCACCTCGCGCATGCACCTGGACGACTACGGCGTGTTCGTCAGCGCGGGCCTGGGGCGCAGCGAAATCCTGCGCGACTGGTATCTGCTGCTGTTCGGTTCGCTGGCGGTGTACGCGTTGTACTGGGCCGGCTTCCTGTACCTGTTGCGCCACATCCGCCAGGCCGCGCGCGCGCAGAACCGGCTCCTGTCCGAAGTCGGGCGTGCCGCGGAAGGATTGCGGCTGGCCCAGCGCATCGGCCGGACCGGCAGCTGGAGGGTGCATCGTTCGCCGCCGCGGGTCGAATGGTCCGAACAGGTATCGGAAATCTTCGGGCTGGGGCCGGAACGCAACAGCGCCTGCAGCGAGGAGTTCTACGCGCTGGTGCATCCGGAGGACCGCGAGCCCCTGCGGGCGCGTTTCGCCCAGGCCTGGCAGAGCCGCGAGCCGTTCGTCGCCGAATACCGGGTGGTCCGTCCCGACGGGCAGGTGCGCTGGCTGCTGACCCGGGGCGGCACGGTCGAGCAGGCCGGCGACGTCACCGGCATGGCCGGCACCCTGCTGGACATCACCAACGAACGCAGCGCACAGGCGCGGGCGCTGGAAACCGAGCGCCAGTACCGCCTGCTGTTCGAGCGCAACCCGATGCCGTTCTGGGTTTTCGACCTGGAGACACTGCGATTCCTGGAGGTCAACGACGCCGCGGTCCGGCGCTACGGCTACAGCCGCGAGGAATTCCTGGCGATGACCGTGCTGGATATCCGTCCGCCGCGCGATTCGGTGGATGTCCTGCAGTCGTTGAGCGAACCGGCGCCCTCGCCGGAGGGCGAGCTGTGGAAGCACCTGAAGAAGGACGGCAGCGTCATCGACGTGCACGTGCGTACCGAAACCATCAATTACAACGGGCGGCCGGCGCGGCTGGTGCTGGCCGAGGACATCAGCGAAACGCTGGCCTACGAGCGCGAACTCAACTACCGGGCCAGTCACGACGCCGCCACCGGCCTGCTCAACCTGCCGGGACTCAAGACCCGGCTGGCCGCGGAAGCGAAGGGGCCGTACGCACTGGCCTATCTGCAGCTGCGGGGACTGGAACTGGTCACCGACAGCCTGGGCCAGGCGGTGGCGACCCGATTGCTGGATACCCTGGCCAACCGCCTGGAGACGCTCGCCGATCCCTGGGGCGAGACCGCGTTCGTGCCCTCGGAAGCCTTCGTGGTGGCGTTGCGCCCCGACGTGGACGTGGGCGCCGCCGTTGATGCGCTGCACCGCGCGATGACCCTGCCGGTCGAGCAGGGCGGATCGCGGCGTACCCTGGAAGCCTGGGTCGGCGTCGCCCATTTCGACGGCGCGGGATTCGAGAACGCGATCAGCCATGCCGCGCTGGCGGCGCACGTGGCACGCGCGCAGGGCATTCCCCATTGCACCTTCGACGCGCGGATGGCGCAGGCGGCCAGTGAACGCCTGCGCATGATCGGGCGCATCCACGTCTCGCTGGAACAGCGCGACTTCATGCTGTACTTCCAGCCCATTTACCGGCTGCAGGACCGCTATCCGGTCTGCCTGGAGGCGCTGCTGCGCTGGCCGCAGGCCGATGGCAGCTTCGTGCCGCCGTCGCAGTTCATTCCCCTGTCCGAGGACGCCGGCCTGATCCCCGCGCTGGGCGACTGGGTGATGGAAGAGGCGGCGCGTTGCCACCGCAAGCTGGTCGAAGCGGGCTGGGGAAACCTGCCCATCGCGGTCAACGTGTCGCCGGCGCAACTGCGCCGCGCGGATTTCGCCGACCGCCTGATCAGGCTTCACGAACGCTTCGGCCTGCCGCGCGGCGCGCTGCACATCGAAGTCACCGAGAGCATGCTGCTCGACAGCCCTGAAAGCACCATGCGTACGCTGCGGACCTTGCAGAAGCACGGCATCTGCACGTCGCTGGACGACTTCGGAACGGGTTTCTCCAGCATGTCCTACCTGCACCAGTTGCCGCTGGACGCGCTGAAGATCGACCAGGCGTTCGTGCGCAACGTCGCCGACGATGACCGCAGCGCGGCGATCTGCCATGCGATGATCTCGCTCGGGCACAGCCTGGGCCTGACCCTGGTCGCCGAAGGGGTGGAGACCCAGGCGCAACTGGACTGGCTGCATCGCCACCACTGCGATCAGGTGCAGGGGTATCTGCTGGCGCGGCCGATGGACCTGGCCCGTACCCTGGAACACCTGGCATCGACGGAACTCCCGGAGCGGCGCCAGGGCCGCTGAATGGACGCCAGGCCGTCGGGTTCAGTGCAGGCTCCAGATGTCCGGTATCAGCGCTTCGGCCGATTCGCGGAAGCCATCCTCGAAGTGTGGCGGCAGGCCAAGCGGGAAGTTCTCCGCGGCCACCTGCAGGCAGGCGATCAGGCGCGTCTGCACGGGTTCATCCACCGACTGCATGACGGTGGAGGCCACGTAGCCCATCACCGCCAACTGGCCCTGTAGCCTGCCGAAATGTTCCAGCATGTTGGCCACGAGCTGGTCCTGTCGCTGGATACGCTGCTCCATCGCAGGCTCCAGCCGACGGCAGGCCACCTCCAGTTCGGCCAGCCGGGTTTCGATCGAACGCTTGTCCATGCACCTCTCCTGCTTGGCTTGGCAGGACTCCACTTTGCGGTGCGGGCATCAAGAGAACGTGTGCAGCGGAAAGCGGAGAACCGGATGGCGATCCAGACGAGGGTTGACCCGCCATTCCTCGCGGCCGGCATGGCCTGAGGCCGGTTCTCCTTGTGGGGCTGCCGGTCAAGGCTGGACTCGCGAAGAGTCGTTTCCACTGAATGCGCAGCCGGCCGGGATGTTCTCCGGTATCCACGCGGGAAAGTCTGCGCCCGGCGGGGGAAACCTGGGGTGCAGGAGCGGTCCATGCTTCGTTAACAAGCAGGCACGGCCGCGCGCGTTCATCACGCAATAGGGCCGTTCGGGGAGTTCAGTTGATGGGCGCGGCACGCAACAGGCGCGGTTCATGGCCCAGCGGATGCGTCGTCAAGCCGCTGCAATCCACGCAGGCGTCATCCAAGGGCGCCAGCGGCTGGCGCCAGCCCAGCACGTACCAGCCTTCATCGTCCTCGGCGGGAAAATCGGCATGCCAGGCCCGGCCGTCGTAGCGGCCGTTGAACCAGCCGGTGATGTCGTCGATGGAACAGGCGTAGATGGCCAGCGGCACGTTCACCGGCGGCGCGCGTTCGGGCAAGTAACAGCACGGGGAATCCGCAAGCGGACTCATGTGGTCTCCTGCGTGCCGCGCACGCGATGACAGGGAAAGTCGCTTCTACTCCCGAGGCCGGCAAGAGCGTGTATGCATCCGCGGTGGTTTCCGTTAAGGGCTGATGCACGCATTCGCACGCGGTTGTCACGGCGTGTTTGCACACGGAACGCTAGAACATCACCAGCGCGGCTTGGCCGCGCGATTTTCTCCCCACCCGACGGCAAGGAGTATCCGATGGCACGCTCATCCATGACCGACCAGACCCAGGTGAACGAACTGCTGCTGCAGGCGCTGGAAACCGAGCGCGGCGGCATCCAGGTCTATACCGCGGCGATCGAGGCGGCGCAGAACGAGGACCTGAAGGAAGAATGGCAGAAGTACCTGGACGAAACCCGCCAGCACGAGCAGATCCTGCTGGACGTGTTCGAACAGCTGGGCAAGGACCCGGAAGCCGCCAGTCCCGGTCGCGAAGTCGTCGCCCATCATGGCCGCTCACTGGTGAAGGCGATCCGGATGGCGATGGCCAGCGCCGATCCCGCGGCGGCGGAACTGGTGGCGGCCGAATGCGTGGTGCTGGCCGAAACCAAGGATCACCAGAACTGGGAGCTGATCGGCCGGGTCGCCGAGAAGGCGGGCAAGCAGGAAGGCAAGATCCTCAAGGCAGCGCACGACCAGGTGGAAAAGGAAGAGGATCATCACCTCTACCACACCCGCGGCTGGGCGCGTGAACTGTGGATCCAGTCGCTTGGCCTGCCGGCGGTATTGCCTCCGCCGGAAGAGGAACGCAACGTCGAAACCGCAATCGGCGCCGCGCGTGCCGAGCAGTCGCGCGACAAGATGATGTAGGAGATGACCATGGATACCGTTCGCAAGCCGGCCGGAGGCGGCAAGCGCGAGTTCATCGCGCCGAATGGCGACAAGCGCCTGGTTCGCCGGGATGAGCGTGGCCGTTTCGAAGAAAGTGACGATCTGGGCCGTTCCCTGTCCAGGGACGTCCGGACCCACGCGACGCATCCGGCCAAACCGGGGCAGGGCGACCGCGGCGACCGCCGCCGCTGAGGCCATCCGCGACACCCTTCCGTCGCATTCCGGTTGGCGCCGGGATGCGGCGGTGCCCCCATCGTGGAAGCCGCGGGTACCGCCGCCGTCTGCGGCCTGGCCGCTCAGAACTCGTCGACGAATTCGACCGCCATGCCCAGGCTCTCCGCGCTGCGGATGATCAGTTCGCGGACCTCGTCGCCCGCACGCGGCCCGGGCACTTCTATCTCCAGGGCGTGAATGCCACCGCTGCCCTGATCATCGACCAGTCCCGCGGAACTGGAATCATCGTCGTCCATGTGCGGCATCAGGTCCGCCACTTCCTCCACCCGTTCGACGCCGTCCACGCCGTGCACCACGCTGATCACCGTGGCGGCATCGGCTTCACTTCCGGTCAGGCGAACTCTCAGCACGGCCATGGGGAGGTCTCGGGTTCGGGGAATGGGGGAAGTACCCGATGAATCGGGGACGGGCCGGGTTTCGTTGCGGACGCTGTCCGCGCGACGGATTCACGTTTTCGCTGGAATGATGAGGAAGGACTTTCGGCATCCCGCATGAGCCGGGACCGCGACTCCGGAATCCCGGGCATTCATCCAGCTGTCCACCTCTTAAAGCGGATGCGCTGACGAGCACGTGAAGAATATCCACATACACGCTCGACACGCCCGTACTGGCAGGCTGCGCGTCATCTCATCCTCGAAGTGACGATGTACCGGGTCCTGATTGTCTGCGTCGGCAATATCTGCCGAAGTCCGATGGCCGAAGCCATCCTGAGCGCGCGGCTGGGCGGCGACGTCCATGTGCGATCCGCCGGCCTGGCGGCGCGGATCGGTGATGGCGTGTATCCGATGGCCGCCGAGTTGTTGAAGGAAAATGGTCTGGGATTGGATCACCATGCCGCGCGCCAGATCGATCTGCAGATGCTGGCCGAGGCGGATCTGATCCTGGCGATGGAGAATCGCCAGCTCCGCGCACTCGCGGCGATCGCGCCACCGCTGCGCACGCGCATGCACCTGCTGGGGCGGTGGAAGGGGATGCGCGAGATACGCGATCCCTGCGGACGGCCGCGCGAGGAGTTCATCCGCACCTTCGAACTCATCGATTCGTGCGCACGCGCGTGGTGCGATCGCATGCCGATGAACGCCAGTTCACGAATGTGCGCGGTGCCTGCACACAGCTGAGCGATTGCCCGTGCGCACGTCGCGCTTTCATGCGCTCATCAAGATGCTGTCCGTAGATTCGCAACGGAACGAACCACTAACACGCGTATCACGTGGGACGGTGGTTTTGCCAGGGATGACCGGTTGGACAGGATGCCATCACGGACAAACGAGGAATTCTGGATGGAGCATCCGAGGATCATCGCCGCCAGCGCGATCGCGCTGGCGGTGACATTGTTCGCCATCTTCTCGATGCGACCGTGGGCGCGCCGGGTCGGCCTGGTGGACCGCCCCGACGACGACCGCAAGCACCACAACGGCCGCGTGCCGCTGATTGGCGGCATCTGCTTCTTCATCGGGCTGCTGGTGGGACTGGCCTACCTGGGCTTCATCGACCGCTTCGTCATGAGCGTGATGATGGGCGCCGCACTGATCGTGGCGATGGGCGTGGCCGACGACGTGGTCCACCTGACGGTGCAATCGCGGCTGCTGATCGAATCGGCGATCGTCGCGCTGGTGATCCTGAGCACCGGCTACTACGTCGACAATTTGGGCGGCCTGTTGCCGGGCGACATCCGCCTGGGCATCTGGGGCATCCCGCTGACCATCTTCGCGGTCATCGGGCTGATCAACGCCTTCAACATGCTGGACGGCATCGATGGCCTGGCCGCCTCCGTGGCGCTGGTCTGCATCGGCTCGGTGCTGATGTACGACCGCGCCGGCTGGACCGCGGTGGGCGCCATGCTGATGCTGCAGGTGCTGTTCGCCGCCCTGATTCCATACATCTTCGCCAACCTGGGCTGGCCGGACGGGCGCAAGATCTTCATGGGGGACGCCGGCAGCATGGCGATCGGCTTCCTGCTGGGCTGGAGCCTGATCTACCTGAGCCATTCGCGGGTCGGCCGGCTGGCGCCGGTGGACGTGCTGTGGTGCGTCGCGCTGCCGGTGATGGATACGCTGGCGGTGATGTACCGGCGCATCCGCGTGGGGCGTTCGCCATTTGGCGCCGATCGCCAGCACTTGCATCACCTGCTGATGGACGAGGGCTTCTCGGCACGCACGACCCTGGCCCTGATGGTTGCCGCCGGCATTGGCCTGGCGCTGCTGGGCTTCGTGCTGCGCGCCGCCCCCGACCTGCTCAACCTGGCGTGCTTCATCGCCGCCACGGTGATGTATGTCGTGGGCCTGCCGCGCCTGCTGGAAACGCGCAAGCGCGGTTTCCGCTGGCGCTGGCGCCCGTCCACCGGGCTGGCGCGGTTCGTGCCGGCGCGCAACGCGGCGCGGGCGATGTCGGCGCCCGCCAGCAGCGAGGATCACGAGCCGTACCCGCTGGCCCGGGACGCCGATGGCAACGAACCCCTGCGGGCCCTGTGCGTGGTCGCGGCGACGCCGGAAGCGATGGGCGTGGCGCCGATCGCGCAGCGCCTGGCCGATGACGGCCGCTTCCAGACCAGCGTCTGCCTGGCCGAGGTACCCGGCACCGACGGCGAGGCCGCGCTGCGGCTGTTCGGCCTGGAGGCCCAGGAACGCCTGGCCGGCGACGATGGCACCGACGCGCTGGTCAACGGCGTGCGCGAGCTGCTCGATCAGTTGCGCCCGGATGTGGTGCTGGTGCCCGGCAACGGTCCGGCCACCTTCGCCCTGAGCCTGGCCGCGCATGCCGATGAAGTACCGGTGGTCTGCGTGGACGGCGATGCCAGCGTGGCCACGCCGTCGCACTGGCCCAACGAGGCCAGCCGCCGCATCGTCCAGTCGCTGGCGGCACTGCACGTGGCCGCCAGCGAGGACGCCGGCCAGCGCCTGCTGCTGGAAGGCGTGCCGGAAGACCGCGTGCTGGTGCAGGACGGCATCGTCGCCGAAAGCCTGCGCACCGGCCTGGACACCCTGCGCGGCGAACCGCGCTTGGGCAGCGCGATCGCCTGGCGATTCCCGTTCCTGCGCCCGGACAGCCCGCTGCTGATGGTGGCCTGCACCGCCGACCGCGCCGACGCCGCGCCGCTGGTCGAGGCATTGGAGATGATCGCCCGACGCCGTCCCGACGTGGACATCGTCTGGCCGCGCGAAGCCGCCGAGGCGAACGAGGCATCCGGCGCGCTGCACGCCTTCAACAACGTGCACATGCTGGAGCTGTCCGACTACCTGGCGTGGCTGCACCTGCTGGAGCGCGCGCAACTGGTGCTGGCGGGGCAGGGCAGCACATTCCCCGGACAACTGCCCGGCAAGCCGGTCCTGCGGGTGTGCGATACGCCGGGCAGCGACGGCATCGCCATCGGTACCACCGCGCTGGCCATCGCCGGACGGGTGCTGACCCTGCTCAGCGAGCCCGCCGTCTACCAGTCGCTGGCCACCGCGACCACCAACGACCCGCGCGCCGGATTGCCCGGCGACGAGGTTCCGGACGCGCTGATCCGCCTGCGCGCGGGCAAGCACGAATCCCAACCGCGCGAAGCCGACGACGTCCGCTACGCCTATGGCGTGCGCGAGGCGTCCTGATCGGCGTGCGTGATTTCCCTTTGGCAACGAGGTGACTTCCCCCATGGCCACTCAACTCATCACCCGAACGTTTCCGCCCGGCCCCGAGCTGACGCCCGCGCCCCGCGAGGGTGACGTCGATCTGCCGACCCTGGTGGCGACGCTCAACGAGAACAAGCGCGTGATCCTGTTCGGCACGGCGGTGTTCTTCCTCGCCAGCCTGCTGTACCTGGCCATCGTCACCCCGACCTACGAGGCCAACGCCGTGGTCCAGGTCGAGAACCGGCCCGCGATTCCGCCGGGCGTGAATCCCAATGCCGCCATGCAGGGCCCGCCCCCGATCTCCACCTCGCCGGGCGCGACCGAAGTGCAGTTGCTGACTTCGCGCCGGGTGATTGGCGAGGCAATGAGCCGGCTGGATCTGGACGTGGACGTGCAGCCGGCGCGGCTGCCGTTGCTGGGCGACTTCATCGCCCGTCGCTACCAGAAGTCGCATCCCGGCACGCTGGCCACGCCCTGGCTCGGCCTCGACCGCTATGGCTGGGGTGGCGAGGTGCTGGACATCGGCCGGATGGAAGTGCCGCGCGGGATGACCGGCACGCGCCTGCAAGTGATCGCCGGCGAGAACGGCCAGTACGTGCTGGCTTCCTCGGGCGGCGATGTGCTGCTGCGCGGCCGCGCCGGCGCGGTGGCGCAGTCCGGCGGCATCGTCATGCAGGTACAGCGGCTGGTCGCCAATCCGGGCATGCGTTTCGACGTGACCCGGCGCGATCCGTCCACGGTGATGGCGGCGCTGAAACAGGACATCACCGCCACCGAGCAGGGCCGCAACTCCGGCGTCATCGCGCTGACCTATGCCAACGCCGACCCCGAGCGTGCCCGCGCGGTGCTGGACGAGGTCACCCGCGAGTACGTGCACCAGAACGTCGCCCGCACCTCCGCCGAGGCCGCGAGCCGGTTGAAGTTCGTGACCGAGCAACTGCCCAACGTGCGCGAGGAGCTGGACAAGGCGCAGGCCGCGCTGCGCAATTTCCAGTCGCGCACCCAGACCCTGGACGTGGCGGTGCAGAACCGTGCGCTGCTGGACCAGACCATCGCGCTGGATTCGAGCATCCAGCAGCTGCGCATCCAGATGACCGAGGTCGCCAACCGCTTCACGCCCTCGCATCCGACCTACCAGACCCTGCAGAAGCAGATCAGCCAGTTCGAAGGCGAGCGCGCGGCCCTGCAGGGCAAGATCCACAACCTGCCGGATACCCAGCAGGGCCTGTTCCGCCTGAATCGCGACGTAGAAGTCACCAACCAGACCTACGCCAACCTGCTGGATCAGGCGCAGCAGCTGAACATCGCCCGCGCCAGCGCGGTCGGCAACGCACGCGTGATCGATCCGGCCGCGGTCAACCTCAACAGCCCGGCCTGGCCCAAGCCGCTGCCGGTGCTGGCCGCCGGCACCGCGCTGGGCGCGGTGCTGATGATCGCCTTCGTGCTGATGCGCCAGCTGTTCCGCCGCGGGGTCGAGGATCCGGTGGACATCGAGTTGCTGGGCCTGCCGGTGTATGCGTCGATTCCCTTCAGCGAGAAGGGCCACGAGCTGACCCAGCGCACCGGCAACCGCCGCCGCGAACGGCGCCAGCGCCTGCTGGCCCTGAGCGCGCCGTCCGACCTGGCGATGGAGGCGCTGCGCACGCTGCGCACCAGCCTGCACTTCGCCCGGATGAAGACCCGCAACAACCTGCTGATGATTTCCGCGCCCAGCCCGGGCGTGGGCAAGACCTTCGTCTGCGCCAACCTGGCGGTGACCATCGCCCAGACCGGGCAGCGGGTGCTGCTGATCGATGCCGACATGCGTCGCGGCACGCTGCATGACGCGGTCGGCGTGCGCTGGGAGGGCGGACTTTCCGATCTGATCATGGGCCGGATCGAACTGGAGGATGCCGTGCGCCGGGTCGCCGGCGCCGACAACCTGTCGTTCATTTCGCGCGGCGCGATTCCGTCCAATCCGTCCGAACTGCTGATGCACGAGAACTTCACCGCGTTGCTGAAGGACGTCGCGCAGGACTACGACATCGTGCTGATCGATACCCCGCCGGTGCTGGCGGTGACCGACGCGGCGGTGATCGGCCAGCACGCCGGCACCTGCCTGCTGGTGGTGCGCTGGGGCCTGAACCAGCAGCGCGAGATCGCCCTGGCCAAGCAGCGCCTGGAGCAGAACGGTGTCGAGGTGAAGGGCGCCATCTTCAACGGCGTCGAGAAGCGCGGGGCAGGGCAGTACGCCTACACCTACTACGAGTACCTGCCCGCGCCACGCACCGCCGGTTCCCGCTGATCCCCCCACAAGGACGCGCCATGCAGATCACGATGTCCCCGTACTACGGGAAGCCCGACTTTTCCCCGCTGGCGGCGGCGCCGGCGCAGCGCATCGACCCCGTGTCGGTGGCCGACCTGCTGCGCAATGCCTTCGTCTATCCGCCGCACTCCATCTATGAAGGCATCAAGCTGGTCACGTTCGGGTTCTCGCCCGAGCAGGACATGCACACCACGCCGCGCTTCCGCTTCAAGTTCCGCAATGCCGGCGAGGTGCCCGAGGTGGCCAGCCATCCGCAGGACTGGATCGCCGTCTATCACCGCAAGCTGTGCGAGGCGATCGAAAAATCCTGCGCATCGATGGCCTCGCCCTGGCTGCTGCAGAGCGGCGGCAAGGATTCGACCACGCTGGCCATCGCCCTGGCCGACGCCCGTCCCGATGCCACCTGCATCACCTATCTGGGCGGGCGCGAGGAGAACGAGGTCGATTCCGCCCGCCAGGTCGCGCGGCGACTGGGCCTGCGCCACGAATCGCTGGTCTGCGATCCGGGTCGCGCCTATGACCGCTACCTGGCGCTGGCGGAGCGAATGCCCCTGCTCACCGCGGACTTCGCCCTGCTGTCTTACGCCGACCTCGGTACCGAAGTACGTGCGCGCGGCGGCGACGGCGTGATCGACGGCCTGGGTGCCGACAGCTACTTCGGCACTCCGGTCGATCGGCAGCACCAGGTCCTGGGCAGGCTGGCGCGCGACGTGCGGCTACCGCTGGATCTCACCGCGCTGCCCGGGGTGGACCGCAGCTTCGAGGCCTGTTTCCTGCTCGGCACCCTGCAGATGACCCCGATCGAACGTGTGTTCCCGGGCTCGCGCTTCAGCGATGCGGAAGTGGACGCGCTGTTCGGGCATCCGATCTCGCGTCGATCGCGGGCGCGGATGACGCTGTTCCAGGAAGAGATCGCCACCGCCACCAGCGAATGGGAATGGCGCGACATGTCGATGTCGATCGCCGGTTCGGCGGGTGCTTTCGCCAAGGGCCTGTACACCGCCGACGCGCTGGGCCTGGAAGCGGCCTATCCGTTCTGCGACTACGATCTGCGCGAGTGGATCCACCATGAGGTGCCGCGGCGGCAGAAGGTCGATCCGGAAACGGGCGTCAACAAGATGCTGATCCGGCGCCATATCGCCACCCATTTCGCGGAACTGCCGTACGTCCAGCGCAAGGGCAGCTTCCGCTTCGACCTGTGCGGCCTGGCCGCGCAACGGTTCGACCAGGTCCATGACTACGCGCGCGCGCTGGCGGAGTTGTTGCCGGGCGCGGCGCCGTGGCTGGAACGCAACCGGCGCCGGCTGGACAACAAGTACCACGCCTCCAAGTTCTACCTGCTGGCCATCGTCTTGCCGTGGCTGGCGGCGCGTGGCGCGGCGGCGACACCGGTCGCACGCGAGGAAGCGGCCTGACGGTGGACCGCCATCGACGCCGCTGCCTGCACGGCCTGCTGGCGGGTGGCCTGCTCGCCGGCACCGCGTGGCCAGGCCTGGCGAAATCGTCGGCGCCCGCTGGTGCGCGCCTGGACGTGCGCGACTTCGGCGCCCGCGGCGACGGCCGCCAGGACGATACCCGCGCGTTCCAGGCGGCGATCGACGCCTTGCCGGATGCCGGCGGAACAGTCGTCGTGCCGGCCGGCAACTATCTGATCAATCCGTTGCGCAGCGTGCGACTGCGCAGCCGCGTGCACCTGTCGATGGCGGCCGACACCCGGCTGGTCGCCATGAGCAACGCCGCCCCGCGCGCCTATGTCCTGCTGCTGCAGCAGGTGGAGGACGTCGAAGTGTCGGGCGGCCGCATCATCGGCGACCGCGAGCGGCACCTGGCCACCACCGGTGAATGGGGCCACGGGGTGATGGTGCGCGGCAGCGGGCGGATCCGCCTGCACGACCTGCACATCACCCGCTGCTGGGGCGACGGCATTTCCGTCGGCGGCCTGTCCGGCGTGGCGGGGGGCGCGCCACTGCCCAGCCGCGACGTACTGATCCAGGACGTGGTCTGCCAGGGCAACCGCCGCCAGGGACTCACCATCGGCCGTTCCCGCCAGGTCCGGGTGCGGCGCTGTTCGTTCGTGGATACCGGCGGGATATTGCCCGGTTGCGGCATCGACATCGAACCGGATCCGGGGGGCGACGCGCGCGACATCGTGATCGAGGACTGCCTGGCCCAGGGCAATCACGGCGCCGGCATCCAGTTGTACGAGCGCGTCCACGACGTCACCATCCGCCGTTGCCGCATCCTCGACAACCGCGGCGACGGCATCCACCTGCGCGCGGCGCGGGGCGGTGTCATCGAGGGCAACGAGATCCGCGGCAACGGCCTGCGCGGGATCGCGATCCGCGCCGCCAGCCGCGACTTCCATCTGCGCGACAACCGGATCGGCGGCAACTCCGGCGCGGTGGCCGCACGCAGGCGCGAAGCCGGCGAGCGCGGCTGGATGAACGTGGACGTTGCCCGCGGCGCGGATGGCATCCGCATAGAGGCCAGCAGCCGTCCAGGCCGCTGATGATCGGTGGAGCCCTTGTGTAGGAGCGACGTGAGTCGCGACGCCGCTGCGGTTGATGGGGCGCGACTCACGTCGTTCCTGCAGGGCGAATCATGTTGGAAAAAGCGCGCGAACAGCGGACTCGACCATGGAATCGGGTAAAGGAAACCCGCTGTTTCCTCCCTCAACCTGAATCATTTTGCGCGCGGTTTTTGAGCATGCTCACAGATACGAAACCAGCATCTGTACGACGCGCGTGGAACCCCTATAGTCACACCGTCGCGGGTACCCGCGACATCTCCTTGGTTTTCCTTTAGTGACGGGTCAATTGACCCGCAGGGGTCATGGCTGTGAAAAACAATGCACTCGTGCACGACGTGCGCGAGGCAGGGACGCCTCGGCGCGAATTTCTGCGCAAATCCTTGCTGCTGGCGCTGCCGGCGGCGCTCTACGCGACAGGCGTTCCCAAGGTGCTGGCGGCGGTCTACTCGCCACCCGCCCGCGTGCGGGGCAGCACCACCCTGAGCGTGCGTGACTGGGGCGCCCGTGGCGACGGCGCGACCGACGACACCACCGCGTTCCAGTACGCCATCGATGCGCTGCCCTCCACCGGCGGCACGGTGGTGGTGCCGGCGGGCGATTACGTCATCGATCCGACCCGCAACGTCCGCCTGCGCAGCAACATGCACCTGCTGTTGCAGGACGGCGCCCGGCTGCGCGCCAAGCGCAACGACAAGGAGCGCGCCTACGTGCTGATGGCCTACAAGGTCAGCAACGTGGAGATTTCCGGCGGCCAGATCATCGGCGACCGCGAAACCCACCTGGGCACGACCGGTGAATGGGGCCACGGCATCATGATCCGGGGTTCCTCGAAAGTCACCGTGCGCGACATCCATGTGTCCAAGTGCTGGGGCGACGGCATCTCGATTGGCGGCGCGATGGTCACCAATGCACCGACCATCGCCTGCAGCGACGTGGTCATCGCCAACGTGGTCTGCACCGGCAACCGTCGCCAGGGCCTGACCATCGGCCATGCGATCGGGGTCAAGGTCTACGACAGCGAATTCAGCGACTGCAACGGCATCGCGCCGGCCTGCGGCATCGACATCGAACCCGACGTCGGCGACCTGCGCACCACCTCCAACGTGCACATCGAGAACTGCCACATCCACGGCAATGCCGGCAACGGCATCCTGGTGTACAAGCGGGTCAAGGGCGTCACCATCAAGCGCTGCACCATCGAGTACAACGGCGGCCACGGCATCCTGACCATCGGTCCGGAAAGCGGCTACATCGCCCAGAACACCATCCGCCACAACTACCTGGTCGGCATGATGTTCGGCAGCGCCACCCGCAGCTACCAGTACAGCGGCAACATTTCGCGCAACAACAACACCCGCCTGCATGGCGTCAACAAGACGGTTTATCCGCTCACCTACATGACCGGGTTCGTTGACGGCAACAAGGGCAACGGCGCGCACGTGGCGCGGGTCAGCGACGTTTACGACATCCGGGTGACCACCAACGGCTACGCCAAATGATCCACGGGTGAGCCGGCGCTCAGCGTCATGACGAGCGCGTGCAGAGGCGGCCTCCGGGCCGCCTTTTTATTGCCTGTTTGTTGCATGACGCGCCGGTTTGGTGGTGAGCGCGTGAACGGTTTTGCGGACTCGACTTTCTAGAATCGGCACGACGCTTCCCCTACGGCGCCTGCATGAAGTTCATCCTGTTCGCGAATACAGACTGGTACCTCTACAACTTCCGACTTTCCACCGCGCTGCAGCTCCGATCGATGGGCATGGACGTGGTGATGGTGTCGCCTCCGGGCGACTTCGGCGACCGCTTCCAGACGCATGGCATCCGCTGGCGGCCCTTGCCGATGCAGCGTTCCAGCCTGAATCCCTGGCGCGAGGCCGGCACCCTGGCGCGGTTGGTGCAGCTGCTGCGCGAGGAACAGCCGGACCTCCTGCACAGCTTCACCCTCAAGTGCGCGGTGTACGGCGCGCTGGCCGCGCGCGTGGCGCGGGTGCCGGCGGTGGTCAACGCGGTCACCGGCCTGGGCTATGTGTTCTCCAGTGATCGCGCCAAGGCGCGGATGCTGCGGCCGCTGGTCTCGCTGCTGATGCGCGGCGCGCTGGGTGGCGAGCGTTCGCGGGTGATCCTGCAGAACCCCGACGATGCGCAGGCCTTCGCCGATGCGCGCCTGGCGCCACCGCACAACATCCGCCTGATCCGCGGCTCCGGCGTGGACCTCACCCGGTTCCTGCTGCGGGAGCCCGATGGCGCCACGCGACGCCCGCTGCGGGTGTTGCTGGCCGCGCGCCTGCTGCGCGAGAAGGGCATCCACGAGTACGCCGCCGCCGCCGCGCAATTGAAGGCGCAGGGCAGGGACATCCGGTTCCTGCTCGCCGGCATGCCCGACACCGGCAACCCGCATTCGGTGGCCGACGGGGAAGTGCGGGCCTGGCACGCGCAGGGCACGCTGGAGTGGCTGGGGCATGTCGACGACATGCCCGCGCTGCTGCGCACGGTCGACGTGATGGCGCTGCCGAGCTATTACCGGGAAGGCGTCCCGAAGAGCCTGATCGAGGCAGGCGCCTGCGGCATCGCGCTGGTCACCACCAACCTGCCGGGTTGCCGCGAGGTGGTCAGCCGCGACGGCGAGGACGGGCTGCACGTGGAACCCCGCAGCGCCGCCTCGCTGGCGCAGGTGATCGCCCGCCTGGATGATGACCGCGACCTGCTGCGGCGACTGGGCGAGCGCGCCCGTGCCCGCGCGCTCAGCGACTTCGACGAACGGGTGGTGATCCGCAAGACCTGCGAGGTCTATGGCGAACTGCTGCCGCTGCGGCTGCAGGGAGCGATGGCCGGATGATGCACAGGATCCTGCCCATGCCGCTGCGTCCCGCCCTGAGCGCGCTGTCCCTGCTGTGGTTGGCCACCGCCGTCGGCGCGGTGATGGTGTTCGCGGCGCAGACGCTGCTCGCGCGCCGTTTCGGTCCCGCCGAGTACGGCCTGTTCGCATCCTCGCTGGCGACCATCACCCTGGTCGCGCCGCTGGCCGGGTTCGGCCTGTCCCAGTTCCGGCTCAAGGCATTCGGCACGGAGGGCTGGCAGGCCGAACGCTGGCGTCGTGCTTCCGAGCGCTTCATCGCCGCCAGCACCACGCTGGCCGTGGTCGGCGTGGCCGCCTGGGCCGAATGGGGCCCCCCGGTCGATGCGCGCACCCGGCAATTGCTCTGGCTGCTCCTGCCGGTGGTCGTGGGATTGCTGGCGGTCGAGCAGATTGGAAGCAAGCTGCGGCTGGAGGAACGCTACGGCGCGCTGGCCGCCTGGCAACTATGGATGCCGCTGGGCCGGTTGCTGGTGGCGGGCTACGCGCTGGCCTGGTCGGGCATGCGGGTGGAGATGGTGGCGCTGGGCTACAGCCTCATCGCGGTGCTCGCGGTCCTCGGCGCGTGGCCGCAATGGCGGGCGATGGCGCGGGGTCGCTGGACCCTGCGCGGACATGGCGCGAAGCAGGAGGTGGCCTTGCCCGCGACGCTTCCCGGGGTGCGCGAGCTGTGCGTGCAGGCCTGGCCCTACGGCATGGCGGCGGTGCTGTACCCGGTGTTCTTCCAGATCGGTACGGTGTTGTTGAAGTACCTGGCCGGCGATGCGGCGGCGGGCCATTTCGGCATCGCGCTGGCGGTGATGACCGCGATCTACCTGTTCCCGGCCACCGTGTACCAGAAGTTCCTGCTGTCCAAGCTGCATCGCTGGGCGGTCCACGACAAGCCCCGCTTCCGCCAGGCCTATCGCTGGGGGGGCATCGCCATGCTGGCCAGCGGCATCGCCGGCGGCGTCGCGTTGGCGTTCGGCGCGGCGCTTGCACCGCAGATTTTCGGCGCCGGCTATCGCACCGTGGTGCCGCTGCTGCAGGTGCTGGCGCTGTGCGTGCCACTGCGTTTCCTGTCCACCGCGGTGGGTTCGGTGCTGCTCACCGAAGGGCACATGCGCTACCGGGTCGGCGCGATGGCGCTGGCCGCGCTGGCGGCGGTCCTGCTCAACCTGGCGCTGATTCCCGCGTTCGCCGAACTGGGCGCGGCCATCGCCACCGTCATCGCCGAAGCCTTGCTGCTCGGTCTCATGTACCGCGGTGCCCGTCGGGTCGACGCGCTGGAGCTGGACTGATGGATAGACCGCGTATCGCCTTCACCGGTTACTACGGAATGCGCAACTTCGGCGACGACCTGTTCGGCGTGATCTGCACGCGGGCGGCCGAGCGCTACTGGAACGCGGCGCCGCGCCTGGTCGGCCCGCCATTGGCGGGCATGGCCGGGGTCAGCACCGTGCCGGCGTTCTATCCCCGCGATTGGTACGGCGCGATGGGCGCGCTGGGCAAGGGCAGCCGCTTGCTCAGCTTCGCCAGCGCCACGGTGGGTTCGGATGTCCTGGTGATGGGCGGCGGTTCGGTGATCACCGCGCGCGAATCCTTCCGCAAGCCGATGATGCAGACGGCACGGCGCCGGCGCGGCCTGGAGCTG
Organism: Pseudoxanthomonas sp.; assembly: GCF_024710765.1. Lineage (GTDB taxonomy): Bacteria > Pseudomonadota > Gammaproteobacteria > Xanthomonadales > Xanthomonadaceae > Pseudoxanthomonas_A. The sequence goes on from NZ_JANJUE010000143.1 coordinate 27,729, forward strand.
GCGGCGATCGGCGTTTCAATCGGCCCGTTCGCCAACCCGCAGCAGGAAGCGGCCTCCGCCTCCTTCCTCGATCGCTTCAGCTACATCTCCGTGCGCGATCGCCGGTCGTACGAATGGATCCAGCGCATGGGCCTGTCCACGCGCGCCCATCCCGGTTGTGATCTGGCGGTGCTTCTGCCGCGCCTGGCCGCGATGCCGGTGCGCGCGGAGCAGGCGCCGGAGGCGCCGATGCGGGTAGGCGTGGCGCCGTGCCGGTATGCCGAGGGCGGCGCGCATGGCGCACCGGCGATGCGGGCATGGGAGGACGCCTTCGTCGAGTCGATCCTGGCCGAAGCGCGCTCGCGCCGGCTGGTGGTCGATGTGTTCAGCCTCAACGAACATCCCCGGCACGGCGACGGCAACCTGGCCGAGACACTGGCCAGTCGCCTGCGCGCCGGTGGGGTGGCGGCAGAGGTGCTGCGCTATACCCAGCCGGATCCGTTGGCGATGGTGGCCGCGATTGGTCGTTGCGACGTGATGGTCAGCGCGCGGCTGCACGGGGCGATCGTCGCCTGGTTGTGCGGCGTGCCGTTCGTGATCATCGACTACCACCGCAAGTGCCGCGACTTCGCCGACGACATCGGCCTGCCACAGCGCCGCCGCATCACCACCGCGCAGGGCCATCCGTTCAGCGATGTCGTCGCCACCTTGCTGGCCGAACGGCGGTTGGAGTGCTCTTCACCCGGTGTATACGCCGATCGGGCGGAAGACATATTCAAATGCGCGCCATGGGCGCAGGAGCACGCATACGCATGAACCCGCATCTTTCGCCGGATTCCGCGGCCGCGCCGGTCAGCGTGGTGATTCCCTGTTATCGCTGCGCCGATACGATCGCCGCCTCGGTGGCATCGGTGGCCGCGCAGACGCGGCGACCCGCCGAAGTGATCCTGGTCGACGACGCCAGCGGCGACGGCACGCTCGACGCACTGCATGGCGTCGCCGCCGCCTATCCACCCGGATGGGTGGTGGTGGTCGCCGCGCCCGCCAACGGCGGCCCGTCGCAGGCGCGCAACCTGGGCTGGGAACGCGCTCGCCAGCCGTACCTCGCGTTCCTCGATGCCGACGACACCTGGGCGCCGCAGAAGATCGCGTTGCAGATCGCCGCGCTGGAGGCGGATCCGGGATTGGCCCTGATCGCCCATCGCATGGCGGTCCGCGAGCGTGGGGCCGGGCCGCTGCCATTGCACCCGCCGGTACGCACCATCCCGATCGGCCGGCGCCGCTTCCTGCTCAACAATCCTTTCCCGACCGCCTCGGTGATCCTGCGCCGGGATCTGCCATTCCGTTTCAACGAACGCTTCCGGCGGGTGGAGGATTTCCTGCTGTGGGCGGAGATCGGCTTCTCCGGCTATCGCTGCGCCAAGCTCAACCAGGTGCTGGCGTACTGGCACAAGCCCACCTACGGCGCCGGCGGCCTGAGCGGCGATCTGGACGCCATGCATCGGGCCGGACGAGAGGTCCGGCACGAACTGCTGCGGCGCGGGCTGGTCAGCCCGGCCGAACACTGGTTCGCGCGCGGCGTTGGCATCGTCCGGCGCACCCGTCGGCGGCTGCTGCTGGCGATGCGTTCGCGCCAGACCGGAGTGGCTTCGTGAACACCGTCCTCGCGCGCGATCTGCAGACCAGCCGGCGCAGCCAGATCGATACGATGGCGCGCGGCTGGCTGGGCCTGATCCTGCTGGTCGGCGTGGCACTGTTCGCCTGCTGGCTGGTGGGTACGCGCTCGCTCGACATCGGCAGCGACACCGAAACCTACGCCGGCTTCTTCGAGAACCTGGTGCAGGGCGTGCCGGAGACCCGGCTGGAGCCGGGTTTCGTCTACCTGAGCTACGCCTTGTATCAACTGGGCCTGGACGTCACCGGCTACCAGTTCGCCTTGTTCGCCCTGTTGCTGGTGCTGGTGGCGCTGGCGGTGCGGCGCTATCAGCGCTACCTGGAAACGCCGGTCACCTGGCAGACCCTGCTGTGCGCCTCGCTGCTGCTGCTGTTCGTCTCGCCGATGTTCACCAATGCCTCGATCAACGCGATCCGGCAAGGGCTGGCGGCGCCACTGGTGTTCGTGGCGCTGCTGGCCTTCCATCGGCGGCAGTGGGGCGGATTCTTCCTGGCCGGCGCGCTAGCGGCCAGCCTGCACCTTTCCTCCGCGATGTACCTGGTATGCGCGCCCGCGCTGCTGCTCAGCACCCGCTGGCTGCGCGTGCTGGCCGCCGGCGCGTTCCTGGCCTATGTATCCGGACTGTCGATGCTGGCGGTGCGCATGGCCACGCCGGGCTTCTACGACGTGGTGATGGAGTACACCGCCAATCCGCTGTATCGCTCGGGCGTGCGGGTCGACTTCGCGGTGTTCACCATCTTCTGGTACCTGCTGCCGCACCTGCTGGCGCCGCTGATCCAGGCCGGCTGGCGCCAGCGCATCATGGACAGCACCTCCGTCTATCTGGTCATGTCGCTGCCGTTCTTCATCATCGGCTGGGGCTTCTTCTCCAATCGCTACCTGCTGCCGGCCTGGCTGGCGGTCTCGATGATCCTGGCCGCGGTGCTGTGCCACGCGCGCATCGCGCCGCTGCGCAATCCGTTGCTGATCCGGATCGGCCTGCTGGCCTCGTGCGCGGTGTTCTACGTCTACGTCAGCCGCGGAATCGTCATATGAGTGGAGGCGCGATGTCGATGTTCAGGGATTTCGCGGTTTCGCTGACCTATCCACCCACGCTGACACTCACGCTGCTGGTGCTGGCGGCACTGCTGTGGTTGTGCCGTCGGCGCAGGCTTGGTGCGGGCGTGGCGATGGCGGCGTTGTTCTGGTCGGCGCTTTGGTCGTTCCCGTTCGCGTCCGACACCCTGCGCGGGCTGCTGGAAAACCGCTACCCGGTGGTGCGCGACGCGGCGCTCCTGCCATCGGCCGACGCCATCGTGGTGCTGGGCGGCGGCAGCCACTACGCCTGGCTGGATCGCCCCGACGTGCGTCCGGAGGATCTGCGCTACAGCCGGCTTGCCGCCGGTGCGCGCGCCTGGCAGGCCGGGCGCGCACCCATCGTGATCCTCAGCGGCGGCGGCGAGGGCGATACCACCGAGGCGCGCCGGATGGCCGATGCGATCGTGCGACTGGGCGTGCCGCGTTCGGCGCTGGTGCTGGAGGAACGCAGCCATAACACCCGCGACAACGCGCGCTACAGCCTGCCGTTGGCCGGCACCGCGCATCCGCGCCTGCTGCTGGTCACTTCCACCCTGCACATGCCGCGCGCGGCGCTGTTGTTCCGCCAGGCCGGTGCGCAGGTCATGCCGATGCCGGTGCCGGAGGGCAGGGCGCCGAAGCGCTGGTGGCGTTACTGGCTGCCGTCGCCGCGTGCGCTGTGGCGGAGTGGACGGGCGTTCAAGGAAATCGTCGCCCTGACCGCCGCGCACCTGCGTTTGTGAACAGGCGGTCCCCGCGCGTGCGCGCATCGGCGACACGCGTTCATCCGCCATTGTCTTCCCGCCGCCGTTCTTTTCACGCACTGCTTGCCACCATGACCGAGCGAACCCGGCCATGCCGGGGTTGCACATCGTTTTCCGCAGACAGAGGTGTGCGAGTGAAATCCCTAACCACTTCGTTGTTGCTGGCGGCAGTGTTGGCCGGTTGCGCCGGCCAGCGCATGACCCACGTCAGCGCGTCAGCCGACGGCACGGTCGAGGGCAGCGATGCCCGCATGATCGCGATCACGCCCGAACTGGTCGCCGCGCCCCGGCAGGCGGTCACGCTGCCGACCGCGCTCGCCGGCTACAAGCCCGAGATTTACCAGATCCAGCCCGGCGACACGATCCTGGTCACGGTGTGGGATCACCCCGAACTGACCACCCCCGCCGGCAACCAGCAGCAGGCCGTCACCAACGGACGGCTGGTGCAGCCGGACGGCACGTTCTTCTACCCGTATGCCGGCAAGATGAACGTCAAGGGCATGACCATCGAGGAACTGCGCAGCAGCCTGTCCACGCGCCTGGGCCAGTACCTGCGTTCGCCGCAGATCGACGTCAACGTGGTCGGCCATGGTGGTCGCGTGGCGCTGCAGGGCGCATTCGTCGATACATCGCCGCAGGAATTCACCACCGTGCCGCTGACCCTGGCGCAGGCGGTGGGCAAGGCGCGCATCAACGTGGAGGAAGCCGATCTGGCCGGCTTCGTGCTGACCCGCGACGGCCAGGACTATCCGCTGGACCTGGATGCGCTGAACCGCGACGGCAAGGTCGCCGCGGACGTCTACCTCAAGCCCGGTGACCGGCTGTACCTGCCGTTCAACGATCGCAAGGAGGTCTACGTGGTCGGCGAGGTGATGCGCCCGCAGGCAATCAACTTCAAGACCACCGACATGAGCCTGACCCAGGCGCTCGGCCGCACCGGCGGACTGAATCCGATCACCGCCAAGGGCAGCGCGGTCTACGTGATCCGCGGCATGGAGGATCTGCAGCGCGAGCCGGCCACCGTGTATCACCTGGATGCCAGCTCGCCGGCGGCGTTCGCGCTGGGCGATCGTTTCCACCTGCGTCCCGGCGACGTGGTCTGGGTCGGCCCGGCCGGCGTCACCCGCTGGAACCGCTTCCTGACCCAGCTGCTGCCGCTGTCGGGCATCATCAGCAACGCCGCGTCGGCGCAGTACAACTTCGACCGCAACTGACGCACGCCTGTCCCCGGTCGCATCACGCGGCCGGGGAGCGGGTCCCCGGACAAACCAAAGGCGACGGCCGTTTCCGGCCGCCGCCTTTGTCATGTGCCCTGCGAAAGGCTCCTGTGGAGAACCAGGGGGCCATCCAGACGCGTGACCGGCCCCCTTCGCACCGGACGAGAAGCGGGCGTCCGGCGAGGTTCTCCTGTGGCGACCGATGGTCGAAAAGCCCGGAAACTGCGGAAAACGGACTTTGCTGAATCTCGGTCTGGCCGGCGTATCGTCAAAGGAGGGTTGCCGGTGCCACGCGTCCACCATGCCGCGCGCGATGGCAAGAGCAGGTGCATCCCGCGTCGCGAAAGCGTTATCGCGGGGCACCGTTCAGGCCGCATTTGACGATCTGAATACAGCGGCGGTGCTATTCCATGTCCATCGTCAGAGGAGGAATGCACCATGGGATCCATCCATCCCCCGGCCCGCCGCTGGTACCGCTGCGAAGTCGTCGACATCCAGGCCGAACTGCGCCACTGGAAGCTGGAATACGTGACCCACGACTTCCACGAACCCGGCACGCCATTCTCGCGCTACGAGCCGGCGCTGCGGTTCGCGTACGACGCCTATCTACACCATCACGCCCAGCCCCTGGCCGACGTGCTCGACGTCCTTCACCACAAGTACGTCGAAAGCTTCGACAGCTGGAACATGCTGGCCTGGCCGAAAGCCGAGGCCATTCTCCGCGAGGTCTGGTTGCGCATGGGCGCGCCACTGGAAAGCCTGCGGGTGAGGACAACGCCGGAAACGGGGCGCCGTTCGCACGTGCATTGAGGCCGGGAACGCCGCATCCGCGTTCCCGGACATGGCGCATCGCGACATCAGTCGAGCCGTTCCAGCATGGCCTCGGCGACATCGTTCGCCGACGCCGGATTCTGGCCGGTGATGAGCTCGCGATCGATCACCACGTTGGCGGCCCAGGGGGTCGCGTTGCCCACATGGTGCGCTCCCGCCGCTTCCAGCGCGGTCTGCGGATAAAACTTCATCCGTCCTCCCTGCAGCGCGCCCTTGGCCAGTTCCTCTTCCTGGTTGCTGATGACGGTCAACCGGTAACCGGCGTAAATCCATCCGGAAGGCGGCTGCGGGGTCTTGCCATCGGCCAGCGCCGCGATGAATGCGGAATTGGCCGGCAGCGTGGACAGCAGCGCGATCGGGCCGTGGCAGACCAGCGCGGTGATCTTGCCGCGGCGGTGGAAATCGGCCAGCAGGCGGCCCAGGGCGGGATCGCTCAGCAGATCCTGCATGGGCGCATGGCCGCCGGGTACGTACACGGCATCGAACTGGCCGTAGCCGATCTGTTCCACCCGCGCCAGGCTGAGCACCGGTGAATGCGTCGGCCTGGTCAGGGCCAACCGGTCGAGGAGCTCCTGGTGCACCTTCAATGCCCCGGCATCGCCTCCGAAGTACATCGGGTCCAGTGACCCGCGATCGACGGTCGGCGCCAGGCCGGATGGCGTGGCGAAGGTGACCTGGTGGCCGGCGTCGATGAACCGCTTGACCGGCTGCATCAGTTCATTGAGGTAGAAACCGGTGGGAAACACGCGGTCGTCCCTGAGATCCAGGTGATCCGAATCCGAGAGGATGACCAGCACATTGGCTGCCTGTGCATGGCCGGCAGGAAGCGCCAGCACGAGCGCGGCGGCCAGGACGTTGAGTGATTTCATGGAGCGGACCTTCGACACGGAGCCGCGGACGCGGCGGGAGTGGCCGGCACTCTATTCCGCCTCGGCGAGGGTATAAACTCGCGCGAAGGCAATATATTTTTCCTCAAGGAGCAATAATGGCGCGCCGGTTCGATCATCTGGGCGACGCGGAGGCTTTCGTGACCGTGGTTGAGCAGGGCTCGCTGACCGCGGCGGCGGTCACGCTGGGCACGACTCCCTCGGTGATCAGCCGCGCCATCGCGCGCCTGGAAAACCATCTCGGCAACCAGTTGCTGCGAAGGACCACCCGCCGGCTCGGACTGACCGAGGCCGGCCAGCTCTACCTGGAGCAGGCGCGCGCGGCGTTCGCATTGTTCGACGACGCCGAGCGCGCGGTGCAGGGACGCTCCGGCACGCTCGCCGGCCGGGTCCGCCTGAGCGTGCCCACCACCTATGGCCATCATCGCCTGCCCGAAATGCTGGCGCGGTTCTCACGCGAGCATCCGCAGGTCCGGATCGAGCTCAACATTTCCAACCGCAACGTCGATCTGGTCGCCGAAGGTTTCGATCTGGCCATCCGCCTGGGCGCGCTGCCCGACAGCGGCCTGGCCGCGCGCCGGTTGGAGGACGCGGCCTTGTGCGTGGTCGCCTCGCCCGCGTATCTGCGCCAGACCGGCACGCCCGTGCGGCTGGAGGACCTGGCGGGACACGCCTGCATTCCGTTCGTGATGCCCAGCAGCGGGCGCATCGCGCCGTGGCTGTTCCGCGACGGCGACGAGGACATCGAATGGATGCCGCCGGATCGCCTGTCGGTATCCGACGACGTGCTCGGCGTGGTGTCGCTCGCGGCCGGCGGCGCGGGTCTCTGCCAGACCTACGACTTCATCGTGGCCGACGCCCTGCGGCAGGGGCGCCTGACCGAAGTCTTGCCAAGGCTGCGCGGACGGTCGCGCCCGTTCTCCCTCATCTACGCGCCGCATCGACGCCTGTCGGCGGCCTCGCGCGCTCTCATCGACAGCCTCGCCGGAGCGGCGCAAAGACCGCCGCCGCCCGTGCGAGCGGCGCGGCAAGCAGATCCTTAGCGCGGGGGTGCGGCAAAGCGCTCCCAGTAGCCGGCCTCCGGCGCGATCTGCTGCACCACGTCCACCCGCACGCCGGCCGGATCCCGGGTCATGAAACGGCGCTGGCCCCAGGGCTCGTCGGTCAGGGGATGCAGGATCGGCGCGCCTTCGCCGCGCAGCTTTTCATGCAGGGCGGCCGCATCGGCGACTTCGACGGTCAGGATCATGCCGTCGCCGTCGAAGGCTTCGGGCCCCGGTGGACGGGAAGGATGGTCCGGTGTCATGAACGCCAGCGTGGCACCGCGGCTCCCGTCATCGGCCGGCCCGGACAGGTAGACGAACCAGCTCGCTTCGAACAGCACCTCGAAGCCGAAATGGCGCACATGGAAATCGCGCGCGGCCGCCATTTCGGGCGTGGTTATGAGTGGATAGAGATCGCGCACGCGCACCTCGGAGGAGGCGGCCGGTGTCGCCGGAACATCGCGCGCCTGCGTGGCGGCGGAGATCAGCAGGCAGGGCACGAGCAGGGAGCGCAAAGCGGCGCGGGCAATGGACATGTCGGAGTTCCTCGCATGCGGCGACAATCCGCCGGTGCAGGCACCTTGCCCGGATCAGGTTGACAGCAGTTGCTCGATTGCGGCGACCGCCTCGCCGGCGCCGTCCTCGGCGGCCATTTGCCTGCCCAGTTCGGCGGCGCGGGCACGGGTGTCGGCGCGATCGGCGAACGCGATGGCGCGGCCCAGCGCCCGCGCTTCCAGCCGCCTGCCGTTCACCGGGGCGTCGGCGACACCGAGGCGATGCAACTGGGCCGCCCAGAACGGCTGGTCGCCGGCGAACGGCACGACCACCGAAGGCACGCCGGCGCGGCTCGCCGAATGGGAGGTCCCGGAACCACCGTGATGCACCGCCATCGCGGTGCGCGGGAACAGCCAGGGGTGCGGCGTATCGCCGACGATGAAGAAATTGTCCGGCAGCATGCCTGCGTCCACGCCGCTCCAGCCGGGATGGAACACGACGCGACGCCCGGCGGTCGCCTCGATCATCGCCTGCGCCAGCCGCGCCCGATCGAAACCGGCCATGCTGCCGAAGCCGATGTAGACGGGCGGTTCGCCGGCGGCGAGGAATTCCTCGAGCGCGGGAGGCGGCGTCCAGGCGGGCACCGGCAGTTCCCATTGGCCGCACATCCGCGCGTTGTCGGGCCAGTCGCGTGGACGCGGCAGCAGGGCAGGGGAGATTCCATAGAGCATCGGATGTCCGGTCCACAGACGCTTGCGCGGTGGCAGCGACAGGACATGCTCGCGCGCGGCGTTGGTGGTCGTGCGGAACGCCCGCCACAGAAGCCCGTTCACCGCCTGGTGGCTGAACCTGCGAAGCGGGCGCGGAACTGCGCCTGGCGCCAGGAACGGCGAGGCGAATGCCTGGGTGGGGGTGATCGGAATGAGGCCGGTACCGATCACGGGGATATCCAGCGCTTCGGCCACCGAGAACCCGGCGAACGCGGCCAGGCCGGAGAGGATGAGCGCATCGCTGCCGGCCGCGGCGTCACGGATTTCCTGCATCCAGTTCATGACATTGGCGTTGGCGATATCCGCCAGCGCCCGCGCCGTCTGGCTGAAACCGCCCTTGCGATCCACCGCCGTGGCCAGGGCTTGTCCCGGTGCGAGCGCACCGCGGATGTCGCCGGAGAGCGGCGTCGCGGGAATGCCGGCGGCCCTGGCACTGCCCAGGGTATTGGCGTCGGCGAGCAGGCAGGTCTCATGGCCGGCCGCCCGCAGCGCGATGCACAACGCCGCCAGTGGGCGGGTATCTCCTTCGGTACCGTAGGTTGCAACCGCAAGCTTCATGATCTTCTCCGGGAACCGGCACGCCGCCGGCCTGTACATGAAAAAGTATACGACGTATATTAATTTACGTCGTATTTGAATTTCCGGAGCAGATCATGACCGAGGCCGGTGAGCCCGGGCGGCGGGCGCGCAAGCGGGCGCAGATGCGGGAACTGCTGGTGGACACCGCCGCACGCCTGTTCGAGCGGCAGGGCTACGAGGCGGTCACGATGGAAGGGATCGCGGCCGAAGCCGACGTGGCCAAGCGCACGCTGTACAACCACTTCCCGACCAAGGAGGCGATCCTGGCCCGATGGCTGGACGCCCGGTTGGCGCAGGACCTGGCGCATCTCCAGGCCAGCTTCGCCCGGCGCCGTACCTTCGCGTCCCGGGCCGCCTGCATCCTGGATGCCTCGGCGGAGTGGTGCACCGCGCATCCGGAACATCTGATGGCCTATCTGCGCTACCGCTTCACCAGCCTGGGGGAGGCGCCCGGCCAGGAGGACATCGAGGATGGCGGCATCGTCGCGCTGTGGGAGCGGTTGATCGCCGCGGCGCAGGACGCCGGCGAACTGGACGCCGCGTTCGCAGCGGCGCAACTGGCCACCTGGTTCCACCATCTATACCTGGCCGCGCTGCTGCGCTGGCTGACCGTGCCGGGCCTGTCGCTGCGGCGCGAATTCAGCGACGCGGCGCGATTGTTCATCGGAGGAGCGGGGGCACGCTGAAGCCCGTCACCCGGCGTGATCAATTCCGCCGTGGCGTCTGCCCGAGCCGGCGGTACAACGTGCTCCGGCTGATGCCGAGCTGGCGCGCCGCGCGGGCATAGTTGCCTCCGCAGGCCTCCACCGCCGCGCGCATGGCCATCCGGGTGACCGCATCCAGCGGTTCCGCCCCGGTGGATGCGGACGCACGAGCGATCGCATCGCCCGATACGCGCGCCTGCAGGTAGGCGGGCAGGGCGTCCACGCTGATCCGGCTGTCCGGCTCGCTCAACGCCGCCAGCGTGCGCAGGCTCGCCACCAGTTGGCGCAGGTTGCCCGGCCAGGCGTACTGCGCCAGCAACACGGCCGCGTCGTCGTCGAGGCGACGGCCCTGGCCGATGCGTTGCCACAGGGTACGAACGAGTTCGTCGCGCGCGGGCATTTCGCGCAGCGGCGTCAGCGCCACCCGGTGGTGGGAGATGCGGTAGTAGAGGTCGGCCCGGAACCGGCCCTCGGCCACCGCATCCTCGAGATCGCGGTGGGTTGCGCAGACCAGGGCGAAATCCAGCTTCACCGGCTTGCCGCCGCCCAGTGGCGACAGTTCGCGATCCTGCAGGACCCGCAGCAGGCGCGGCTGCAGGGCCAGCGGCATGTCGCCGATCTCGTCCAGGAACAGCACGCCGCCATCGGCCTGGCGCAGCAGGCCGGTGCTGCCTTCCTTGCGCGCGCCGGTGAAGGCGCCGCTCTCGTAGCCGAACAGTTCGGCCTCGATCAAACCCTCCTGCAACGCAGCGCAGTTCACAGCGACGAAGGGCCTTCCGGCGCGAGCACTGCGGCGATGCAGCTCGCGCGAGAACACTTCCTTGCCGGTACCGGTCTCGCCGAGGACCAGCACCGGAATGCCCGCATCGAGCACACGGCAGGCGCGGGCGAGCTCGGTATCCAGCCGGGTGTCGAACAGCGGCGCTTCCGCCGTTGCGGCGGTGGTCGAGTTCGATACCGTGATCGGCGTCGCGGCGCGGGCGCGGCGTGAACGGGTTGGTCCGTCGACGTGGCCGTGCAGCAGGCGGCCACTGCGATCCTGCAGGACGCCATCGTCGTGCAGTCGCGACAATGCGCCATCGAACAGCGCTTCGTAGGAGGCGCGCCCCAGGTCGCCGCGTTCCAGGCCGAACAGCGCCAGGCCGGCCCGGTTGGCCGCCACCAGCCGGCCGTTGCGGAATGCCAGCAGCCCCTCGCGCGCACTGCCCAGCAGGGCGGGGTTGACGTGCACGCGCAGCAGATCCGCATCGACGATGCCTTCATCGAAATAGCGGTGCTCGATGTTGGCGACCGCCAGTTGGGCCAGGCCCAGCGCGTGCATCGGAGCGACCCCGGCATCGCCGGAAATGTCCAGCACTCCGACCATGCGTCCATGCGGATCGAACACCGGCGCCGCCGAACAATTGAGGATGCGGTGCGGCGCCGCATAGTGTTCCGCTCCACGCACCTCGACCGGAACGGCGTCGGCGATGGCGGTGCCGATGGCGTTGGTGCCCACCCGTGCTTCGTTCCAGCACGCACCGGGCATCAACGCGACCCGTCCCGCCTTGTCGAGGAAGTCGGCGTTGCCCTCCGCATCCAGGATCCAGCCTTCGGCGTCGGTGAGCAGGACGATGCTGCCGGTGTTGGCGGCATCGGCGGCAAGCATCTCCACTTCCGCGCGCGCCAGTCGCCAGAGCTGTTCGTGCTGCTCGCGCATCGTGCGCAGGCGCGGCGCATCGACAGGTTCGATCGCGGGCCGCGCATTGGCCGCCAGGCCAAAGCCCAGGCTGCGCCGCCAGGATTGCAGGATGGCCGCGGATACCTGGCCCACCGGCGCGCGCCCGGATTCGAAGAAGGCGCGGCGGGCCTGGGCGATGCGCTGCTCGTCGGGAGCGGCGGGTGAACGGGACATGCCGGAATCCTCGCCGGACGATGTGTCGCATTTTGCGACAGCCACACCGCCCGCTGTACCGATACACAGCACACCCGGCGACACTCCGCAAGCATGACGGATGTTGCGTCGCGGAAGTTCCGGCGAAGTTTCCGCATCCAGCCGGGGCCCGCTGCGTGGCGCGGCGCAGCAACAAAAGCTGGCATGCGGCCTGCGTCGGGACCTGCACCCCCACGTGGACCCACCAGGAGCTTCCGATGAACACAGTCGCCACCCCCCGTCCCCATGCCGTCGATCCGTCCAGCCTGTTCAAGCAACGCTACGCCAACTTCATCGGCGGCCGCTGGGTCGAGCCACGTTCCGGCCAGTACTTCGACAACGTCAGCCCGGTGACGGGCAAGGTGATCACCCAGGTCCCGCGCTCGAACGCCGAGGACATCGAGGCCGCGCTGGACGCCGCGCACGCCGCGCGCGAGGCATGGGGCAAGACCTCGACCACCGAGCGCGCCAACGTGCTGCTGCGGATCGCCGATCGCATCGAACAGAACCTGGAAGTGCTCGCGCATGCGGAAACCTGGGACAACGGCAAGCCGATCCGAGAAACCCTCAACGCCGACATCCCGCTGTGCGTGGATCACTTCCGCTACTTCGCCGGCGCCATCCGCGCCCAGGAAGGCGGCATCAGCGAAATCGACCACGACACCATCGCCTACCACTTCCATGAGCCGCTCGGCGTGGTGGGGCAGATCATTCCGTGGAACTTCCCGCTGCTGATGGCCTGCTGGAAGCTGGCGCCCGCGCTGGCCGCCGGCAACTGCGTGGTGCTCAAGCCGGCCGAGCAGACGCCGGCCAGCATCCTGGTGCTGATGGAGCTCATCGGCGACCTGCTGCCGCCGGGCGTGCTCAACGTGGTCAACGGCTTCGGACTGGAGGCGGGCAAGCCGCTGGCGAGCAATCCACGCATCGCCAAGATCGCGTTCACCGGCGAGACCACCACCGGCCGGCTGATCATGCAGTACGCCAGCCAGAACCTGATCCCGGTGACCCTGGAACTGGGCGGCAAGTCGCCCAACATTTTCTTCGCCGACGTCATGGCCGAGGACGACGATTTCCTGGACAAGGCGATCGAGGGCTTCGTGCTGTTCGCCTTCAACCAGGGCGAGGTCTGCACCTGTCCGTCGCGGGCGCTGATCCAGGAATCGATCTAC
>NZ_JANJUE010000379.1 GCF_024710765.1 Pseudoxanthomonas sp.
CTGCACGGTCTTGACCTTGCCGGCTTTCACATCCTTGGCCATGACCTTGCCGGGTACCACGTGATAAGTCAGCACCTTGGCCAGTGCAGCCTTGTCGGCCAGCAATCCGTCAAGGGTGGCTTTGGGAATCTTGGCAAAGGCTTCGTCGGTGGGGGCAAACACCGTGAACGGGCCGGTGCCCTTGAGCGTGTCCACCAGCCCGGCGGCCTGCACCGCAGCCACGAGGGTCTTGAAGTTGCCTGCCTTCACGGCAGTGTCAACGATGTCCTGGGCCATGGCGGTGAACGTGGCGCCTGCGGTCAGGGCGAGTGCAATCAGGGTCTTCTTCATGGGTCGTTCCTCTCGGTTTGGATGGAAATGACACGCCAGGATGGGCGCAACGCGAATGTATAACCATTCAGTACCAAACGCGACCGTATGGTTATTGTGTAACCGATCGGTATCTTATGGGCGAAAAAAAGCCCTGCTGAACAGGGCTTCGGTTGAGAAATGCAGTTTCAGCGCACGATCAACACTGGCACCTTGCTGTGGGCCAGCACCTGCGTGGTGACCGAGCCCATGACCAGCGTGGCCAGGGCGCCGTGGCCGTGCGAGCCCATCACCAGCAGCTGGAATTTGCCTGCATCGGCCACCTTGCCGATGGTCTCGCCTGCCGGGCCCACCTTGACGATGCGCTTGGGGGTCACGCCATGGCGCTCGAGGAACTTGACGACCGGGTTGAGTACCTTGTCGGCCTCGTCGGCGTAGTACTGGTTCACTGCGTCCTTGCCCAGCGCGGCGCGCGCGCGCGGCGGCAGCGCGGCCTGCACCGTGATCACGCTGTAGTCGTGGGAGGCGCCCAGCAATTCGTCATGCGTTGCAAGATAAGCCAGCATTTTTTTGGTGTAGGCGCTGCCATCGACAGCAAGCAGGATATTCATGCAATTCTCCGGGTGAGAACAAAACAACCGATCGGGTGAACCCAGATTTCCCATGAGGGCTTGGGATGGCAGCGAGGGCAGTT
>NZ_JANJUE010000169.1 GCF_024710765.1 Pseudoxanthomonas sp.
ACCTACCGTGAACTGGTGCCGGGCGAGCGCATCCGCTACGACGATCAGTTCGAGAATCCAGCGCTGCCGGGCACGATGCAGGTCAGCGTGTCGCTCAAGGCGGTGGCCTGCGGCACCGAGATCAGCATCGTGCAGGAAGGCATCCCCGCGATGATTCCGGTGGAGTTCTGCTATCTCGGCTGGCAGGAATCGCTGGGCCTGCTCGCCAACGTAGTCGAACCCCAGATTCCCGACAACCCCTGACAGAACATCGAGACGTCCATGCCGCACGCGCCCCAGATCCGAATCCCCGCCACCTACATGCGTGGAGGCACCAGCAAGGGCGTGTTCTTCCGCCTGCAGGACCTGCCCGAATCCGCGCGCGTGCCGGGCGCGGCGCGCGATGCGCTGATGCGGCGGGTGATTGGCAGTCCGGATCCCTACGGCAAGCAGATCGACGGCATGGGCGGGGCCACCTCGAGCACCAGCAAGACGGTGATCCTGGCGAAGAGCGCACGGCCCGATCACGATGTCGACTACCTGTTCGGCCAGGTGTCCATCGACAGCGCCTTCGTCGACTGGAGCGGCAACTGCGGCAACCTGTCGGCGGCGGTGGGTTCGTTCGCCATCGCGGGTGGACTGGTGGACGCCGCGCGCATCCCGCGCGATGGCCTCTGCACGGTACGGATCTGGCAGTCGAACATCGGCAAGACCATCGTCGCGCACGTGCCGATCACCGACGGGCAGGTTCAGGAGACCGGCGACTTCGAACTCGACGGCGTGACCTTTCCGGCGGCGGAAGTGCAACTGGAGTTCCTGGATCCGGCCGACGAGGGCGAAGGCGAGGGCGGTGGCGCGATGTTCCCCACCGGCAATCTGGTCGACACACTGGACGTGCCGGGCGTGGGTACTTTTCCGGCCACGCTGATCAACGCCGGCATTCCGACCATCTTCGTCAACGCCGCCGACATCGGCTACACGGGCGCCGAGTTGCAGGACGCCATCAATGGCGACCCGCAGGCGCTGGCGATGTTCGAAACCATCCGCGCGCATGGCGCGATGCGGATGGGTCTGATCAGCGAGGTGTCGGAGGCCGCGCGCCGCCAGCACACGCCGAAGGTGGCGTTCGTGGCCCCCGCGAAGGATTACCTCACCTCCAGTGGCAAGCAGGTGGCGGCGGGCGATATCGATCTGCTGGTCCGCGCGATGTCGATGGGCAAGCTGCACCACGCGATGATGGGCACGGCCGCGGTCGCCATCGGCACCGCCGCGGCGGTGCCGGGCACCCTGGTCAATCTGGCCGCGGGTGGTGGCGAGCGCAGCGCGGTGCGTTTCGGCCATCCCTCCGGCACCTTGCGGGTGGGCGCCGAAGCCACGCAGGAAAATGGCGAATGGAAAGTCGCCAGGGCGATCATGAGCCGCAGCGCGCGCATCCTGATGGAAGGCTGGGTCCGCGTTCCCGGCGACGCCTTCTGAGCGGTCCGGAGCGCTCCGGCCGCCATCAATGAAAAAGGGCGGGCCCGGGCCCGCCCTTTTGTCTTGCTCAATGCAGGCCTTCGGCCTTGAGCGCGGCCTGCACGCCCGGGTCGGCTTCCATCCGCTGGCGGAACGCCGCCAGGTTGTCGAGGCCGCTCAGATCCACGCCGACGTTGCCGGCCCAGCGCAGGGTGATGTAGAGGTAGGGATCGGCGAAGCTGCGGAAACCGGCCAGCCAGTCACGACCTTCCAGCCGCTGGTTGGCGCTCTCGAACAGCCCGCGCAGGCGTTTGCGCGCGGCGGTCTTGATGGCATCGAATTCGGCTTCGTCGGCGATGAACTTGCCCGGTGCGAACAGCGGGGTGAACGCCGGATGCACGTCGGAGTTGACGAAGGACAGCCAGCGCGCCGCTTCGGCCCGCTGCTGCGGGGAGCCGTCACCACCCAGGCCGGCCTGCGGGAAGCTGTCGGCGATGTAACCCATGATGGCGGCGTTCTGGGTCAGGACGAAATCACCGTCCACGATGGCCGGCACCGCGCCGGTCGGATTGATCGCCAGGTACTCCGGCGTCTTCATTTCCGCGGCGGTCATCACCTTCACCTCGAAGGGCTGGCCGGTCCATTGCAGGGCGATGTGGTCGGCGGTGGAGCACGCGCCGGGCTTGGTGTACAGCTTCATGGGTGGACTCCGGTACAGAAAAAGCGAGCCGGGAACTCTCCCAGACCCACCGGGTGTCCACAAGCCCGGCGGCGCAACGGACCGTCACGGACGGTCCGCTTGCCGGCGGAGCAGGTTTACGAGCGCGGCGGTTGCGCTTGCGGCTTCAGCGACTGCACGCGCAGGAAGGTGTGATCGCCGATGGTGGCCACGCGGTACGCGTTGCGCCAGCTCGGACTGGCGATCTGGTGGGCCATGAAGTGGCTGGCGCCCGGCACGAGTTCCTTGCGCTGGCCGGGCGGCAGGGCCCAGTTGCGCTCGGCGTTCAGGGCCACGCTGACCGACTTGGCCCAGGCGTCCGCGTTCTGCAGGCGGGTGCCGGGGGCGACGATGGTGGGGGCGAACTGCTTGCGGGCGGTCACCACTTCACAGACCGAATCGCCCCACAGGCCGCTGTCGCGGCGGCGCAGGGCGACTTCGGCGACGGCTTGCTGGCCGCGCAGGGTCTGGTCGCGGGCTTCCAGGTATACGGTGGTACTCAGGCACAACGAATCGGCGGCCGGCTGCGGCAACATCTGCGACAGCCAGAGAATCCAGGCCAGTTTCATGGGAACTCCTTGCTCCGTCTTTGCCGGTCCCGACCGCTCCGATCCATTGGAAGCGGCGGGGGAGGGGACGCGGCATGGCGTCATGGGGAGGCAGCCTTCACACGGGCTGCCCGGGGTCCCGGCTGAATGGATGAGGGCGCCGGGGTGGCCTGCCAGAACTGGGGGGCGGGCCGAAAAGTTGGCGCAAGGTACGGGCAAAAAACGGAACCCCCCCTGAACACGCCGGGTTGACAGCTCTACTAAGTATTTGATTGGAAATGCTTGTTGGTGAAAACGGCGTCAAGGTCGAGGCGGCTTCGCGGTGGGTCCGGTTGCCGTCGCGTACCGACCGGAAATACCCGGAAAACCGCGCGGAAAGGCGCCTGCCGACGCACAGGCATCGCCCGAGGTAGACATGTTTTTGTGATGGCCGTCATCAAGTGCGACGGGGAGCGATTGCCCCTGCCACCCGTCTGTTCAGAGCGCCGCGGCCAGCCGGCTGCCCTGGGCGATGGCGCGCTTGGCGTCGAGTTCGGCAGCCACGTCGGCGCCGCCGATCAGGTGCGGCGTGCGGCCGGTGGCCAGCAGTGCCGCCTGCAGGTCACGGCGCGGCTCCTGGCCGGCGCAGATCACCACGTGATCGACTGGCAGGACCTGTTCGGCGCCGTCGACACGGATGTGCAGGCCGGCGTCGTCCACGCCCAGGTACTCGACGCCACCCAGCATTTTCACCTGCCTGGCCTTGAGCGTCGCCCGATGGACCCAGCCGCTGGTCTTGCCCAGCCGCGCGCCTGGCTTGCCGGCGCTGCGCTGGAGCAGCCAGATCTCGCGGGCCGGCGGTTCGGGCTGCGGCCGGGCCAGGCCGCCGCGGCTCTGGAAGTCCGGGTCCACGCCCCATTCGGCCATCCAGCGGGCCGGATCCAGGCTCGGCGACGGGCCTTCCTGGACCAGGAACTCGGCCACGTCGAAGCCGATGCCGCCCGCACCGATCAGCGCCGCCCGCGCACCGACGACGACCCGCCCGGACAGCACCTCGGTGTAGCTGACCACCTTGGGATGATCGGCGCCGGGGAAGTCGACCTTGCGCGGGGTGATGCCGGTCGCCAGCACCACCTCGTCGAAGCCGGCCAGCGACATGGCATCCGCGCGGGTGGACAGCTTCACCTCGACGCCGGTTTCCTCCAGCCGGTGGCGGTAATAGCGCAGGGTCTCGTGGAACTCTTCCTTGCCGGGAATCCGCTTGGCGAAATTGAACTGGCCGCCGATTTCCGCCTCCGCGTCGAACAGGGTGACCCGGTGTCCGCGCTCGGCGGCCACGGTCGCGCAGGCCAGGCCCGCCGGACCGGCACCGACCACCGCGACCCGCCTGGCCGTGAAGGTCTTCGGATAGGTCAGCTCGGTCTCCGCGCAGGCGCGCGGGTTGACCAGGCAACTGGCGGTCTTGTTCTCGAACACATGGTCCAGGCAGGCCTGGTTGCAGGCGATGCAGGTGTTGATGGCATGGGCGCGGCCGGCGCGCGCCTTCTCCGGCCATTGCGGATCGGCCAGGAGCGGCCGCGCCAGCGAGACCATGTCGGCCTTGCCCGCGGCCAGGATGCCCTCGGCCACGTCGGGCATATTGATGCGGTTGGTCGCCACCAGCGGCACCGACACATGCGGCTTGAGCTTGGCGGTGACGTCGACGAAGGCCGCGCGCGGCACCGAGGTGACGATGGTCGGCACCCGCGCCTCGTGCCAGCCGATGCCAGAATTGATGAGGGTCGCGCCAGCCGCTTCCACCGCCCTGGCCTGGGCGACGATTTCATCCCATTGGTTGCCGTCTTCGACCAGGTCCAGCAGCGACAGCCGGTAGATGATGATGAAGTCCGGCCCGCAGGCCTCGCGGATGCGGCGCACGATCTCCACCGCGAAGCGCATGCGTTTTTCCGGCGTGCCACCCCAGGCGTCGTTGCGGCGGTTGGTCCGCGGTGCGGTGAATTCGTTGATCAGATAGCCTTCCGAGCCCATCACCTCCACGCCGTCGTAGCCGGCGTCACGGGCGCGCTTGGCGGCTGCCGCATAGGCATTGATCTGAGACTGGACCGCGCGCGCGGACATCGCCCTCGGGGTGAACGGATTGATTGGCGCCTTCAGCTTCGACGGCGCGACCGACAGGGGGTGGTAGGCGTAGCGGCCGGCATGCAGCAATTGCAGGCAGATCAACGCGCCATGCTCGTGCGCGGCGCGGGTGACGAACTTGTGCGGACGCACTTCCCACGGCCAGGACAACTTGCCGCCGAAGGGTTTCAGCCAGCCCACCAGGTTGGGCGAGAACCCGCCGGTGACCATCAGCCCCACGCCACCGGCGGCGCGCTCGGCGAAATAGGCTGCCAGCCGGGGGAAGTCGCGGGCCCGGTCCTCCAGGCCGGTATGCATCGACCCCATCAGGATGCGGTTGCGGACCCGGGTGAATCCCAGGTCGAGCGGGGCGAACAGGTGGGGATAGTGCTCGGCGGAGGCGGAGGTCGGGACGGCGCTGGGCGACATGCGGGCGATGGATACGCTGGCGTATGGAGGCGACACGATGCCCCGGCCGGAACGCGGGCGCAAGTGCTGGCGGGGGCGCGGACCCGTGGACGGTAACACGGCACAGAACCCGTCCGGTTGGCAAGAGTTGTCCCGCCCGGCCACCTCGGGGACCATAGGGGACCAAGGCTTTCGGGACGTCATGGACGCCGCAACACCTCCCCTGCACGATTATCTGCGCGACGGCATCGCCGCCGCGGATCTGCCGGACCTCCACCCCCTGCTCGCCGCCCGCGATCAACTGCGGGCCTTCTCGACCCTGTTCCACGGGGGCGAGGAGAACGTCATGGTGCGCCTGCTGGTGCTGCGCACGATCGGCGAGCGCGGACAGGCGCCGGACTGGACCCCGCAGGAACTGCGCGATCAGTTCGCCTACCTGGATCCGGTCAAGTTCGACACCGTGCTCGGGCGCCTGCGCGAGAACGGCCTGCTGCTGTGGGAAACGCATAGCCAGCGCTACCGCATCAGTCCGGTCGGGCGCCAGGCGCTGGCGGCGATCGGCATGTTGCTGCAGTTCAACCGCGAAGGCGACGAACTGGCTTACGTCACCGCACAGCTCGCCGCCGGCCAGGCGGTCGGCCGGGTCGGCGCCGACGATCTGCAGCATCTGCTCTCGCGCCTCAACGAACTGCGCGAGGATTTCGACCAAGCGGTGCTCAGCGGTTCGGAACATCGCATCCAGCGCGCCGCCGACACCCTGCAATCGGTATGGCAGTGGGTGGAGAAGGGCACCGAACTGATCCGCGACATCGCCGCCGACGGCGATCTGGATACCGCGACCCACCGGGTGGCCCAACAGATCGGCCGTGCGCAGAGCGCGTTGCTGCGCCAGGCGTCGGTGTTCCAGCGTGCGCTCAACCAGCTTGACCGCCATCGCGTGCACCTGGGTGCGAGCGGACTGTCGTCGTCCGACGTCAACCGCTTCCTGCGCGCCCGCGACATCGACGCGCTGGCCGCGCTGGCCGATGACGTGCTGGTGCGGACGCCGATGCCGGCGTTCGTGCTCGGGCCAATCGCACTGGACGTGGCCGAATACGAACTGGTCGAACGGGAGCGCGAAGGACAGGAAAGCACCGTGTTGCCGCCGGCGCGACAGGCGCCCAGCGACACGCATGCCCCGGTCGTGCAGAACGATTACGCCCACGCCGAACAATGGCTGGATCAACTCAGCGGACTGGAACAGGAAGCCCCGCTCGCCGACTGGGTGCCACAGGAGAGCTTCGCGCTCAGCGCGTACCGGCTGTCGTTGCTCGGCCTGATTGGCGACCCGGGCGCGGAGAACCGCCAGGGCGTGGGCGCATCGCTGGCGCAGCTGCCGGTGCAGTGGCGGGTCGAGCCGGTGTTCGAGGACATCCAGCGTGCCGGCGTGGCCTACATGAGCCGGGGCCGGCTGTTGCCGCAATCGGCGCAAGCGCATCCCGCCGACGCCCGCAGGCAGGACAAACAAGACAAGCAAGACAAGCCGAAGAAACGGAAGACCCAGACCGCATGAGTGACCCCATCGCTTCCCTGATCGCGCGGCTGCTGGCCGAGCGCTGGCTGCCGCGCGAAGACCGCGCCGTGCGCCAGATCCTGGTCGACGCCGAATTGCGCGACGATCTCGACCGCCGCCTCGCCGCCGCCGGCCTGCGCCTGCTCGAACATCCCTATGCCGCGCATGTCGCGGTGGGCGTGGCGCGCACGCAGGAGAACGAGGTGTTCGGCAACGCCGAAGCCTGGGCGGCGAGCAACCTGTCGCTGGGCCGCGACGCGCTGGCGCTGCTGGTGGTGCTGTGGGCGCTGCTGGTGCTGCCCAAGCGCCAGCGCCAGATCGCCCGCCAGGAAGGTGAGCGCGCGCAGGAGCAGGAACAGATGTTCGCCGAACTCAAGCCGGTGCCGGTGGGCGCGGAAGTGATCGAACCGGTCAACGAGCGCACCCTGCTGGCCGACTTCAGCGACAAGCTCGGCGGCAAGGGCCGCCTGCAGATGAACCTGGGCGCCTTGCAGCGGCAGGGTTTCATCGTCCGCCGCCGCGAACGCATCCATGAAGGGCCGCTGCTGGATTTGGCTTTCGACTACGAACGCATCGCCAGCCGGGTGATGGACGGCGCGCTGTCGCAGGTCATCGAGGAAGCACGGCAGTCGCAGGCCGCCGCCCGCGAGCGCGGCGAGGAAGAGGGCGCGGACGCGCCCGAGGACATGGCGGAAGACGAGGAGATGCAGGCCGATGTTTGAGTTCCGTCAGCTGGAAGTCGTCCACTGGGATTACTGGCAGCGCTACACGCTGCCGCTGGACGCTTCGATCATCACCGTGGTCGGCCCCAACGGTTCCGGCAAGACCACCCTGCTGGATGCGCTGCGCACGCTGCTGGCCATCGACGATCGCGACATGGCGCGCGACTACAAGACCTACCTGCGCCACAACGGCAAGCCGTACGCATGGCTGCGCGCGGTGGTCAGCAATCCGGCCGATCGGCGCGGCAAGCGCGCGTTCTTTCCGTACATGGACGAGCAGGTCACGATCGCCTGCCGGGTGCGCAAGCGCGGCGGTGACTGGTCGCGCGACTACCAGATCGTTCCCGGCGACGTACCCGTCGAAACCCTGGAGCAGGGCGGCGAATGGCTGGGCGTGCGCGACTACCGGGTGCGCCTGGCCGGCGCCGGCCTGAGCCGCGCCATCTGCCGCGTGCTGACCCTGGAACAGGGCGCCACCGACAAGCTCTGCCAGCTGTCGCCGCGCGAACTGCTGCAACTGGTGTTCGACGTGTTCGAGGACAAGGCGGTGCTGGACGATTACCAGCGCGCGCGCAGCGAACAGTTCGACGTGGAGAAGGAAATCGGCCAGCTCCAGCAGGGCCTGGCCGAACTCCATCTGCGGCTGGAGTCCTCGCGCGCCGACGTGCGTTCGTTCGAGGATGGCCTGTCGCTGCGATCCCAGCGCAACCGCCTGCATACCGAGATCGTGCCGAAGGTGGAACTGGCGGATCTGCGCGCGACCATCGAGGGCGCGCGTCCGCGCCTGACCGGCCTGCGGCGCGCGCTGCGCGAACGCGGCCACGCACATGCCACCTTGCTGGCGCAGGAAACCGGCGCGCAGGCGCAGCGCGCCACCCTGCAGCAGGCCCTGGCCGAGGTTCGCCAGCGCCAGACCCAGGCCGAGGCGGTGTTCACCCATGCCCGCGACCATGCCCGTGACGCGGAAATGCTGGTCAAGCGGCGCGACGATCTGGATCGCCTGCAGGGCGGCCGCAAGGGCGCCGACGTCAAGGCGCTGAGCCGCGAGGTCGAGGAGGGACGACGCCGCCAGGCCGAACTGAAGCTGGAAGGCCAGCGCGATCGCCAGCGCGCCGCCGAGATCACCGCGCAGGTCGCCGCGATCAGTGGCGGTGGCCGGGTCACCGAGCCGTTCGAGCGGGACTTCCGCGCCGCGCTCGACGCCAAAGGCATCGGCCACAAGGTGCTGACCGAACTGGTCGAGATTGCCGACCCGGATTGGGCCACCGCGGTGGAAGCGGTGCTGGCGCCCTATCGCCACCTGCTGGTGCTGGATGCGCCCAGGGATGCCGCCGCGGCCTGGCAACTGGGCGAGCAGATGCAGTACCGCCATTTCCTCGTTGCCGATCGTGCGCCGGCCGACAAGCCGACCCGCGGCTCGTTGCTGGAAGTCGTGCGTTTCCTGGACGATCCGCCGGCCTGGCTGCCGCGCCAGCTGGATCGCATCCAGCGGGTGGAGGATGTGCAGGCCGGTCATCGCCTGCCCAAGGGCCAGGACTGGATCACCGCCAAGGGCTATCTGCGCGAACAGCGAGGCGGCCGCCACATCGGCGGCAACGCGCATCACTTCGGCGCGGGCGCCCGCCAGGCGCAACTGGCCGAGCTACGCGTGGAGCTCGCTGCCATCCAGCAGCGTGCGCACGCGCGCGAAGAGGAACTGAGCCAGTTGGGCCAGCAGGTCGACGCCAGCCAGGCGCGCCTGCTCGGACTGGGCGCGGGCAACGAACTGGTGACGCGCGCGGCCGAATTCGCGGACGCCGCCGAACGCCTGCCGGAACTGGCCGAGGCGGCGCAGCAGGCGGTGACCGCGCTGCTGGAAGTGCGGGCCGAGCTGGATCGCCTGGCCGCAGAGGACAAGGCCGAGAGCATCGCCGCGGCCAGCCGTGCCGGTGAACTGAAGGCGCTGGCGAACGAACTGCGCGAGCGCGGGCAACAGATTGCGCAGGAACGGATGGCGCTGGCGCAGCGCATCGTCGACTTCCGTCGCCGCCGCGCGCAGATGCCGGTGGAATGGCGTGGCGTGGCGGCCCTGCGCGCCGCGCGCGACGAATATGAAAGCGCCAATGCGGTGCGGCGCGAAGTCGAGCGCATCGACGAACGGCTGGCGCGCGGCGCCTATGTCGAAGACGACGGTTGCGTCGCCCTGCGCGACAAATTCGCCGCCGACCACGCCGGACTGGAAGCGGCCATCGGCAAGCGCGAGGCGCACCTGCACCGCGCGCGCAAGCTCACCGAGGAGGCACGCGGCGCCTACATCAACGTGCTGCGCGCCACCGTCCGCCGCTACCGCAAGAACCTGGTCGCGCTGGGTGAACTGTCCGGCATCGGTGTCGACGTGGAGATGCCGGAACTGGTCAACGAGGACACCGCGCTGGCCCAGGCCGGCCTGACGGTGCGCTTCGATTTCGATCGCAAGGGCTGGATCGGCCTGGACGACGGCGAGGCCTCCGGCGGCCAGCAGGTCATGAAGTCGCTGCTGCTGCTGGTGGCGCTGCTGCGCGACGAGGAGCAGCCGGGCGGATTCGTCTTCATCGACGAGCCGTTCGCGCACCTGGACGTGGCCAACATCGAGAAGGTCGGCCGGTTCCTGCGTTCGACCGATGCCCAGTACATCCTGACCACGCCGATCACGCACAACGTCAACGTGTTCGAGCCCTCGGATCTGGTGCTGGCCACCAGCAAGCGGCGCGCCGGCAGCAGTTGGGCCGAGCCGGTGGCGGTGCTCAAGCGCGATCGCAGCCAGGACGCCGCCGCGGCCTGACCGCACGGCATCAGGCGGCCTGCCTGCGCAATCGCAACAGGCCCATGCCCAGGCCGATGAACAGCGCGCCACTGGCGCGCTGCCAGAGGCGCCCGCGCGCGCCGCCGAGCCAACGATGCAACCGGCGTGCGGCGAGGACATAGCAAAGGTGCGACAGCACCGTGCAGGCGGCGAAGGTGACCGCCAGCAACAAACCCTGGCCCCAGGGCGACGCACGCGTGGGCATGAACTGCGGCAGCAGCGCGGAGAAGAACAGGATGCTCTTCGGATTGGTCGCCGCCACCAGCACGCCCTGGCCGAACAACCGCCACGCGTCGCCGTTGGGCGGTATTGGCGGATTGCCCGGCGCGAATGGCGGCGAACTGCGCCATTGGCGGATGCCGAGGTAAACCAGATAAACCGCACCGGCCAGTTTGAGCACGGTGAACGCCGTCGAGGATGCCTGCAACAACGCGCCGAGCCCGAGCAGTGCGGTGACCGCCACCACGAACACCCCGATCGCGTTGCCGGCCGAACTCAATAGTGCGCGTCGCGCGCCCAAGGTGGCCGCATTGGAGACCGCCAGCAACACCGCCGGTCCGGGAGTGAACGCGGTGATCAGCGACAGCGTGCAGAACAGCCACCAGGCGCCGGCGCTCATGCGTCACTCCCAGCCCGCCAGCACCAGTTTGCCGATGGTGGTGCCGGACTCCAGCCGGCGATGCGCCTCGCGCAGGTTGGCCGCGTTGATGGAACCCAGCGTCTCGTGGTGGTTGCTGCGCAGTTCGCCGGCGTCGATCAGGCTGGCGGCGCGGTTGAGCAGGCGATGCTGTTCAATCAGATCGGGCGTCTGGAAGCGCGGACGCGCGAACATCATTTCCCAGTGGATGCCGACCGACTTGGCCTTGTACGGATCGCCGATGCGCAGGTCGCCCTTCGGCTCGACGATCAGGCCCACGTGGCCGAGCGGGGCGATGATGTCGCCGATGGCGGTCCAGTAGCGATCGGTGTCGGCCAGGTTCAGCACGGCGTCGACCTGCGGGAAACCCATCGCGGCCAGTTGCGGCGCCAGATCCTGGCGGTGGTCGATGACATGGTGCGCGCCGAGCGAACGGCACCACTCAACCGTCTCCGGACGCGAGGCGGTGGCGATGACGGTGAAGCCGGCACGGCGTGCCAGCTGGATCGCCATCGAGCCGACCCCGCCAGCCCCGGCGATGATCAGCAGGCTGCGACGGTTGCACTCGTTGTCGATGGAGTAGGGCATGCGATGGAACAGCAGTTCCCACGCGGTGATGGTGGTCAGCGGCAACGCCGCGGCCTGGGCGAAATCCAGCGTGGCCGGCTTGCGGCCCACCACGCGCTCGTCGACCCGTTGGAACTGCGCGTTGCTGCCGGCGCGGGTGACATCACCGGCGTAGTAGACCTCGTCGCCGGGCGCGAACAGGGTGACCTGGTCGCCGACCGCCTCGACCACGCCGGCAGCGTCATAGCCGAGCACGCGCGGGGGATCTTCCTGCTGTGGTTTGGGCGAGCGCACCTTGGTGTCGACGGGATTGACCGAGATGGCTTCCACCCGCACCAGGATGTCGTGGCCGGTGGGTTCTGGCTTGGGCAGTTCGATGTCCAGCAGGGATTGCGGATCGTCGATGGGCAGATAGCGGGTGAGGCCGACGGCTTTCATGCGGAGCTCCGGTAGCGGAAGGGGATTCAGACGGGAAGCGGGCTGCGCTCGGCGAACTGCCCGCGCCAGTAGGGATAGTACGGATACGGCGTTTCGGTCGCGCTCACCGCGTCGAGGCGGGCGATTTGATCCGGCGTGAGCTGCCAGCCGACTGCGCCGAGGTTCTGTTTCAACTGTTCCTCGTTGCGGGCGCCGATCAGCACCGTGGAAACGGTGGGGCGCCGCAACAGCCAGTTGATGGCGATCTGCGGAATCGCCTTGCCGGTCTCGGCGGCGATTTCGTCGAGCACGTCGACGATGCGGTACAGGCGTTCGGGATCCACCGCAGGTCCGATGGCGGCGGTGTCGTGCAGGCGGCTGGTCTCCGGCAAGGGCTGGCCACGCCGGATCTTTCCCGTCAGCCGGCCCCAGCCCAGCGGACTCCACACCACCGCGCCGACACCCTGGTCGATGCCCAGCGGCATCAGTTCCCACTCGTAGTCGCGGCCGATCAGCGAGTAGTAGGCCTGGTTGGCGATGTAGCGGCTCCAGCCGTGGCGCTCGGCGATGCCCAGCGACTTCATCAGCTGCCAGCCGGAGAAGTTGGAGACGCCGAGGTAGCGCACCTTGCCGGCGCGGACCAGATCATCGAGGGTCGAAAGCGTTTCCTCGATCGGCGTCATCGCGTCGAAGGCATGCAACTGCAGCAGATGCAGGTAGTCGGTATCCAGCCGCTTGAGCGAAGCGTCCACCGCCTTCAGCAGGCGCAGGCGGGAAGTACCGGCATCGTTGATACCGTCGCCCAGCCGCAATCCGGTCTTGCTGGACAGGATCACCTGGTCGCGACGGCCGTGCAGGGCCCGGCCGAGAATGGATTCGGAGGCGCCGTCCGAATAGACGTCGGCGGTATCGAAGAAATTGATGCCGGCTTCGATGCTCAGGTCGATCATCCGACGCGCCTCGGCGACATCGGTGTTGCCCCAGGCGCTGAACAGCGGACCCTTGCCGCCAAAGGTGCCAGCGCCGAAGCCGAGCGCGGAGACTTTCAGGCCGGACCGGCCGAGAAAACGGGTTTCCATGGAATGTCCTCGAGGAGGGAGGGAAGAAATGGGGGATTCGTGGACGGCTCAGGCGCACTCGCCGGCTTGCAACGCGGGTGCGTTGCGGCGCTCCAGGGCGATGCTCCACAGCGCCACCGCGAACGCGGACAGCGGCACCACCGCACCGACCCAGGTCAGCGCCGATAGACCGGCGCCGTGGGCGATGACCACGCCGCCCAACCACGCGCCCATCGCATTGCCGAGGTTGAAGGCGCCGATGTTCAGGCTGGAGGCCAGGCTCTGCGCCGCACCGGCCTTCTGCAGCACCCACAATTGCAGCGGCGAGACGGTGGCGAACGCGGCGGCGCCGAGCAGGCCAGTGAACAGCACCATCGCCCAGCGGCTGTGCAGTGCGAAACTCATCAGGCCCATCACCAGCGCCAGCGCGATCAGCGTGCCCAGCAGGGCCGGTTGCAGGCGACGGTCGGCGAAGCGTCCGCCCAGCAGGTTGCCGACGATCATGCCCACGCCGAACACCAGCAGGATGGGCGATACCGCCGCGTCGGCGAAACCGGTGACCTGGGTCAGCAGCGGCTGGATGTAGGTGTAGACGGTGAACATGCCGCCAAAACCCAGCACGGTCATCAGCAGGCCCAGCAGCACCTGCGGTTGCGCGATCGCGCGCAGTTCCTCGCGGAACGCGATCGGCGTGGCGTCGCCGCGATCGGACGGCACCAGGGTGGCGATCACCACGGTGGCCAGCACGCCGATGGCGGTCACCGCCCAGAACGTGGCGCGCCAGCCGAGCTGCAGGCCCAGCCACGCGCCGGCGGGCACGCCGAGCAGGGTCGCCACGGTCAGGCCGGTGAACATGATCGAGATCGCGGAGGCCTTGCGATCCTCGGCCACCAGGCCGGTGGCGACCACCGCGCCCACGCCGAAGAACGTGCCATGGGCCAGGGAGGTGATCACCCGCGCGATCATCAGCGTGGTGTAGTCCGGCGCGATGGCGCAGGCCAGGTTGCCGAGGGTGAAGATGATCATCAGCGCCACCAGCACCGCCTTGCGCGGCATCCGGCTGGTGGCCGCGGTCAGCAGCGGCGCGCCGGCGAACACGCCAAGCGCATAGCCGGAAATCAGCAGGCCGGCGGCGGCGATGGAGACGTGCAGGTCGGTGGCGACCTGCATCAGCAGGCCCATGATGACGAACTCGGTGGTACCGATGCCGAACGCCCCGGCGGTCAGGGCGTACAGCGCAATCGGCATGCGCGGACGGGAAACGGTGGTCACGGCGGGGATCCGGTGGCGGAGAGGAGACGCGCACTCTGGTCCTTTCCCAATTCGTGAAAAAGCGCGAATATGCCGAATCACTATCAATGATTGGTTGATAATCATGGATCGGGTCGGCGACCTCACCCTGTTCCTGCGCGTGCTCGACCTCGGGTCGATCACCGCCGCGGCCCACAGCCTGGATCTGTCGGTGGCGGTCGCCAGCCAGCGGCTGAAGCGGCTGGAGCGCGAACTGGGCGTGCGCCTGCTGCACCGGACCACCCGCCGCCTGCACCCCACCCCGGAGGGCGCCGCGCTGGCCCAGCGGGGGCGGGTGCTGGTGGAGGACCTGGAATCGCTCGGCGCCGGGTTGCGCGAGGCGGCCACCGAGGTCGCCGGCACCCTGCGGGTGACCCTGTCGGCGTCGTTCGGCCGCCAGTACGTTTCGCCGCTGCTGCCGGCGTTCCTGGCCGCGCATCCAAAGCTGCGGATGGCGGTGCACCTGAGCGACCAGGTGGTGGATCTGGTCAGCGAAGGCTTCGACCTGGCCATCCGCATCGGCGCGCTGGAAGACTCCGGCCTGGTCGCGCGCCGCATCGCGCCCAACCGGCGGGTGCTGTGCGCCTCGCCGGAGTACCTGCGGCGCCGCGGACGTCCGCTGCACCCGGAACAACTGGCCACGCACGAATGCCTGCTGCTGGTCGGCAGCCAGGGACGGCAGGACGTCTGGCGATTGCAGGACCCGCAGGGACAGGAAGTCGCGGTGCGGGTCAATGGACGCTACGAGAGCAATTTCGGCGAACTGCTGCGTGATGCCGCAGTCGCGGGCGAAGGCATCGCGGTGCACTCGCTCTGGCATATCGCCGAGGACCTGCGCGCCGGCCGGCTGGAGGTGGTGTTGCCGATGTATCCGCCGGCGACCACCGCGATCAGCGCGGTGATGCCGCAGCGGCGCCTGGTGCCGCCGCGGGTGCGCGCGTTCGTGGATCTGCTGGCGGTCCGGTTCGGCGAGAACCCGCCGTGGGAACAGGGATTGGCGCTGCCCGCCGGTTGAACCGGTGGTTGGATCGGCTGTACCCGCTCAGGTCCAGGTATCGAAGGCGAAGGCGTCCAGGGCCAGACCCGCCATTTCCACGTCCCGGTGCAGCAGCCGTGCATGCGCACTTTCGCCGCCCGCACCGAGGGCGACATACAGCGGATACAGGTGTTCCTGGGTCGGATGATTGCGCAGGGCCTCCGGCAAGGCGCGCCAGTCCAGCGCGCCGGCGGTATCGCCGGTTTCCAGCTTCGCGCGCAGCGCATCGGTGAAGGCGGCGACCCAGGGGAACTCGGCGGCATCGGGATGGCGCCAGTCGAGCGCGCGCAGGTTGTGCGAGAACCCGCCCGAACCCACCACCAGCACGCCATCGGCGCGCAGTGGCGCGAGCGCACGGCCGACGCGATAGTGTTCCTCGGCGTCACCGTCCGGATTCACCGACAGCGCGACCACCGGAATGTCGGCTTGCGGGTACATCCTTCGCAGGGGAACCCAGACTCCGTGATCGATACCGTGCTGATCATCCTGCGTGGCTTCGATGCCGGCATCACGCAGCAGTTCGGCCACGGTCCCGGCCAGCGCGGGCGATCCCTGCGCGGGATAACGGATGTCATACAGCGGCGCGGGGAAGCCGCCGAAGTCGTGGATGGTGCGCGGCGCGGCGGTCGCGGTGACGGTGGTGACCGGCGCCATGAAATGCGCCGAGGCCACCACGATGGCGCGCGGTCGCGGCAGCAGTTCGCCCAGCCGATCCAGGAAACGGCCGGTGGGTGAATCCTCGATCGCCAGCATCGGCGAACCGTGCGACAGGAAGACGGCGGGCAGGGCGGCGGGAGTATCCATGACACCCAGCATGGGCCAGCCCGGAGCCTCCGCCAATAGGTGCCGGCACACCGATGTGTTGCGGCGCCGGAACGCCATCGCGTTCCCGTGCGCGACCTCTGGCAAGATGGTCCGGCCGTCATCGCAGGAGGCCATATGGGCCAGGACGATCTCCGTTCGGCGCTACGCCCGGATCCCGATCCGCCAATGGTCGCGGTGGCCGACTATGTGGTCGACTACCGCATCGATTCCGGCGAGGCCTACGAAACGGCACGGTGGGTACTGCTGGATTCGCTGGCCTGCGCAATGCTGGCGATGAAGTTCCCCGAATGCGTTCGCCATCTGGGGCCGTTGGTGCCGGGGGCCGGGATGGACGGCGGCGTGCGGATACCGGGGACGTCGCACGAACTGGATCCGGCGCAGGCGGCGTTCGCGATCGGCACCCAGGTCCGCTGGCTGGATTTCAACGACACCTGGCTGGCTGCCGAATGGGGCCATCCCTCCGACAACCTGGGAACCCTGCTGTCGCTCGGAGACTACCTGAGCCGCAAGGCGCGTCGC
Organism: Pseudoxanthomonas sp.; assembly: GCF_024710765.1. Classification (GTDB taxonomy): domain Bacteria; phylum Pseudomonadota; class Gammaproteobacteria; order Xanthomonadales; family Xanthomonadaceae; genus Pseudoxanthomonas_A. The sequence continues at coordinate 16,650 of NZ_JANJUE010000169.1, forward strand.
GAGGGACGCACGCCATTGACGGTGCGCGATCTGCTGGGATTCGCCATCAAGGCGCACGAGATCCAGGGGGGCTATGCGCTGCTGAATTCATTCAACCGGGTCGGCCTGGACCACGTCATCCTGGTCCGGCTGGCCTCCACCGCCCTGGCGACGCATATGCTGGGCGGCGGCAGGGAACAGATCGTCAACGCCCTCTCCAACAGTTGGATCGACAATGGCGCCCTGCGGACCTACCGCCATGCGCCGAACACCGGTCCGCGCAAGAGCTGGGCGGCCGGGGACGCCTGTCGCAGGGCGGTCATCCACGCGCTGGACGCGGTGCGGGGCGAAACCGGCTACCCCAGTGCCCTGAGTGCGCGGGACTGGGGCTTCTACGACGTGGCCTTCGGCGGCCAGCCGTTCCGCTTCGAGCGGCCGTTCGAAAGCTATGTAATGGAGAACATCCTGTTCAAGATCAGTCACCCGGCCGAGTTCCACGCCCAGACTGCGGTGGAATGCGCCCTGCGCCTGCACCCCCAGGTGGCGCCCCGGCTGGAACAGGTGGAGCGGGTGGTCATCGAAACCCAGGAAGCGGGACGCCGGATCATCGACAAGACCGGACCGCTGACCAACCACGCCGATCGCGACCACTGCCTCCAGTACATGGTGGCGGTGCCCTTGATCTTCGGGCAGTTGGAAGCGCAGGACTACGGAGATCCCCGGGCCGCCGATCCGCGCATCGATCGGCTGCGCAACCTGATGATCGTGAAGGAAAATCCGCAATTCACCCGGGACTACCTGGATCCCGGGCGGCGCTTCATCGGCAACGCGGTCCAGGTGTTCTTCACCGACGGGAGCCGGTCCGGGCGGGTCGCGATCGATTACCCTGTCGGCCATCGGCGCCGACGCGCCGAAGGGATTCCCCTGTTGATGGCCAAGTGCGAAGCCGCCCTGCGGGGGCACCTGCCGGCGGCGCAGGCCGACCGGCTGCTGGAGCTGGCGGCGGTTCCGGAGCGACTGGACAGGCTGGCGGTGGACGACCTGATGGGGCTCTGCCGGGTGGCATGAATTGCCTGCAGGGACGCGCCGGTTTCCTTGGCGGATCGGACTTGTTATGGTACCGTTAACGCTGTCTTCACTTCCTTCCGCATAATCTGTTCAGGATGGCGCGCGTTGACAGCCGTCCGGACAACGATAAGAAAGCTGGAAAAAACGCGAGTTAAGCACTTCGGTTTTTCTACAACTGCTGATTTAGACAAGGAGCTGCAAATGAACAAGAAACTGCTTTGTGCCGCGCTGCTGAGCGGTCTGAGCCTGGCGCAAGCCGCTTCCGCCCAGGAGTTCGATGACCGTTGGTACCTGACCGGTTCCGCTGGCATCAACGTCCAGGACAACGACCGCAACACCGACGATGCTCCGTTCGGTGCCATCGGTCTGGGCAAGTTCATCAGCCCGAACTGGTCGCTGGATGGTGAAATCAACTACCAGAACACCCAGTTCGAAAGGAACGTCAACCTGAACTGGAGCCAGTACGGCATCTCGCTGGACCTGCGTCGCCACTTCTGGCTGTCGGATCGCAACTGGCATCCGTACCTGCTGGCCGGCCTCGGCCTGCAGCGCTCGGAAGAAGAGTTCGACGCGTTCCCGAACGCGAACTCGCCGGGTGAGCGCAAGGACAACAACTTCGCCGCCAAGCTGGGTGGTGGTATCCAGGCCAAGCTGGGCCGCGTCGGCGTCCGCACCGAACTCGCCTACCGCATCGATTTCGACGATCAGGCCATCGGCCCGTCGTACGACGGTTCGGTTGACGATGGCGACGATTTCGCCGATCTGCTGGCTTCGGTCGGCATCATCATCCCGCTGGGTCCGGAAGCCGCTCCGCCGGCCCCCCCGGCTCCGCCGGCGCCGGCTCCGAGCTGCGCCGACCTGGATGACGACGGCGACGGCGTCAACAATTGCGACGACAAGTGCCCCGGTTCGCAGGCTGGCCAGACCATCGGTCCGGACGGCTGCCCGGTGCCGGTTTCGATCGACCTGAAGGGCGTGAACTTCGACTTCGACAAGTCGGTGCTGCGTCCGGACGCGGTCGCCATCCTGGGCGAGGCCGTCGAAATTCTGAAGCGTTACCCCGACCTGAAGGTTGAAGTCGCCGGTCACACCGACTCCGTCGGTACCGATGCCTACAACCAGAAGCTGTCGGAGCGTCGCGCCAAGGCCGTGTACGAGTACCTGACCAGCAACGGTGTTGACGCTTCGCGTCTGATTGGCCCGAACGGCTACGGCGAGAGCCGTCCGATCGACACCAACGACACCAAGGAAGGCCGTGCGCGCAACCGTCGTACGGAACTGAACGTCCAGAACTAATCGGACGTCGCTTCCCGCAACACGCAAAGCCCGGCCTCGTGCCGGGCTTTGTTTTTGGGCGGATGGAGAACGGCGGAGCAGGCTCATCCGGTACGCATTCGTGAGCTTAGCCACAGAAGCGTCAACCACTTGGCGGGAACAGGTGAGGCTTTCCTTGATATCACGGACGGTGCTTCTTACACTGCGGACTCGTTCGATTGCCGGGGTATCCGCATGCGCCATTTTCTTCTTGCCGGTCTGGCCGGTCTTGTCGCCATCCCCGCCGCGAACGCCGCCCAGAACTGCAATGGCAGCCTGGTGCAGCCGCCGTTGCCGGTGCGTCCGACCGTGCTGGAGCCGGTGGCTTCCGAATTCACGCCCACGGTGTCGCAACTGGGCGCGCCCAGCGGCGTGCTGACCCAGGCGCTGGACGAGGCGATGTCGGTTGATCGGGTGCTGATGCGCCTGCGCATCGAAGGTTGCCAGAACGTCGCCAAGGCGATGCCGGCGCCGGCGGCGACGGCCAACGCCAACGATCCTTCGGGCTACAAGCCGAAGACCCAGTTCGACAACACACCGTGGCGGTTCGATATGAACCAGAATGGCAAGCGCATGACCGCCGAAGAGTTCGACGCCTGGATGAAGGCGCGTGGCGTGCGCGTGGCCAAGGGCGCTGGCGGCGCCACCACCGCGCCCGCGCCGGTCGCGCCGGCCGCCGCGGCACCTGAAGCCAAGAAGTAAATCCCGCTCCCGCGCCGGCGGCCATGGCCCGTCCTGTCCATGGCGCCCGCGCGCGTCCGCGCACCGCGACCGGCGTTTCCGCCGGGAGCTCGGGCCTGCCGCCTCGCCATGGGGTGGCGCGCGTCCTCTCCAAGCTGGGTGTCTGTTCCCGCAGCGAAGCCACCCGCTGGGTCCAGGCGGGACGGGTCGGCGTGGATGGACGGATTGTCGGGGATCCCGAGTTCCCGGTGATCCAGGGCAGGCATCGCATCAGCGTCGATGGCCATCCGGTCGGCGCCGGTGAACGTCTCTACCTGATGCTCAACAAGCCGCGCGGCCTGCTGACCACGGCCAGCGACGAACACGATCGCGATACGGTGTATCGCTGCTTCGAGGGCGCCGGTTTGCCCTGGCTGGGGCCGGTGGGACGCCTGGACAAGGCAAGTGAAGGGCTGCTGCTGTTCACCAATGACCCCGGATGGGCCGCGGCGATCACCGATCCCGGACGCGGCCCGGACAAGACCTATCACGTCCAGGTCAACTGCATTCCCGATGCTCCACTTCTGGCGCGCCTGATGCAGGGCGTGGACAGCGGTGGCGAAACACTGCGGGCGAAGTCGGCGCTGCTGCTGCGTGCCGGCGAGAAGAACGCCTGGCTGGAAATCCAACTGGACGAGGGCCGCAATCGGCAGATACGCCGCCTGCTGGAAGCCTTCGACATCCAGGTGCTGCGGCTGGTGCGGACCGCGATCGGCCCGCTGCCGCTGGGTGACCTGGCGAAGGGCGCCTGGCGTGCGCTGAGCGCGGACGAAGTCGCCGCGCTGTCGTAAACCGGAACCTGCCCCGCGGCTTGCAGGGAGTGTTTACCCGCGCAAGCTCGGCTCTGCCGGATTGCGCAGAGCCGAGCGTGCTCCGTTGTTCGGATGCGGCGCCCGGGCCGGGCAAAACCGTCCCGGCCAGCCTCAGCCCTTCACTACGCCCAGTTCGCGACCGATGCGGGCGAAGGCGTCGATCGCGCGGTCCAGGTGCTCGCGGGTATGCGCGGCGCTCATCTGGGTGCGGATGCGTGCCTGGCCCTTGCCGACGACGGGGAAGAAGAAACCGATTGCATAGATGCCTTCTTCCAGCAGGCGCGCGGCGAAACGCTGGGCCAGCGGCGCGTCGTACAGCATCACCGGACAGATCGGATGCACGCCGGGCTTGATATCGAAGCCGGCGGCGCCCATGCGCTCGCGGAAATGGCGGGTGTTTTCCTGCAACTGCACGCGCAGATCGCCGGCCGAGGACAACATCTCGAACGCCTTGATGCCGGCGGCCACGACGTGCGGCGGCAGCGAGTTGGAGAACAGGTAGGGACGCGAACGCTGGCGCAGCAGCTCGATCACTTCCTTCTTCGCGGTGGTGAAGCCGCCGAGTGCGCCGCCCATCGCCTTGCCCAGGGTGCCGGTGAAGATGTCGATGCGATCCAGCACGCCCTTCACCTCGGCCGAGCCACGGCCGGTGGCGCCGAGGAAGCCGGTGGCGTGGCATTCGTCGATGTGCACCAGCGCGTTGTACTTTTTCGCCAGCGCGGTGATCTCGTCGAGCGGGGCGATGAAGCCGTCCATCGAGAACACGCCGTCGGTGGTGATCAGCTTGGTCCGGCAACCGGCGGCGTCGGCGGCCTGCAACTGCGCTTCCAGATCCTCCATGTCGCAATTGGCATAGCGGAACCGCTTGGCCTTGCACAGGCGCACGCCATCGATGATCGAGGCGTGGTTGAGCGCATCGGAGATGATCGCGTCGTTCTCGTCCAGCAGCGGCTCGAACAGGCCACCGTTGGCGTCGAAGCAGGCGGCGTAGAGGATGGTGTCCTCGGTGCCGAAGAAATCGGCGATCGTCTTTTCCAGTTGCTTGTGCAGATCCTGGGTGCCGCAGATGAAGCGCACCGAGGCCATGCCGAAGCCATGGCTGTCCAGGGCCTGCTTGGCCGCGGCGATCACGTCCGGGTGATCGGCCAGGCCGAGGTAGTTGTTGGCGCAGAAGTTCAGCACCGTGCGTCCATCGGCCAGGGTGATCTCCGCCGACTGCGGGCTGGTGATGATGCGTTCGGACTTGAACAGGCCCTGCGCCTGCAGGTTCTCCAGCTCGGCGGCGTAGCGGGCGGTCAGCGATTCGGACATGGACGGCTCGGGGAAGGAGGAAGGCGGCCATTTTAGCGGGCTACGCCGCGTATCGGCCGGCGTCATGCCGATGCGGCATAAGGTCCGGTCCTCAAGTCATTTCCCGGCGGCAATGTGCATCCGCAGCATCAACGGTTCCGGTCGAAAGACCACAGACGGGGAATCTTGCGATGCGCGGACACGGGCAGGCGGTGCGGACGAACAGGCGGCTCACGCGGCTGGCAGCCGCGCTGCTGTGTTCGCTGGCCCTGCCGGCGGTCGCGCAACAGCACAAGCCCACGGTGGAGGAACTGCAGCAGCGCCTGGAAGCGCTGGAACGCCGCCTCGGCGGCACGGCCGCGGCCGATGCCGGCGACGGTGGCGGCGAGGTCGGCCTGGCGGATCTGGACCAGCGCCTGAGGGTACTGGAGCGGCGCCTGGAACTGCAGCAGGAGGAGCAGGTGGCCAAGGCCAAGGACGCGCCGGTCATCGCGATCAACGACAAGGGCGCCTCGTTCAAGTCGGCCGGCGGCGACTACGAGATCCGCCTGCGCGGACTGGTCCAGGGCGATGGCCGCTTCTTCCTCGACGACCACGCACCGGCCCAGAACGACACCTTCCTCCTGCGCACCGCGCGGCCGACCATCGAAGGCTCGCTGGGCAAGCTGGTGGGCTTCCGCTTGACGCCCGAGTTCGCCGGCGACAACGCCAGCATCGTCGACGCCTACGTCGATCTGCGTTTCAGTCCCGCGTACACGCTGCGGGTGGGCAAGTTCACCTCGCCGGTGGGACTGGAGCGGCTGCAATCCTCCTCGGCGCTGTCAGCGGTGGAACGTTCGCTGCCCAGCGAGCTGGCGCCCAACCGCGACATCGGCGTGCAGCTGCAGGGTGAAGTGGCCGACGGACGCTTCAGCTACGCATTGGGCGTGTTCAACGGCACGGTGGATGGCCGTGACGCGGTCACCAGCAATCCCGACAATGAATTCGAGTATGCCGGCCGGGTGTTCTTCGAGCCCTTTCGCAACGATGCGAACGCATTGTCCGGCCTCGGCTTCGGACTGGGCGCAAGCATCGGTGACAAGCGCGGCGCGGGCAACAATTTCCTGCCGCGCTACCGCACGCCGGGACAGGTGCAGTTCTTCGCCTTCCGTTCGGCGGTGAACGCCGACGGCGAGCACTTCCGGCTGTCGCCGCAGGCGTACTACTACCGCGGAAGGTTTGGATTGCTGGGCGAGTACATCCAGTCGCGCCAGGAGGTGGTGGTCGCCAGTGGCGCGAACGCGGGGCGGCAAGACACGCTGGAGAACACGGCCTGGCAGGCCACCGCGCAGTGGGTGCTGACCGGCGAGGACGCCGGCTATCGCGGCGTGGTGAAACCATCGCGGCCGTTCCGGCCGGGCGAGGAGGGTTGGGGTGCGTTCGAACTGATCGCCCGCTATGGCGCGCTCGACATCGACGACGACGCTTTCCCGCTGTTCGCCGACGCCGCGGCTTCGGCGCGCCAGGCACGCAACTGGACGCTCGGCCTGAACTGGTACCTCACCAGCAATCTCAAGCTGGTCTTCAACTACCTGGACACCACCTTCAAGGGCGGCGCCACCAACGCCGCCGACCGCGAGGACGAGAAGGCGATCTTCTCGCGCCTGCAGGTGGCCTTCTGATTCCGGAGACTCCCATGAAAAAGCATTCCCTGCGACGCCATCTGCGCACCCTGCTGATCGCCTTCGGACTGACCGTGGCCACCGCGGCCGGCGCGCGCGACGTGAAGTTGCTGAACGTTTCCTACGATCCCACCCGCGAGTTCTACCGCGAGTTCAATGCCGCCTTCGCCAGGGAGTGGCAGCAGAAGAAGGGCCAGAAGGTCGAGATCGAGACCTCGCACGGCGGCTCCGGCAAGCAGGCCCGCGCGGTCATCGACGGCCTGGAGGCCGACGTGGTGACGCTGGCATTGGCCTACGACGTGGACTCCATCGCCCAGCGCTCACGCCTGTTCCCGGCCAATTGGCAGTCGCGTCTGCCCGAGAACAGCGCGCCGTACACATCCACCATCGTGTTCCTGGTGCGCAAGGGCAATCCCAAGAAGATCAAGGACTGGGCCGACCTGTTGAAGCCGGGCACGGCGGTGATCACGCCGAATCCGAAGACCTCCGGCGGCGCGCGCTGGAACTACCTGGCCGCGTGGGCCTATGGCCTGAAGATCTTCAAGGGCGACGAGGCCAAGACCCGAAATTTCGTGCGCGCGCTGTTCCGCAACGTGCCGGTGCTGGACACCGGTGCGCGCGGCGCCACCACCACCTTCGTCCAGCGTGGCATCGGCGACGTGCTGCTGGCGTGGGAGAACGAGGCGTTCCTGTCGATCGAGGAACTGGGGCCGGACAAGTTCGATATCGTCGTGCCGTCGCTGTCGATCCTGGCCGAACCGCCGGTGGCGCTGGTCGACCGGAACGTCGACAAGCACGGGACCCGCGAGGCCGCGCAGGCCTATCTGCAATTCCTGTATTCGCCGACCGGGCAGCGCCTGGCGGCCAAGCACTACTACCGCCCGCGCTATCCGCAGTACGCGGCGCCGGCCGACGTGGCGCGGTTTCCGAAGCTGGAACTGGTGACCATCGACAAGGTGTTCGGTTCCTGGGCCAAGGCACAGGCCACGCACTTCGCCGATGGCGGCGTGTTCGACCAGATCCAGGCGAAGTGAGCGGATGGCCGGGCATGCGTCAAGGCAGTTTTCGCGGCGCTCCGTTCGCACGTGGAGGCCATGAATGGCCGCGGTGATTGACGCCCGGCCCGCGACGGGACGCCGCCGCCGGATCCTGCCCGGCTTCGGCCTCAGCCTCGGCTATACCCTGGCCTGGCTGGGCCTGATCGTGCTGATTCCGCTGGTGGGCGTGTTCGTCAAGGCAAGCGGCCTGGGGCTGGATGGATTGTGGCGGATCTGGACCGAGCCGCGCGTGCTGTCGGCGCTATGGGTGAGCTTTGGTACCGCACTGGCGGCGGCGGCGTTCAACGCGGTGATGGGGACGTGGGTGGCGTGGGTGTTCGTGCGCTATCGATTCCCGGGCAAGCGCCTGTTCGACGCGATGATCGATCTGCCGTTCGCGCTGCCGACCGCGGTGGCGGGCATCGCGCTGACCGCGCTGTATGGTCCGACCGGCTGGCTGGGGCGCTGGCTGGAGGCGGCGGGATTGAAAGTGGCGTACACCCCCCTGGGCATCACCGTGGCACTGGTGTTCATCGGCCTGCCGTTCGTGGTGCGAGTGGTGCAGCCGGTGCTGGCCGAGACCGAACGCGAACTCGAGGAAGCCGCCGCGACACTGGGCGCGAACCGCTGGCAGACCATCCGCCGGGTGGTGCTGCCCGGCCTGTGGCCGGCGGTGCTGGCCGGCTTCGCGCTGGCGTTCGCGCGCGGCGTGGGCGAGTACGGCTCGGTGATCTTCATTGCCGGCAATCTGCCCGGCGTATCCGAGATCGCGCCGCTGCTGATCACCATCAAGCTGGAGGAGTTCGATTACGCCGGCGCGACCGCAATCGCCGCGGCCATGCTGCTGCTGTCGTTCGTATTGCTGCTGGCGATCAACAGTCTGCAATCACGGCTGGCGCGGACCGCGCGGAGCCAGGGGTGAGCGAGGCCATATCCGCCGTGATCCCGTTGCCGCACGATTCCCTGGCCGATGTTCCCGGGCGCGCGGTGCGCCGGCCGCATTCGGCCATCACCGAACCGGGCTGGGCGCAGGCATTGCTGGTCGCCGGTGCGCTGGCCTTCCTGCTGGCGTTCCTGTTGCTGCCGCTGCTGCTGGTGTTCGTCGAAGCCCTGCGCGGCGGCTGGATCGCTTTCCTGACCGCCATCAGCGAACCGGACGCACTGGCGGCGATCCGCCTGACCCTGCTGGTCACCGCGATCGTGGTGCCGCTGAACCTGGTGTTCGGCGTGGCGGCGGCGTGGGTGGTCAGCAAGCACGAATTCCCCGGCAAGCGCTGGCTGGTCACCCTGATCGATCTGCCGTTCGCGGTGTCACCGGTGGTGGCGGGCCTGATCTTCGTGCTCATCTTCGGCGCGCAGGGCTGGGCCTGGCCGCTCATCGACGAGGGCTGGCGTCTTTCGCTGCCGCTGCTGGGCGAAGTGACGCTGCAGTTGCCGAAGATCATCTTCGCGCTGCCGGGCATCGTGCTGGCGACGATCTTCGTCACCTTTCCCTTCATCGCCCGCGAGCTGATGCCCTTGATGGAGCAGCAGGGCACCGACGAGGAGCTGGCCGCGCTGAGCCTGGGCGCCAGCGGCTGGCAGGCGTTCTGGCGGGTGACCCTGCCGAATATCCGCTGGGCGCTGCTATACGGCGTGCTGCTGTGCAGCGCGCGCGCGATGGGCGAATTCGGTGCGGTGTCGGTGGTGTCCGGTCATATCCGCGGGCGCACCAACACGCTGCCGCTGCACGTGGAAATCCTCTACAACGAGTACGCCTACAGCGCCGCGTTCGCCGCCGCTTCGCTGCTGGCCTTGTCCGCGCTGCTGACGCTCGTCCTGAAGTCATACCTGGAATGGCGCCACGGCGAGGCGCTGGCCGCCAATCACCGGCATTGAGGCAGAGTCATGGGCATCACCATCGAACACGTGGGCAAGCAGTTCGGTAGCTACGCCGCGCTGGAGGACATCCAGTTGGAGGTGCGGCAGGGTGAACTGCTGGCCCTGCTGGGGCCCTCCGGTTCCGGCAAGACCACGCTGCTGCGGATCATCGCCGGCCTGGAACATGCCGATCGCGGACGGGTGCTGCTGGACGGCGAGGACGCGGCCGGCCTGAGCGTGCAGGCGCGCCGGGCCGGCTTCGTGTTCCAGCACTACGCACTGTTCCGCCATCTCGATGTCGCCGACAACATCGCTTTCGGCCTGCGGGTGCGGCGCGGCGCGCAGCGCTGGCCGGAGGCGCGCATCCGCGCCCGCGTCGAGGAACTGCTGGCGCTGGTGCAGCTGGAAGGGCTGGCCGCGCGCTATCCGGCGCAGTTGTCCGGCGGACAGCGGCAGCGCGTGGCATTGGCGCGCGCGCTGGCGATCGAGCCGCGCGTGCTGCTGCTGGACGAACCGTTTGGCGCGCTCGACGCGCAGGTTCGCCGGGATCTGCGCCGCTGGCTGCGCGAACTGCATGATCGCACCGGGTTGACCACCCTGTTCGTCACCCACGACCAGGAAGAAGCGCTCGAACTGGCCGATCGGGTCGCGATCCTCAACGCCGGCCGGCTGGAACAGGTCGGCACACCGGCCGAGGTCTACGACGCGCCGGCCTCGCCCTTCATCTATTCCTTCGTGGGGGCGGTGAACCGGCTGCCGGCGCAGTGGCGCGGGGGAGAACTGCACGCCGAAGGCGGGGTGCTGCCGGCACCCGGGCACGCGCGTGGCGATGGGGCGGCGGAGTTGTTCGTGCGTCCGGAAGATCTGCGCATCGACCCCACCGGGCTGGGCTGGCCGGCCACGGTGCTGTCGGGCCAGCGCAGCGGGCCGCGCGTGCGGCTACGTGCGCAATTGGCCGGCTCCAGGCAGGAAGTGGAGGTGGAATTGCCGGCCCATGGGCAGGCGCACGAGGCAGGACAGCCGGTGCATCTGGTGCCGGCGCGGTTCGGCTGGTTTCCGGTGCAGGCAGGCTGGGGGGAGGGCGCTGCGGGCACTTGACGACGGCGATTGTTGCAGCGCAGTATCCGGCTAACGGTTAAAAAACCGTAAACACGTGGCGTGTCGCACGTGTCCAAGGTCGGAGTGGGACCGGCCTGCGCGATCCATCAGCCGATACCAACCTGGAGAGAGCCCGGATGAAGCCAGTCAAGTTGTGCACCGCCGTTGCCGTCGCCCTGCTCGCGGCGGTTCCGTTCGTTTCGTTTGCGCAGGAGGCCGCGGCGGAAGCCGACGCCGAACCCGAATCCCCCGTCACCTGGTCGATCGCGGTCACCACCGATTACGTCTTCCGTGGCGTCTCCCAGACCGATGAAGGTCCGGCGTTCCAGCCGGGCCTGACCTATACCGCGCCATTCGGCCTGTACGTGGGCCTGTGGGGCTCCAACGTCGATTTCGGCGACGAGGATCCGGCCGCCGGCCTGCGCGGCCCGAACTTCGAGCTCGACGCCTTCGTCGGCTACAGCCATGACTTCAACGACAGCTGGAACCTTGATGTCAGCGCGGTCCGATACACCTATCACGGCGCCAGCTCCGGCGTGTCGAGCGGCGACTACAACGAGTACATCGCCAAGCTCACCTGGGCCGGTCCGGTGGAAATCTCCGGCATGCTCGCCTACGCGCCGGACTACGGCGACCTGACTCCGAAGGCGAAGGAGAGCTACGCCAACCTCGCCGCCGCCTACGACATCGGCGACAGCGGTTTCTCGGTTGGCGCTTCGGTTGGCTACACCACGGTCGATTACGGCGAGGAGTGGGTCGAGGGCGAGCGCTTCAACTACGGCGTGGAAGATTACTTCGACGGCGCGCTGACCTTGAACAAGACCTTCGGTCCGGCCACCGCCACCCTCGGCTACTACACCACGTTCGGCTCCGATGCCGATGTGCTGAAGGCCGATGGCGAGATCTACGACAATCGTGTCGCGCTGACCATCAGCATCGGCAACTGAGTTTGTCGCATGCGGAAAAGAAGAAGGGCGCCTCGCGGCGCCCTTCTTTCTTTTTCGGTCACTTGGAATGCTGCGCGACGCTCGTCCGATGGCGTTCGGCGCGTGCGATGCATCCATGCCCCCATCCGCCTTCGGCACCCCGTATCAGGTACGGGGCAGGCCCTTCCTTCCCCCGCGTTGCGGGGGAACCGGCACATCAGGTCCAGCTCAGCACGACCTTGCCGGCCTTGCCCGCTTCCATCAGATCGAAGCCCTTCTGGAAATCGTCGATCGGCAACTGGTGGGTCAGCACCTTGCCCAGCGGGAAACCGGACAGCACCAGCTGGGTCATCTTGTACCAGGTCTCGTACATCTTGCGGCCGTAGATGCCCTGCACGGTCAGGCCCTTGAAGATGATCCGATCCCAGTCCACGCCGGCGCCCTTGGGCAGGATGCCGAGCAGGGCGATCTTGCCGCCGGGGTACATGCAGTCGAGCATGTCGTTGAACGCGCGCGGGTTGCCGCTCATCTCCAGGCCCACGTCGAAGCCTTCCATGTGCAGATCGGCCATCACGTCCTTGAGCGAGGTGTTGGCGACGTTGACCACGCGGGTGGCGCCCATGTCGGCGGCCAGTTTCAGACGATAGTCGTTGACGTCGGTGACCACCACGTTGCGCGCGCCGATGTGCTTGCAGATGCCGGCGGCGATGATGCCGATCGGGCCGGCGCCGGTGATCAGCACGTCCTCGCCGATGACATCGAATTCCAGCGCGCAGTGCGCGGCGTTGCCGTAGGGGTCGAAGAAGGCGGCCAGTTCGCTGGGGATCTGGTCCGGGATCGGCCACAGGTTGCTGGCCGGCATCACCATGTATTCGGCGAAGGCGCCGTTGACGTTGACGCCGATGCCGACGGTGTTCGGGCACAGGTGCGGGCGTCCGCCACGGCAGTTGCGGCAGTGGCCGCAGACGATGTGGCCTTCGGCCGAGACGCGTTGGCCGACTTCATAGCCGGTGACCGCCGAACCGAGCGCGGCGATCCGGCCGACGAACTCGTGGCCGATGGTCAGGCCCGGCTTGATGGTGCGCTGGCTCCATTCGTCCCACAGGTAGATGTGCAGGTCGGTGCCGCAGATGGCGGTCTTCTCGAGCTTGATCAGCACTTCGTTCGGGCCGGGCTGCGGCACCGGCACCTCTTCCAGCCAGATGCCCTTGGCCGCTTCGCGCTTGACCAGCGCCTTCATCATTTGCGTCATGGAATGTGTTCCGGACCGGGACGGTGAGGGCGCGGATTATACGCGGGCGGCCGGAACCGTATGGTAAGCCGCGACGGGCGCGGCCTTTCGTTCCGGGCTCCGGAGCGGGTGCGGGCGGGCCGAGCCGATCTAGGCCGAAAGTCATGGTCGGCCAACCGGCCACGGCCGTTACAATCTAACGTTCATTTTCCCAAGGGGATTCACCCATGCGCCTCAACCTGCTTGCTGCTTCACTCGCCGTCGCCTGCCTCGCGCCGGCCGGCCTCGCCCATGCCGGAGAGGGCATGTGGGTGCCGCAGCAACTGCCGGAGATCGCCGGTCCGCTGAAGAAGGCCGGACTGAAGCTCTCGCCGGAACAACTGTCCAACCTGACCGGCGATCCGATGGGCGCCGTGGTCGCCCTGGGCGGCTGCACCGCCAGCTTCGTCTCGCCGCAGGGCCTGGTAGTCACCAACCATCACTGCGCGTATGGCGCCATCCAGCTCAACTCGACCGCCGAGAAGAACCTGATCAAGGACGGCTTCAACGCCCCGACCTTGGCCGACGAAGTCAGCGCCGGTCCGAACGCGCGCGTCTACGTGCTCGACGACATCAAGGACGTGACCGCCGAAGCCAGGGCCGCGATCGCCGCCGCCGGCAACGATCCGCTGGCGCGCACCCGGGCGCTGGAAGCGTTCGACAAGAAACTGGTCGCCGACTGCGAAGCCGAAGGTGGTTTCCGCTGCCGCCTGTACAGCTTCTCCGGCGGCAACACCTATCGCCTGTTCAAGAACCTGGAAATCAAGGACGTGCGCCTGGCGTACGCGCCTCCCGGCAGCGTCGGCAAGTTCGGCGGCGACATCGACAACTGGATGTGGCCGCGCCACACCGGCGACTTCTCGTTCTACCGCGCCTACGTCGGCAAGGATGGCAAGCCGGCCGCGTTCTCCAGTGACAACGTGCCGTACCAGCCCAAGCATTGGCTGAAGTTCGCCGACCAGCCGCTGGGCGCCGGCGACTTCGTGATGGTGGCCGGCTATCCGGGCTCCACCAACCGCTACGCGCTGGCCACCGAGTTCGACAACACGGCCAGTTGGACCTATCCGACCGTCGCGCGCCACTACAAGGCGCTGATCGAAATGGTGAAGGCGGCCGGCAAGACCAACCCGGACATCGCGGTGAAGTACGCCAGCAGCATGGCCGGCTGGAACAACACCAGCAAGAATTTCGAAGGCCAGCTGGTAGGCTTCAAGCGCATTGACGCCGCCGGCCAGAAGCACGCCGAGGAAACCGCGGTGCTGGACTGGCTGAAGGGCCAGGGCGGCAAGGGCAAGACGGCGCTGGACGCGCACGCCCAACTGGTGGCGCTGGCCGAGCAGGCCAAGACCACCCGGGAGCGCGATCTGGTGGTCGGCCAGTTCGGCAACAGCGGCGTGATCGGCGTGGCGACCACGCTGTACCGCCTGTCGATCGAGAACGAGAAGCCCAACACCGAGCGCGAGTCCGGTTACCAGGAGCGCGATCTGCCGGGCATCGAAGGCGCGATGAAGCAGATGGAGCGCCGTTACGTGCCGGCCATGGATCGGCAGATCCAGCAGTACTGGCTCAACGAATACGTCAAGCTGCCGGCGGCCCAGCACGTGGCGGCGGTCGACGCCTGGCTGGGCGGCAACGACGCGGCCGCGGTCAAGCGCGCGCTCGACAAGCTGGCCGGCACCCAATTGGGCAGCACCGAGGAACGCCTGAAGTGGCTCAAGGCCGATCGCAAGGCTTTCGAAGCCAGCACCGATCCGGCCATCCAGTACGCGGTGGCGGTAATGCCGACCCTGCTGAAGCTGGAGCAGGAGCGCAAGACCCGCATGGGCGAGTCGCTGGTCGCGCGTCCGGTATTCCTGCAGGCGCTGGCCGACTACAAGAAAAGCCAGGGCGAGTTCGTTTATCCGGACGCCAACCTGTCGCTGCGCATCACCTTCGGCAACGTGATGGGCTACGAGCCCAAGGACGGCGTGGCCTACACCCCGTTCACCACCCTGGAAGGCGTGGTCGCCAAGGAAACCGGGCAGGATCCGTTCGACTCGCCGAAGGCGCTGCTGGACGCGGTCAAGGCCAAGCGCTACGGCGGCCTGCAAGACAAGCGCATCGGCTCGGTGCCGGTGAACTACCTGTCGGATCTGGACATCACCGGTGGCAATTCCGGTTCGCCGGTGCTGGACGCGAACGGCAAGCTGGTCGGCCTGGCCTTCGACGGCAACTGGGAATCGGTCAGCTCCAACTGGGTGTTCGATCCCAAGATGACCCGCATGATCGCGGTGGACGGCCGCTACCTGCGCTGGATCATGCAGGAGGTCTATCCGGCGCCGCAGCTACTGAAGGAAATGAACGTTCCGGCGGCGAAGTAAGCGGTCGGTAAATGGTCTGACCCCCGGAAAAAGGGCGGAACCGGGGGGGGGGGGGGGGGGTGTGACCGGCCCGCCCCCCTTGGGCCGGGGGGGGATGG
>NZ_JANJUE010000173.1 GCF_024710765.1 Pseudoxanthomonas sp.
GGAGGTGGCCGACTTCGTTGACGCGCTGTACGGCGCGATCGTCGTCGCCGGCACCCACAAGGCCTCCAGCATTCGCGTGGCCGAGGCGGCCAAGGTCATCGAGAACACCCAGCGCGACGTCAACATCGCCCTGATCAACGAGCTGGCGCTGATCTTCCATCGCCTGGGCATCGACACCCACGAGGTGCTGGAAGCCGCCGGCACCAAGTGGAACTTCCTGCCCTTCCGCCCCGGCCTGGTCGGCGGCCACTGCATCGGCGTGGATCCCTACTACCTGACCCACAAGGCCCAGCAGATCGGCTACCACCCGGACGTGATCCTGGCCGGCCGCCGGATCAACGATGGCATGGGCGGGCACGTGGCCCAGCGCGTGGCCAAGCTGATGGGCCAGCGCGGCCTGCAGACCACGCAGTCCAACGTGCTGATCCTGGGCCTGGCGTTCAAGGAGAACTGCCCGGACCTGCGCAACACCCGGGTGGTGGACATCGTCGCCGAACTGCGCAGCTACAACGCCAACGTGCATATCCACGACCCGTGGGTGAGCCCGGCCGAGGCGCACGAGGAGTACGGCCTGGAGCTGGTCGCGCAGCCCGAAGCGGGCAAGTACGACGCGGTGATCCTGGCGGTCTCGCACCGCGAGTTCATCGCCCTGGGCGCGGACGGCATCCGCGGCTTCGGCAAGCCCGGCGCGGTATTATTCGACGTCAAGCGCGCCCTGCCGCGCGCGGCGGTCGACGACAGCCTGTAGACACGGCTCCGCCTACCGTCGGTCCCTCCCTCCGAACCGTCCAAGGCCCTTCATGCGCGTACTCGTCACCGGCGCCGCCGGCTTCATCGGCTATCACCTGAGCGAGCGCCTGCTGGCGCGCGGCGACGAGGTGCTCGGCTACGACAACCTCAATCCGTATTACGACCCGCGCCTGAAACAGGCGCGCCTGGACCGGCTGCTGCCGCAGCCGGGCTTCCGGTTCGTGAACGCGGCGCTGGAAGATCGCACCGCGCTGGAGCAGGCCTTCGACGGCTTCCGCCCGCAGCGGGTGGTCAACCTGGCCGCGCAGGCCGGCGTGCGCTATTCGCTGGAGAATCCGCACGCCTACATCGACAGCAACATCGTCGGCTTCACCAACATCCTGGAAGCCTGCCGCCATCGCCGGGTCGAGCACCTGGTGTACGCGTCGTCCAGTTCGGTCTACGGCGCCAACCGCAAGCTGCCGTTCGCGGTGGAGGACAGCGTGGACCACCCGGTCAGCCTGTACGCCGCCAGCAAGAAGGCCAACGAACTGATGGCGCACACCTACAGCCACCTGTTCGACCTGCCCACCACCGGCCTGCGCTTCTTCACGGTCTACGGCCCGTGGGGCCGGCCGGACATGGCGCTGTTCCTGTTCACCCGCAAGATCCTGGCCGGCGAGCCGATCGACGTGTTCAACCATGGCCGGCATACCCGCGACTTCACCTTCATCGACGACATCGTCGAGGGCGTGATCCGGACCCTGGACCGCGTGCCTGGCCCGGATCCGGACTACGACCCGCTCCAGCCCAGCCCGGCCACGTCCAGCGCGCCCTACCGGGTCTACAACATCGGCAACCACCAGCCGGTCGAACTGCTGCGCTACATCGAGGTACTGGAGGATTGCCTGGGCCGCAAGGCCGAGCGCAACCTGTTGCCGCTACAGCCGGGCGACGTGCCGGACACCTATGCCGACGTGGCCGCGCTCAGCCGGGACACCGGCTACGCGCCTTCCACGCCGATCGAGACCGGCGTGCGCCGTTTCGTCGACTGGTACCGGGATTTTTACCGGGTCTGAGCCCTTCCGCGTGGCCGGTTTCGGCCGTCCGCCGCGTTTTCCCGGGTAATCCACACCACAGGGGAAACTTCCGATGAGACGCGCCCTTGCCGGCCTTGCTGCCGCAGGTCTTTCGCTACTGCTCGCCGCGTGCGCCACCACCTCGGGCAGCGATGCGCCGCCGCCGGTCGCCACCACCACGATGGCCACCGACGCCTACCATATCGGCGTCGACGACATCGTCCAGGTCTCGGTGTGGCGCAACCCCGAACTCGGCATCACCGTGCCGGTCCGTCCGGACGGCATGATCTCGGTGCCGCTGGTGGGCGACGTCTCCGCCGGTGGCCGCACCCCGCAGGAAGTGGCCAAGGACATCCAGGACAAGCTGGCCACCTTCGTGCGCGATCCGCAGGTGGCGGTGATCCTCACCGACCTGCGCAGCCATGAATACCTTTCACGCGTGCGGGTGACCGGCGCCGTGCGCCAGCCGGTGTCGCTGCCCTACCGTCCCGGCATGACCGTGCTGGACGCCGTGCTGGCGGCCGGTGGCATCACCGAGTTCGCCGCGCCGGATCGCTCCGACCTGCATCGCAAGAGCGCGGAGGAAACCCGCACCTACGCCGTGCGGCTGGACCGCATCCTCAACCGGGGTGACCTGAGCACCAACTATCCGGTTTCCCCCGGCGACGTGATCACCGTGCCCGAGCGGACGTTCTGATGAGCAACAATGCCCTTCCCGCCCCCCGCCGCGCGATCACCGCGCCGCAGGCCGCCACCGCCACGCTGACCCCGAACGAACTGGTCCCGATCCTGCTGGAAGAGGCCAAGCGCAACCGCCTGGCGATGGCCGCGATCTTCGCCGCCATCGCCCTGCTGACGCTGCTCGTCGGCCTGCTGGTACTGCCCAAGAACTACACCGCCTCGACCACCATCCTGGCGCAGGAAAGCGACATCATCCAGCCGCTGCTGGAAGGCCGCGCGGTGGCCACCGAAGTGGTGGATCGCGCCGGCATTGCCCGCCAGGTCATCTACAGCCGCAAGGTGCTGGAAGAAGCCCTGAAGGTCGGCGGCTGGCTGGACAGCAAGCCCTCGCCGGTGGAACAGGACCGGCTGATGGAACAGATCAAGGGCCGCATCGCGATCACCAGCCCGCGCCCGAACCTGGTCCAGATCGCCTATCGCGACACCGACGCCAAGCGCACCTACGACGTCACCGAGCGACTGGGCGCGCTGTTCATCCAGGAAAGCCTGGCCGCCAAGGAGCGCGAGAGCCGCGAGGCCTACGAGTTCATCGACAGCCAGGTCACCGACTACCACGCCAAGCTGATGGAAGCGGAGAACAAGCTGCGCGATTACCGCTCGGCCAACGCCGACGCGCAGCCCGGCAGCGCCACCGACGCCAACACCCGCATCAGCGCCCTGCGCACCCAGGTCGAACAGACCCGCATGTCGCTGCTGGAACCGCGTTCGCGCGACGGCGCGATCGCCTCGCAGCTGTCGGGCGAATCGGCGGTGACCGCGGTGGCCACCCGCGAGAGCCTGTACCGCGCCCAGCTGCTCGAGTTGCAGGGCCAGCTGGATCGCCTGCTGCTCAACTACACCGAGCAGCACCCGGACGTGGTCCGCATCCGCCACCAGATGGCTGACCTGCAGCAGGCCATGACCAACGAACAGCAGCGCCGCGCGCAGGCGCCGCAGGGCAACAGCCCGTTCGACGATACCCAGATGAACCCGCTGTACCAGGAACTGCGCAGCCAGCAGGCGCAGACCCGGCGCGAAGTGGCGGCCACCCAGTCGCGCATGTCGATCGCCGAGTCGATGCTCGCGGATGAGCTCAACCGCAGCCGCCGCATCGCCGAATCGGAAAGCGCGCTGGCCGAGCTGACCCGCGACTACGAAGTCAACCGCGACATCTACCAGGATCTGCTGCGCAGGCGCGAGAATGCCCGCGTGTCGATGGAGTTGGACCGCGAGAAGCGCGGCCTGACCCTGCGCGTGCAGGATCCGGCGACGATGCCGCTGCGCCCGACCGGCCTGCGCTTCCTGCACTTCGCCATCGCCGGCCTGCTGGTGGCGGTCGCGCTGCCAATCGGCCTGCTGTTCCTGCGCGCCCGCTTCGATCCGCGCATCCGCTCGGCCCGCCAGTTGCAGAAGGCCACCGGCCTGATGCTGCTGACCTCGGTGCCGGCCTACGCGTCGCCGCACGATCGCCGCCTGCAGCTCAAGCGCAATGCGCTGAGCATCGGCATGCTCGTCGTCGTCGTCCTTGCCTACGCTCTGGCCTTCGGGCTGAAGCAGATGGCCGCTGCCTGAGGACGATGCCATGCAACAAGCCACTCTGGAACCGCTCGTGACCCCGGACAACGATCGTTCGCAAGGCGTGCCCAACCGCGCCGACACCGCCCGCTCCCTGGCCCTCATGGATGAACCCAAGGCGCTGACGCCGCGCGAACTCGAGGAACGCCGGCTCATCCACCGCAACGATTCGGTGCGTGAACAGGCCGACGCGTTCCGCGAACTGCGCACGCGCCTGCTGGCGCTGGGCGGCGAGCGCAACTTCGTCACCCTGGTCGCCCCGATCAACCATGGCTGCGGCGGCAGTTTCGTCGCCCGCAACCTGGCCGCGGCGTTCGCCTTCGACGACAGCAAGTCCGCCCTGCTGATCGACTGCGACGCGCTGCATCCCACCCAGCACAACGCGCTGCGCATCGACGCCAGCCATGGCGGACTGATGGACTACCTGGAAAACAGCGAAGGCGACCTGGCGCGGATCATCTACCGCACCGGCGTGCCGCGCCTGCGCCTGATTCCCAGCGGTCCGCAGCGCGAGACCAGCGGCGAGGCCTACAGCTCGTTCAAGATGCGGGCGATGGTCGATTCGCTGCGCAGCCGCTACCCGGATCGCTACCTGATCCTGGACAGCCCCTCGGTACTGGGTTCGCCGGACGCGCGCATCCTGTCCGAGCTGGCGGATCTGGTCGTGCTGGTCGCCGGCTATGGACTGGTGACGCCGGAAAGCATCGAGAAGGCAGTGGCCAGCTTCCCGCACGAGAAAGTCGCTGGCGTGGTCTTCAACCAGATTCCCTGACAAGCAAGGAGCAGGCGCATGCCGATGAAGTACGTGGGAGCCTCGGTCATCACCGCCGCCACGCTCGCCGGGATCTCCGCCGACGCCTGGGCCGCCCGGGTCGACTACACGGTCGATCTGGGCGTCGAGGACAATGACAACGTCACCCTGGCGCCGTTCGATCCGATCCAGCAGCGCTACCTGCGCGCGGGACTTGGTTTCACCGTCACCGAGAACCTGTCGGCGCTGCAGCTGAGCCTAGGGGGACGGGTGGAATACCGCGACTACGAGGACGACGTGTTCAAGGACACCGTCGACGGCACCCTCAACGGTCGGATGAACTGGATCGCCATCCCCGAGCGGCTGTTCTTCACCGTCGAGGACAACCTGTCGGTGCAGCCGGTGAACGCGCTGGCGCCGGACGCGCCGGGCAACCGCCAGCAGGTCAACGTGTTCTCGCTCGGCCCCACCCTGCTGTTCAACTGGAGCTCCGCGCTGCGTGGCCAGGCCGAACTGCGCTACGTCAACAGCGACGCCGAGATCACCGACGAATTCAACTCGCAACGGATCGCCGCCGCGCTGCGCGCCATCAAGGAATTCTCGGCGACCAGCCGGATGTCGGCGAACTTCCAGGCCCAGCGGGTCGATTTCGACAATGACGTCGTCGCCCGCGACTACAACCGTTACGACCTGTTCGCCCGCTACTCGCGCACGCTCGCGCATTTCGAACTGGGCGCGGACGTGGGCTATTCGCGCATCGACTACCGCCGCGGCGAAAGCCGTTCGGATCCGCTGATCCGCCTGGACGCCGAGTGGAACCCCACCTCGCGCAGCCAGTTCACCGCCGCCGTCGCCAGCCAGTTCTCCGACACCGCCACCGACGCGCTGCGCGGCATCGACGCCGACGCGGCGCCCACCGTGCCCGAACATGTCTTGACCGGCGACGCCATCGTCAATGCGTCGCCGTATGAAGTGCGCAGCGTGGACCTGGGCTACCAGTTCACCAGCACCCGCACCAACTTCTCGATTTCGCCCTACGTGCAGAAGCGCAACTACGTGGACTCTGACGAGTTCGATCAGAAGAACCGCGGCGCGCGCTTCGACCTGCACTGGCTGGTCCGGCAGTCGCTGACGCTGGGCACCTACGCCACCCACGAGAAGCTCGAGTACACGACGCTCAACCGCGAGGACAAGACCACCCGCCTGGGCGCGACCCTGCGCTACGAGTGGTCGCGGCATTGGAGCCTGGGCCTGTTGTGGGAGCGCTACAAGCGCGAAAGCACCGACATCGGCCAGGACGTCTCGCAGAACATCGTCTACCTGAGCGTGTCCTACACCAATCGCTGAGGAACCCGCCATGCGCACGCGCCCGTCGCCTTCCGCCCCGCATGCCTCCCGGATGAAGACCCACGGCCTGCCCAGCGCATTCCTGCTGGCGCTGGCCCTGCTGGCGGCGGCGATGGGCCAGTGCAGCGAGACCGGCGCCGGCCTGCCCGAACAAAAGGCCGCGGACACGCCGCCACCCGCCGCGGCGCCCGCGGCCATCGCGCCCGCCGCGATGGCCGCGCCCGGCAAGGACACCCTCAACATCGATCTTTCGCGCGTGGATCGGCGTTCGTCGGCGTACTCGCGTTTCCGTGGCTGGGTGGACAGCGCGGTCGCCGGCAGTCCCGGGTATGCGTTCGCGGCCAGCGATGCCGCGTTGATGGCCCTGCTGAGCGACGGCAAGAAGTATTGCGACTTGGCGGTGCGCATGGTCGAGCAACAGGTCGGCGAGGCCGAGGCGACCATCGCCTCCGGCGGCCGTCCCGCGATCTCCGGCGATTCCTATCTGGAAGTCGGGCCGATGCTGGCCGACCTGGCCATGACCCTGCACAGCTGTCCGGCCGGCGTCGACGCCGCGCAGCGCAAGCGCTGGTCCGACTACGCCGAGCAGGCGGTCTGGAATGTCTGGCATCCGGCGCAGGCGCAATGGGGCGGAAAATCGCATCCGTGGAGCGGCTGGTCGATCGACAATCCCGGCAACAACTACTACTACAGCTTCCTGGAAGCGACCATGTACTGGGCGCTGGTCAGCGGCAATCCGGTCTGGATGAAGGAACTGCGCGAGCGCCGGCTGCCGCCGCTGCAGGCGTACTTCGCCAACCTGCCCGGCGGCGGCAGCCGCGAAGGCACCGGCTATGGCGCGGCGCAGATGCGGTTGTTCGGCCTCTACAGGTTGTGGCGCGACAGCACTGGCGAGGACCTGGCCAACGCCAACCCGCACGCGCATGACAGCATCGCCTACTGGGTGCACGCCACCGTGCCGACGATGGATCGCTTCGCCCCGATCGGCGACCAGGCCCGCAACTCGGTTCCGGAACTGTTCGACTACCACCGCCGGCTGGTGCTGGAAGCGCGCCAGCTGACCCAGGAGCCGGCCGCGCTGGCGATGTCGTCGTGGTGGCTGGGCCACATCTCGGTGCCGCGGATGAGCCAGGGCTTCACCAGCCGCTACGACCTGCTGCCCGCGGGCGAAGGCGGCACCCCGCCGACCGATCTGGTCTACCTGGCCGAAGGCGCCGGCCACCTGTTCGCACGCAGCGACTGGAACAAGGACGCGATGTGGCTGTCGTTCGTCGCCGGCCCCTACAACGAGAGCCATGCCCACCAGGACCAGGGTTCGTTCACCCTGTTCGCGCGCGACTGGCTGGCGGTGAGCGAGAACATCTGGAGCCACAGCGGCATCCAGCAGGGCACGCCCGTCCACAACGTGGTCAGGTTCGAACGCGGCAATCCCGACGCCCAGCAGTGCGCCGCACCGCGCGGCGACGTGGTGGTGCACCAGTGCGAATCGCAGCATTCGCGCTCGAAGCTCAGCCTGACCCGCAACCCCGATGGCGGCCTGACCGCCACCGCCGACCTCACCCCGGTCTATCGCGGCAATCCCGCGCTGGACAGTTGGCAGCGTCGCATCGACTTCGGCGGGCGCAAGCTGCTGGTCCGCGACACCTTCAAGCTCGGCGCCGGCACCCGCGCGATTTTCCAGGTCAACGTGCCTGAAAAACCCCGCATCCAGGGCAACGAGGCCCAGGCCGGCAGGTTGAGGATCCGCGTGCTGGAACCCGCGGGTGCGACCCTGCGTGTTCACGACTGGAGCGGCGTGGACGCGCAGGAATTCCGCAGCGGTTGGCGGCTGGACGTGGAAGGTGGGCAGAACGGCTATCTGGTTGAGCTCAGCGAGCAGTGACCGGCCATTCGTCATGGTTCGGTGCCCGCGCCGGCCGGGCCATCCTCACGCCTTCACCACCAAGCCATCTCAAAGCTG
>NZ_JANJUE010000424.1 GCF_024710765.1 Pseudoxanthomonas sp.
GTGTCATCTTCATAGACGAGATACATCTTCTCCAGACTCCAGAAATATTGTATCCAATCATGGACTCTGGAAAGTACGTATTCGTATTAGCCACCAATGACCAATCTGTACTGGTCGAGCCTTTGGTGAATAGATGTATGGAGTTTGTGTTCTCGCAGTATTCTCAAGAAGAGCTGAGGTATATGACTAACGGATTCCTTAAGAAATCGTTAGATAACGAGTACATTGACTACATCATAGAATGTGGAGGAGGTAACCCTAGAATTATAAAGGGACTATGCTACAAAATAAACATATTATCAGCAACTAATCCAAAAGCTCTGGAAGTTGATTTCACACAATTTAAGTCCAACCTATCCGTTATATTTGGAATCGAGGACGGTTTAGACGTTCTATGCAGACGGTATATGGAAGCTCTAGAACAGTGTGGAGGCAGAGCCAGTCTACAAACTCTATCATCACTATTGCATGTAGACCAGACAACTTTGAGAGCCTATGCCGAGCCAATTTTGTTATACAAAAATTTAATCACTATATCTAATAGAGGAAGGACTCTGTATGAAAATAGTTAAAACCAACATCTTGCCAGACATTTTCTCCCCAGTCTACAATATCGAAGGGAAACTCCATCTCCAGGGAATGAAGAACATCAGGTTCTACTTCTCCGGCGGAGTAAACGTTCTAGCTTTGTGTAAAGCAAAGGCTGGAGATTTGTTCACCGTGTTTATTCCACCAATGTCTGAGCTGCCGGTAAATCCAGATGATCTGGCCACAATTGTAAAAGAGCTGGCTAATGATATTGTCGGTGAAATGAAAAATCACGGGATCCAGTACGAAGAATGGTTTCTCTTCGACACCAAAACTAAGAGAGTTATCAGAGATGACTCCTTTATGGACTACATTCCAATGTGGCAATTTGGAAAATCTCTATTTGTTTCGGACGATTGTCCAGGTAAGATTATGTACATCAATGACCGAAGCAAAGAGAATCTCTTATCAATTCTAGGAATGATGGTGGCTAAGAATAAGTTGTTGAGAAGGAACAGCGGTATAGATTTCTCAGACGCTGGAAAACTCACACTAACCTACCTATTGGCCAGAGATTTGATGATCCCGGTAGCATTCACATCGCTGACCAATCCCTGGCAAAGGGCTCAATACATCTTTCCAGAAGAGTTTCCAAAAGATTCTCCTTTGACAGAAAATCTTAATTTAGGGAGAGCTAGTGAGATCGCCCTAGGTATCCTTCAAGGATCGTCGCCAACAGAGGAGGAATCGGAAGATGAAGATAACCCTTTCTCCACTACGACGAGCTCTGGACAAGGAGTGGAGACCCCTATTGCTGAAAGAATCGTCTGTATGAGCGATGTCGTTACTATGGGAGTTAGAGCATTCTGTGGAGGTCCCTATTCAGGGATAATCGAGATTGTCATTGATATGCTTGGAGAGGATATTAAGGACGCTCTCATTGATATGGAATGTGGGATTTTGTTCGTATCATTAGTTCCTGGATCTAAAAAAGATGAAGAATCTCTCAAGGAAGATTTAGGTGCTGACCAGGTCGTGATTGTTGAATCTCTGAATGATACCAGAAAACTTTTAACCAAAACCTAGAAAGGAGCACATTTTTTATGAAAACTTTGTTTCGCCATACTGTATGTAAAGGTGGACCTATCGTGCTTAATCCAAACGTTAAGCTCGTTAGCCCATCGTTCTCCGTTGGATCTGGAGGAATCACTGGAGCCATGCTCGATGTCCAGCTTCCAAAGAACAACATAACGAAGCCGTCTCTTGAATGCAGTTATTGTGACTGCGTTATTCAAGAGCGGGATATGGATACCACTATCACGGCTACATGCAGTTGTTGTAACTCAGAGAAGGTGATGGCTCACCTCTCTGTACACGACATTGTTGGGGTTATCTGCAATGACTGTGTGAAAGGTATCCTGGAGTATACGTCCACAGGGCGGTGCTCCGATACCCAGATTGTCGAGTTCACTCTCACTCTTGGAATCAAACAGAGTGATAAGTTTTCGTCCCTCAAAGACGCTGTTGTCAAACCAATTCACTTATAGAAAGGAACATATACCATGTCTAATATCAAATTCGGAGCTGATCCAGAACTGTTCGCAACCTATTTCGATGGAGAAAACGAATTTCTCCTTCCGCCGGTATTTTTCCGCACCCGGCTTGGCCAGATGGTTGAATTGGACGAGAAACATCCAACCCATCCGATTTTCCTTCGTCACGGAGATAGCATCGTTCACGAAGACGGTGCGGCATTCGAGATCAGCACTCCTCCACAGACCGATTGGCGCGTTCTCTGGAAAGAAATTCGGGATACCATCGATTCCT
>NZ_JANJUE010000210.1 GCF_024710765.1 Pseudoxanthomonas sp.
AATCCCACACTGACGTCCACGTGAAGCGCTTGCCGCAGGCGCGGCACTTGAGTCGTCCATCCG
Source organism: Pseudoxanthomonas sp. (assembly GCF_024710765.1). Taxonomy (GTDB): domain Bacteria; phylum Pseudomonadota; class Gammaproteobacteria; order Xanthomonadales; family Xanthomonadaceae; genus Pseudoxanthomonas_A. Next base: position 64 of record NZ_JANJUE010000210.1, read on the forward strand.
ACAGGCTGTAGTGCCGGCTACCAGCGCAAGCAGGACATTGCTTCATGACCAAATCCTCTCAGATTTGGTCCGGTTTGCTTGGGAATTACCTAAAAAAAGGGGGCGGGCGTCCGCGCAGCGGGCGACGGGGGATTTGCTTTTGGGGCTGAGCACAAATCCCCCTCAATCCCCCTTCTCCGAAGGGCGAAGCAAAGGAAGGCGGCGATGCGGCATCCGCGGATGGATGCCATTTTTCCGAACCGCAGCAGGACGCGCGCCTGCCGGCGGCTTCGTCAGGAAGCGTCGAACGCCACGCTGTACCTCACCGCGCCCTGCGGATGACTGCCATCGAAGGTCAGCGCCATGAAGTATTCGGCCGGCGCGCCTTCGTAGCGCAACGCGGCGTCGTGCGCGAATCCGAAGCGCGCGTAGTAACCGGGATCCCCCAGCACCACGCAGCCCCCCGCGCCGGCCTGGCGCAGCCGGGCCAGGCCGGCTTCGATCAGCGCGGCACCGACGCCCGCGCCCTGTCGATCCGGCGCCACCGCCACCGGTCCCAGTCCGTACCAGCCGGCTGCGCCGTCGTCGATGACCACCGGCGAAAACGCCACATGTCCGATCACCCGGCCGCCCTGTTCCGCCAGCAGCGCCAGGCTCAGTTCGGCGCGCGCGCGCAGGGCGTCGACTATCGCCGCCTCGGTGCCGCTGCTGTGCTCGGCGCCGGCGAAGGCCTCGCTGATCAGGGCGCGGATGGCGGGCAGGTCGGAGGGCGTTTCGGTGCGCAGGGCGTAGGCGATCATGGCGACAGGTGGACGAACGGAGCCGGCATTTTCACATCCGGCTCTGCTAAAGTGCGCGCCGGATGCAGGAGAGTGGAGCCACGCGGCTCCCGCCGAAGGCGCAGGCTCCCATAATCGCTCAGGCCCGGTTGCCGTCGGCAGCCATCCACTGCGTCCACCCACGCCGATCTGGAGAGAGGTCTTCGATGACCCGCCGAAGGGGCAAGCGGCCCACGCCGCCGAACTCTCAGGCAAAAGGACAGCGGGAGCGGCACCGGATTCCGGTCTTGATGCGAGCGCCTTGCCCCGCGCGCCCCTGGCGCGTGGCTGCCGCGTGCGCACCCACGCCGGTTCCGGCCACTTTCCTGCCGGATACCCGACATGTTGCTGTCCCTGATCTACCTCATCGCCATCACCGCCGAAGCCATGACCGGCGCGCTGTCCGCCGGCCGCCGGCGGATGGATCTGTTCGGCGTCGTCATCATCGCCTCGGTCACCGCGCTCGGCGGCGGTTCACTGCGTGACATCGTGCTGGGCCACTATCCCCTGGGCTGGGTCAAGCATCCCGAGTACCTGGGCTACACGATTGGCGCGGCCATCGTCGCCACCTTCGTCGCCCGCTGGATGCACCACCTGCGCCAGGCCTTCCTGTGGCTGGATGCGCTGGGCCTGGTCGCCTTCACCCTGATCGGCTGCGCGATCGCGCGCGAGGCCGGGCACGCGCCGGTGATCGTGGTGATCGCCGGCATGCTCACCGGCACCTTCGGCGGTGTCCTGCGCGACGTGCTCTGCAATGAAATCCCGCTGCTGTTCCACAAGGAACTGTATGCCAGCGTGTCGCTGCTCACCGGCGCGGCGTATCTGCTCCTGCTGCATGCGGGAGTGAACGAGTCCACCACCACGCTGGGCTGCCTGGGCGGTGGCTTCCTGCTGCGGCTGATGGCGATCCGCTACAACTGGGACGTGCCGAAGTTCGTCTACCGCGACGAAGTCCACTGACCGGCCGCGAGCCCTTCCCCAATAAGCCGCGCAAGCAAATCACACGCGGTGGCAGGAAAGGACATCACCGTGGCGAAGACCCCCGCACCACGCAGGAGCGGCTCCGGGAACTGCGCCGGCGATCCGGAGAGAGGGAGACGGATCGCCTTCGCACCCGGGCCACTCCTGCGGCCCGCGATTTTTCCCGTTACGCCGCCTGCGAGACGTTGCGCTCGCGGCGACGGCGCACCGCGGCCGCCAGTCGTTCCAGCACCGCGACCGAACGATCCCAGCCGATGCAGCCATCAGTGATGCTCTGCCCGTAGGCCAGCGTCTGGCCCTGCACCAGATCCTGGCGGCCGGCGACCAGATGGCTTTCGATCATGGCGCCGATGATGCGGGTCTCGCCGGCCTCGATCTGCGCGGCGATGTCCTCGATGACCGCGGGCTGGTTCTCGGGATCCTTCAGGCTGTTGGCGTGGCTGGCGTCGATCATCAGGCGCGGCGCCAGGCCGGCCTTCGCCAGCACCTGGCTGGCCGCCTCGACGCTGCCGTCGTCGTAGTTCGGCGCCTTGCCGCCGCGCAGGATCACGTGGCAATCCGTATTGCCTGTGGTGGCGGCAATGGCCGACCGGCCTTCCTTGGTGACGGCCAGGAAATGATGCGGATGCGAAGCCGCGTTGACCGCGTCGGCGGCGATTTTCACGTTGCCGTCGGTGCCGTTCTTGAAGCCGACCGGACACGACAGGCCGGAGGCGAGTTCACGATGGATCTGGCTCTCGGTGGTGCGTGCGCCGATCGCGCCCCACGCCACCAGATCGGCGATGTACTGCGGCGAGGTGGTGTCCAGGTATTCGCAGCCGGCCGGCAGGCCCAGGCGATTGATGTTGCGCAGCAGGCCGCGCGCCAGGCGCAGGCCTTCGTTGATGCGGAAGCTGCCGTCCAGGCCGGGGTCGTTGATCAACCCTTTCCAGCCCACCGTGGTGCGCGGCTTCTCGAAATACACGCGCATGACGATTTCCAGTTCCCCGCCCAGCGCATCACGCAAGGGGCGCAGGCGCTGCGCGTACTCCATCGCGGCGATGGGATCGTGGATGGAACAGGGACCGATCACCACCGCCAGGCGGTCGTCGCGGCCCTGCAGGATCTCGTGCAGCGCCTGCCGGCTGCGGGTGACGGTTTCGGATACGGCTTCATCGCAGGGCAGTTCCGCGATCACCTCGGCGGGAGGCGTGAGCGGTTCCAGCTTGCGGATGCGCAGATCGTCGGTGTGGGGCGCCATCGTTGAATCTCCAGGTTCGTTGTCTGTTTCGATGTCGCCAGTCCTGGAAGCAAAAAAGCCGCCAGGTTCGCTGGCGGCTTTCGGGAATGCGTCTGAACGTTTCGTCAGGGTGAGCGCAGTCCTTCCTCCGCCAGCGGCATCGGAAAGTAGTACCAAAAGTAAAAGCTGGCGCGGGCTGCGTTCATGAGGGTGCATTGATAGCACAGGTTTGCCGTGATGCAAAATGTTTCATTTGCAAGCACCCGGCCCTTCCCACTGGAGCAGCCTGTGGTGGCCCAAAGAAAAACCCCGCCTTGCGGCGGGGTTTTCCGGTGTCGCGGTACTGCGTGGAAAGCCGGATCAGAAATCCATGCCGCCCATGCCGCCCATGCCACCGCCCGGCGGCATCGCCGGCTCGTCCTTCTTCGGGGCCTCGGCCACCATCGCTTCGGTGGTGATCATCAGGCCGGCGATGGACGCGGCGTTCTGCAGCGCGGTGCGGGTGACCTTGGTCGGATCCAGGATGCCGAACTCGACCATGTCGCCGAACTCGCCGTTGGCGGCGTTGTAGCCGAAGTTGCCCGAACCGTCCTTGACCTTGTTGACGATCACGGAGGGCTCTTCGCCGGCGTTGGTGACGATTTCGCGCAGCGGGGCTTCCATCGCGCGCAGGGCGATCTGGATGCCGTGGGTCTGGTCTTCGTTGATGCCCTTCAGGCCTTCGATGGCGGCCTTGGCACGGATCAGGGCGACGCCGCCGCCCGGGACCACGCCTTCCTCGACGGCCGCACGGGTGGCGTGCAGGGCGTCTTCGACGCGCGCCTTCTTTTCCTTCATCTCGACTTCGGTGGCGGCGCCGACCTTGATGACGGCCACGCCGCCGGCCAACTTGGCCACGCGCTCCTGCAGCTTCTCGCGGTCGTAGTCCGAAGAGGTCTCTTCGATCTGCGCCTTGATCTGCTTGATGCGCGCTTCGATGGCGGCGGTGTCGCCGGCGCCGTCGATGATGGTGCTGTTTTCCTTCGAGACCTGCACCTTCTTGGCGCGGCCCAGATCCTTGATGGTGGCCTTCTCCAGCGACAGGCCCACTTCCTCGGAGATCACGGTGCCGCCGGTCAGCACGGCCATGTCTTCCAGCATCGCCTTGCGACGGTCGCCGAAGCCCGGAGCCTTGACGGCCACAAGCTTCAGGATGCCGCGGATGGTGTTGACCACCAGGGTCGCCAGGGCTTCGCCTCGACTTCCTCGGCGATGATCAGCAGCGGACGGCCGGCCTTGGCAACTTGCTCCAGCGTGGGCAGCAGGTCACGGATGTTGCTGATCTTCTTGTCGAACAGCAGCACGAAGGGCTGCTCGAGGATGGCGACCTGCTTGTCCGGATTGTTGATGAAGTAGGGCGACAGGTAGCCACGGTCGAACTGCATGCCCTCGACGACGTCGAGTTCGTTCTGCAGCGACTTGCCGTCCTCGACGGTGATGACGCCTTCCTTGCCGACCTTGTCCATCGCACGGGCGATGATGTCGCCGATGTCCTGGTCCGAGTTCGCGGAG
>NZ_JANJUE010000433.1 GCF_024710765.1 Pseudoxanthomonas sp.
TGTCGATGCGCGCCCAGGTCTCGTTGATGAAGCCCGGCACCGCGTCCTTCTTGATCGCGAAGTCGGGCACCCACCAGGAATGGATCACGTCGTCGGCGGTGAGCAGGAAGCGCACCTTCTTGCCGGTGGGCAGCACCAGCGGCTTGTCCACCGCCATCAGGTAGTCCGGATCCTTCTCGGCCTCGTTGGAGATCTGCACGCGCGGCGTGGCGAGCACCGAATAGAACTCGATCGGGTAGTCGAGGTACTTGTAGTGCCACTTCCACTGCGAGCCGGTGACCAGCACGGTGAGCTCGGAGGCCGAGGCGTCCTCCATCGCGACCAGGGTGCGCGTGGCCGGCACCGCCATCGCCACCAGGATCAGCACCGGGATCGCGGTCCAGATGATCTCGATCTTCATGCTGCCGTGGAACTGCGCCGGCACCACGCCCTTTGACTTGCGGTGATGGACGATGGACCAGAACATCAGGCCGAACACGATCGCGGCGATGACGACGCAGATGTAGAAGATCGTCATGTGCAGGTCGAAGACCTGCTGGCTGAGTTCGGTGGCGCCGCGCGTCATGTTGAAGCGCTGTTCCTGCGCGCCCGCCGGCAGACTGGCCGCGAGCAGTGGCGCCGTGACCAGGGCGTTATTCAGATGCGTCCTCGCTTGCCTCGACCCGGATGATGAATGGTGTCTCACTGCCGACCCCCTCTTATCGTTATGGGTGTACTGCCGCTACAACGGTGCAACTGAAGTTCTGAAGCTCCCTGTGTCCCTTGGCGATGCCGGCGAAGGCGCGGTGCGTCGCCGCCTTTCGTCCTTCGCCTGTCCCAACGCCGAGCATCACGGCCAAGACAAGCTGAAGTTTGGACTCAATATAAACCTCACCCCGGGAAAGGCAAGGCTTGACGCGAACGAACGCGAGATCGATTCCGATTCGCTGTATTGACCACGCAAAGCAGGGTCGGGATCAATCGGGGAATACCTGCACCTCGCACGGCTTCAAGGCCCCGGGTGCGTTGCGGGCTGAACAGCAGGAGGCCTGACAC
>NZ_JANJUE010000001.1 GCF_024710765.1 Pseudoxanthomonas sp.
GGCGCGGTCAAGCTGCAGCGGGAACTGGTGGCGACCCGGATCCGCCGGCTCGGCAACGACCATCCGCTGACCCTGCACGCACGCGGCACGCTGGCGAGCATGCTGGCCGATTCCAATGCCGCCGGGGAAGCCCTGCCGATGATGAAGGCGGTGCTGGCCGGGCGTGAACGCGTGCTTGGTCCGCTGCATCCGCAGACCATCCGCGCGCGACTGAACCTGGCGACCACCTACGCGCGGCTGGACGACTACGCCGCGGCGTTGCCGCTGGAGCAGCATGTGCTGGAGCAGCGGACCCGGCTGCTGGGCGCCAATCATCCGGACACGCTCTCGATCCTGATCAACCACGCCGGCACGCTGCTGCGCGACGGACATCCGCAGCAGAGCCTGGCGCTGCTGCGCGACGGCCTGCCGCTGGCGCGCGACGTGCTGGGCCTGAAGCATCCGCAGACCCAGAGGGCCTTGCTGATCCGGGGCGACGCCGCGCGTACCCTGGGGGATGCGACTTTGGCGCTGGCGTCCTATCGCGAGGTGGTCGAGGCGCGCAGCCGCCTGCTGGGCGAACAGCACCCGGAAACCCTGCACGCGATCTGGACGCTGGCCACTGCGGAGGCGGGTTTTGGCCACGCGGCGCAGGCGCAGGCGTTGCGCCGGCAATACCTGGAGCCATTGCTGGCGGCCAGGCCCGATACGCTGAGCGAGCCGCTGGCCGCGCTGGCTGACGCCATCCGCGAAGGGCGCCCGCCGACGGGATTCAAGTAGGTCGTATCAAGCGGCCCGCCATCGGGCGTCTTTCCGGATCGCGGATCATCGCGCGGGATCCGCGATGGCCATCTATTCGCCCGGCTTAGCCGCCGAGCTGGCTGCCTCGGAGGCGGCCCTGCGTGAAAGCACCGCCTCGCGATGGGCGATGTAGGCGTTGGCGCCGAAAATGATCGCCGCCCCCAGCAGGGTCCAGCGATCCAGGCTTTCATCGAACAGCACCCAGCCGAACACCGCCACCACCGGCAACTGCATGAAGCTGATCGGCGTCAGCGCCGAGACCTCGCCCAGTTTCAACGCGCGGGTCCACAGCATGTGTCCGCCGGTGCCCATCACGCCGGCGGCGATCACCCACAGCCAGGTGATGCCCTGCGGCCATTCCCACACGCTCAGCGCCGGCACCAGCGACATCGGCACCCACAGCAGGGTGGTGTAGAGGACGATGCGATCGGCCGGTTCGGTCTGCGACAGCTGTTTGATCTGGATCGCCACCAGCGCGCTCATCACCGCCGCCAGCACCGCGATCATGGCGTCCATGCTGAATTCCGCGGTGCCGGGGCGAACGATGATCAGCACGCCCAGGAAGCCCAGTACCACCGCGGTCCAGCGGCGCGCGCGCACTTTTTCATTGAGCATCGCGGCCGCGGCCAGGGTGACGAACAAAGGGGTGGAGTAGGATAGCGACACCGCCTGCGCCAGCGGCAGGTGGCCGATGGCCCAGAAGCCGGCCAGCATCGAGCAGATGCCGATCACGCAGCGGAACAGGTAGCGCGGGAAGTGCTGGGTCCTCAGCAGTCCGGGACCGTGCTTGATCAGCAGCGGCAGGGCCGCCAGCAGGCCGAAGAAGTTGCGGAAGAACGCGATCTCGAAGGTGTGCAGGCTGGCCGAGGCCAGTCGGATGGCGACCACCATCAGGGCGAAGAACATGGTGCTGGCCAGCATCAGCGCGGCGGCGCGGAAGTGGACGGGAATGGTGGGCATCAGGATTCCACGACAGGCAGGCGCGCCAGCGCGGGCGCCAGCATGCCGGGAAGAGAATGAAGGTGGCGCATCCGCGCGGACCGCCGGGCGCGACGATGCCCCCGGCTTCCGTCCCACCCTCCGGCCCGCGCGCACCGGAGGGGCGGGCGGGAACGGCGCGGGGCGGAAGCGCATGGGAACATGGCTACCAGCGGCCGCCGACGATGCGTGGTTCGGGTTCGATGGCGACGCCGAAGCGGTGTTCCACCGATTCGGCGATGCGCCGGGCCAGCGCCAGCAGCTGCAGGCCGGTGGCGTTGCCATGGTTCACCAGCACCAGCGCGTGCGAGGCGGCCACGCCGGCGTCGCCATCGCGATGGCCTTTCCAGCCACAGGCCTCGATCATCCAGGCGGCGGAGATCTTGCGGGTGTCCGCCGCGTCGCCGCGGAACACCGGCAGGCCCGGGTGCGTGGCCTGCAGGGATTCGGCCAGCGTCGCCGGCACGATCGGATTCTTGAAGAAACTGCCGGCGTTGCCGATCACCGCCGGATCCGGAAGCTTGCGGCGACGGATGGCGATCACCGCCTCGGCGACATCGCTCGCGTCCGGTTGGGCGATGCCCATCGCCGCCAGTTCCTCGCCGATGCCGGCGTAGTCCAGGCGCGGCGCGGGCGTGCGCAGCAGATCCAGTTCCACCGCGGTGACGATGTAGCGATCCGGCGCGTGCTTGAACACGCTGTCGCGGTAGCCGAACGCGCAGGCGACGCGGTCCAGCCGGCGCAGGACGCCTTCATCGCGATCCCAGGCTTCCACCGCGTGCACGAACTCGCCCACTTCCACCCCGTAGGCGCCGATGTTCTGGATCGGCGCGGCGCCGGCGGTGCCGGGAATCAGCGCCAGGTTCTCCAGTCCGCACAGGCCCTGCTGCAGCGACCACATCACCAGCGCATGCCAGGGCATGCCGGCCTCTGCGCGTACGCGGGCATGGGTGGCGTCCTGCGCCAGCACCCGGGTGGCCGCGTTGGCCAGCGCCAACACCGGGCCCTCGGCGTCGCCGGCGAACAGCAGGTTGCTGCCTCCGCCCAGCACGAACAGCGGTGCCCCGGCCAGTTCCGGCCGCGCCAGCAATTCCGGCAGCGCGGCGGCATCGTCCAGTTCCAGCAGCCAGGGCGCGCGCGCCTCCACCCCGAAGGTGTTGCGGTTGCGCAGCGAGGCGTCGCGGGTCAAACGATAGGGAAGACTCATTCCGGGGCCACCGCGCCGCGGCTGGGCGCCTCGCGGCGGCGGCGGATGGCGTCGACGCATTCGCCAATCAGTTCGGGCCCGCGATAGACCAGTCCGGAATAGACCTGCACCAGCGAGGCGCCGGCGGCCATCTTGGCCACCGCGTCGGCGCCGGAGAGGACGCCGCCCACGCCGACCAGCGGGATCCGGTCGGGCAGGCGCGTGCGCAGGCGGCGCAGCACCAGGGTCGACTGGCCCATGAGCGGTGCTCCGGACAGGCCGCCGGTCTCGTGCGCCAGCGGGTCATCTTGGACGCTGATCCGCGAGACCGTGGTGTTGGTGGCGATGACGCCGTCCACGCCCAGGTCGCCCAGCACCCGCGCCACCGCATCGATGTCGTCATCGGACAGGTCCGGGGCCACCTTGACCAGCATCGGAACCCGCCTGCCATGCTGGGCCGCCAGATCCTCCTGCGCGTCGCGCAGGGTGCCGATCAACTGGCGCAGCGCCTGTTCTTCCTGCAGTTCGCGCAGGCCGGCGGTGTTGGGCGAGGAAATGTTGACGGTGATGTAGTCGGCCAGCGGATAGACCCGCTCCAGGCAGAACAGGTAGTCCGAGGCGGCCCGCTCGTTGGAGGTGTCCTTGTTCTTGCCGATGTTGATGCCGAGCACGCCGGTACGGCGGCGGAGCCGCTCGATGTTCCGCACCAGCACGTCGACGCCTTCGTTGTTGAAGCCCAGCCGGTTGATCACCGCCTGGTGGGCCGGCAGCCGGAACATCCGCGGTTTGGGGTTGCCGGGCTGCGGGCGGGGAGTGACCGTGCCCACTTCGACGAAGCCGAAACCCAGTCCGAACAGCGCCTCGACGTGGGCGCCGTTCTTGTCCAGGCCCGCGGCCAGGCCGACCGGGTTGGGGAAGGTCAGGCCCAGCAGCTTGGTCGGCAATGGCTGTGGCGGCCGCGCCAGCAGCGGGATCGTGCCGGTCCGGTAGGCGGTCTCGATGGCCTTGAGTCCCAGGCCATGGGCGCGCTCGACATCGAAACCGAACAGGAAGGGGCGAGCGAGTTTGTACATCAGTGCAGGGTGCCGACGAACACGCGGGTCAGGTAGTCGAAGCGGATCATGCCCTGTTCGGCGTGCTTATCGAATACCCGGCGCAGTTCGGCGCGCATCGGCGCATGCCGGGGATCGTCCGGCGGCGGCGTGGAGGAGGAGGAGCGCAGGCGTCCGTACAGCGCGTCGAAGTCCAGCGGCTGGGTATGCGCGAACCGCGCCATGGCGCGGAAACCCGGGCCGAACCAGGCCCGCATGGCGTCATCGTCCGGGTGGCGCTCGGCGACCCGCGCATAGTCCTTGCCGTAGGCGTGCAACAGGGCTTCGTAGTCGTGCAGGAACGGCGAGGCGGCGGCCATGCGGCTGTTCCAGAACACGATGACCGGGCCGCCGGGACGCAGGATGCGCGCCCATTCCCGCCGCGTCGCGACCGGGTCGAACCAGTGGAAGGCCTGCGCGCTGGCGACCAGATCGACACTGGCGGCCGCCAGGCCGGTGGGCGCGGGCCTGCCCACCGGCCACCGCCCGCCCGGCGGGGCCGCCCGCCCGGCCCCCCCCCCCCCCCGCCCGGCCCCCGGGGGGGCCCCC
>NZ_JANJUE010000212.1 GCF_024710765.1 Pseudoxanthomonas sp.
TACATGTGTTCGACGGCAACGACCAGCCGGTCGAGCGCGACGTGCACGTTTCCGACGTGTCGCTGGCCTCGCTGGAACTGGGCCCGTACCGCCACTTCATGCAGAAGGAAATCCACGAGCAGCCGCGCGCGATCGCCGACACCATCGAGGCGGTCATCGACGGCGGCTTCCTGCCCACCCTGTTCGGCGCCAACGCCGAAGCGGTGCTGAAGGACATCGAGGGCGTGCAGATCCTCGCCTGCGGCACCAGCTACTACGCCGGCATGACCGCGCGCTACTGGATCGAGGCCATTGCCGGGCTGCCGTGCAGCGTGGAAATCGCCAGCGAATACCGCTACCGCGCCGCCTACGCCAATCCGAAGCACCTCATCGTCACCATCTCCCAGTCCGGCGAAACCCTGGACACCATGGAGGCGCTGAAGTACGCCAAGTCGCTGGGACACAGGCACAGCCTGTCCATCTGCAACGTGCCCGAGAGCGCCATCCCGCGCGCCAGCGAACTGGTCTGCTACACCCGCGCCGGCGCGGAAATCGGCGTGGCCTCCACCAAGGCCTTCACCACCCAGCTGGCCGCGCTGTTCCAGCTCACCGTGGTGCTGGGCAAGCTGCACGGCAAGGTCACCCCGGAGCAGGAAGCCGACTATCTGGAACAGCTGCGCCACCTGCCCGGCAGCGTGCAGCACGCGCTCAACCTGGAACCGCAGATCGCCGCCTGGGCCGAACGCTTCGCGCCCAAGTCCGACGCGCTGTTCCTCGGCCGCGGCCTGCACTACCCGATCGCCCTGGAAGGCGCGCTCAAGCTCAAGGAAATCTCCTACATCCACGCCGAGGCCTATCCGGCCGGCGAACTCAAGCACGGCCCGCTGGCGCTGGTGGACGCCGACATGCCCGTCGTCGTCATCGCTCCCAACGACGCCCTGCTGGAGAAGGTGAAGTCCAACATGCAGGAAGTCCGCGCCCGCGGCGGCGAACTGTTCGTGTTCGCCGACCAGGACAGCAACTTCACCGAGTCCGAAGGCGTGCACGTCATCCGCACCCCGCGCCACACCGGCGTCCTCAGCCCGGTGGTCCACACCATTCCCGTCCAGTTGCTGGCATACCACACGGCGCTGGCGAGAGGAACGGACGTGGACAAGCCACGCAACCTGGCGAAATCGGTGACGGTGGAGTGATCAGCAACAAGGGCCGCGAAAGCGGCCCTTGTTTGTTCGGAGTTGCAACTACAAGTTCAGCGACATGGCGTTCAGCAGAGGGTGTACTCAGCAAACTCCGTTCCCGGAGTGTAGGAACTCCACGTAGTGTGAAGCCATCACGGAAACATGGATGGCTCATTCGTACCAACATCATTGGTACTTCCGGCGTTATGCAGTTCCACGTCGGGAGGGCGGCTAATACAAGACCTCGTAAGAGGGAATACGCCCGCCGACACTACGCGGCTTTCCTAACCTCCCGACACCCGCCTGCAGTTCCGCAGGCGGGTTTTCACACGGAAAAGGAGTACCGCATGAGCAAGACCCAACCGCCGCCCGATCGCCGTTCCGGTTACCTGCTGACCGACGACGGCTATCTGCGCTTGCGCTGCCTGCACGGCCAGCTTCGTTTGATGAGCCATCTGAGCCTGGCCTGCCAGGGCGTGGAGGATGGCGAGGAACCGCATGTTCCCATCAAGGACTGGTACGCCAGTTTCGATGCGTTCGCCACGCAGGCCAAGCACGTTCTCGACACGATGGCGTGGATGCCGCCGCCGAAACCCGACACCCAACACTGATCCACTGGCATTCGCCAGTACCCGGCGCCCCTGCGCAAGGTGCCCGATCCGACATCCCGGGATGTCGGGTCATTGCCCCTGGAATCCCGCCATGTCGGGAAGTGCCATGCCGGAGGCATTTGAACGCCTGACGACCTCCCAACGGCATCGGACGCTGTCCGGTAGTCGCTTCCCCCGACGTAGCAGGAATGGACAAGCGGTTTTCCAAACCACAATCTTGGGAGGAAGGCATGGGCAAACTCATCGCGGTAATGCGCTGGCTTTTCGGTCTGTTCTACGTCTACGTGGGTGGTTCCTGGTTCATCCACTGGATCCTAGGGAAGCCCTGGGTCGTACCCGAGGAAACGCCTCCCGCCCGCGCCCTGACCACCGCGTTGAGCGCCAGCGGCATCGTCGATCCGATGATTGCCGCCACCTGCCTGGTGGGCGGTCTGCTTCTGCTGGTCCGGCGCACCGCGCCGCTGGGCATCGTGGTGTTGTTTCCACTGGTGGCCGGCATCTTCCTGTTCCATCTTTTGCTCAACCAGAACGCGGCGTGGGGAACGTTCCATCTGGCCTGGTTGCTGTTGCTGGCCTGGTGGCATCGGGCGGCGTACCGGCCGATGTGGAGTCACGGTGTGGGGCGGACTGCGTAGGTCGGCGGGTCCGCTGCGCTTCTTGCGCGTCTGGCCCTGGCTGGAATGGCTTGTGGGAGCCTTGGTTTTCAACGCGAAGAGCAAATCCCCCGTCGCCTGCTGCGCAGGCGCCCGCCCCCTTTTTCAAAGGGGGCTATCCGGCCGGGATGTCCTTTCTGGAGAACCACTGGCGCCACGTGCCACGTGCCGCGGATGATGATGGCACTGCGAGTGCGCGTTAGGTGCGACGGAAACGCGCTTTTGCCTCCCCCTTCGAAGAAGGGGGACTGAGGGGGATTTGCTTTTCAGCAAGAGATAGCCGCCCGAGGTAGGAAAGCAATATCGGAAAACAAAAACGGCTGCTGCGGCTCCCTCAGGCAATCAAACGCCGCGATACCTCGTGGCGACCCGGCATATCGCGTGGCGCAACCGCCCATGCCTTCGCCACTTCCCGCACCGCACGCACCAGCTCCTCTTCCGACTTCGCATACGGAATCCGCAGCCAGCCGTCGGTGCCGCCTTCCACGCTGAAGACCGGGCCGGGAGCGAGATGGATGCCGTTGCGTTCCATCTCCGCGCACAGGCGGGTGGCGCTGCCGTGTGGCAACTGCACCCACAAGGTCAGGCCACCGGCGGGCACGCGGAAGCGCCAGTCCGGCAGGTGTTCACGCAGGGCGTCCACCAACGCGTCCCGGCGCTGGCGCAGTTGTTCGCGGCGACGGGCGAGGATGTCGGGCTGGGCCAGCAATTCGGCGACGACCAGTTGGTCGAACAGCGAGCTGCCCAGGTCGAATTGCACGCGTGCGCTGATCAACCGGCTGAGCAGATCGCGCGGTGCGCGGATCCAGCCCACCCGCAGGCCACCCCAGAACAGCTTGGAGGCGCTGCCCAGGGTGATGGCGTCGGCGGCGTACGCGGCGAAAGGGGCGGGCATCGGTGCGTCCGACAGCGCCGTGGACTGCAGGGTTTCGTCGACGATGGCGGTGGTGCGCGCCTGCCGCAGCACGGCGGCATAGCGCGCGCGGGTGGCGTCGCTCATCAGGAAGCCGGTGGGATTCTGGAAATCCGGAATCAGGTAGGCCAGGCGAGGCGACGTCTGCAGCAGGGTGGCTTCAATGCCGTCCATGTCCCAGCCGTCCTCGCCCAGCGGGTCGGCCAGCGGCGAGGTGATCAGCTTGCCGCCGCCCAGGCGCAGCGCTTCGATGGCATTGGAATACACCGGCGATTCGAGCATCACCCGATCGCCTGGACGCGAAAGCGCGCGGGCGACGATGGCCAGCGCCGACAAGGCGCCGGAGGTGACGATGATCTGTTCCGGCGCGGTCGGCACGCCGCGTCGAACGTACGACGCGGCGATCATCGCCTGCAGGTTGGGCAGGCCCGAGGGCAGATAGCCATCGCTGCCCAGATAGGACGGCAGGATGGCCAGCGCGCGCTCGTAGGCGGCGGCCACGCCGGGCGTCGCCGCGCCGGCCGCGCAGTTCAGATCGATGCCACCTTCGGGAGAGCCGCCGCGGGCGAGCGCGTGGAGGGCGTGATCGTGCGCGCGACGGCGATCCACCGGCACGGTCGCATAGGTGCCCGCGCCTTGCCGCGCGCTGGCGAAGCCGGCGGCGATCAGATCCGCGTAGGCGCGGGTGACGGTGTTGCGCGAGACGCCCAGCGCCAGGGTGACGGCGCGTTCGCTGGGCAGGCGGGTGCCCAGCGGGATGCGGCCGTCTCCGATCAGTTCCTGCAGCGCCTGGCGCAGGCCGCGATAGGCGGGGGAGCGGTTGAAGTCGCCGACCAGGGTGGCGAGGCGTTCGGGGGCCAGGGCGCGGTTCATGGGGCCACTATCGCACGATTGGCCCTATAAAAAAGGGCCAGTCGCCTCCAAGGTGGCGCCATGGCAACGATCTCCCCCTCCTCGGGCCTGTCCAATCTGGGCCCCCTCGCGCAGCTCAAGGCCGGGCGCCTGCCCGAACGGCTGTTCCGGTTGCTGGTCGGTCTCTGGCTGTATGGCCTGGCCATCGCCCTGATGGTGAAGGGCGCCATCGGCGCCTCGCCCTGGGACGTGTTCCATCTGGGCCTGTCGCTGCACCTGCCGGTGTCGTTCGGCGTGGTGATGATCATCACCGCCGTGGTGGTGTTGCTGGGGTGGATACCGTTGCGGCAGATGCCGGGCCTGGGCACGGTCGCCAACAGTCTGTTGCTGGGGCCGTTCGCCGACATCAGCCTGGCGATGCTCGGCGTGCCGGAAAGCCTGTGGCTGCGCATCGCCTACATGTTGGCGGGCGTGGTGACCTGCGCCTTCGCCACCGCGTTGTACGTGGGCGCGCAACTGGGACCGGGACCGCGCGACGGCCTGATGACCGGATTGTCGCGCCGCACCGGCTGGTCGATCCGCAAGGTGCGCACGATCATCGAAGTCACCGTGCTCATCGCCGGCGTACTGCTGGGTGGCGTCGCCGGCGTGGGCACGGTGATCTTCGCCCTGGGCGTCGGGCCGCTGACCCAGTTCTTCCTGCGCTACCTGGTGGTGCGGCTGGACGAACCGGCGCCACGCGCGGCCGTGCCGGAGGAAGCCTGATGGACGCGAACGTGCTGCGCTACAGCGCCTTCACCACGGATCCGGCGGGTGGCAATCCCGCGGGGGTGGTGCTGGACGCGCGGGATCTGTCCGATGCCGACATGCAGCGCATCGCCACCGAGGTGGGCTATTCGGAAACCGCTTTCCTGTTGCCGCGCGCGGACGGCGAACTCGACGTGCGCTACTTCAGCCCGCTGGCGGAGGTGCCGTTCTGCGGGCACGCTACCATCGCCGCGACGGTGGCGTACGCGGTCGCGCATGGCACCGGCGAGAAGGTGCTGCACACGCGCGCCGGTCGGGTGCGGGTGGACGTCGATGGGCAATCGAGGGCCACCCTGGCCAGCGTCGAGCCGCGCGTGGCGGCGCTGGCGGACGGCGATCTCGATCGGCTGCTGGCGGCATTGCGCTGGCGGCGCGATGACCTCAATCCCGCGCTGCCCCCGGCGGTCGCCTATGCCGGCGCCTGGCATCCGATCATCGCGGCGGCCACGCGGGACCGCCTGGCACGATTGGACTACGACTTCGATGCGCTCGCCGATCTGATGGCGCGGTGCGGCTGGACCACGGTGAACCTGATCTGGCGCGAGGACGGGCAGACCTTCCACGCCCGCAATCCCTTCCCGCCGGGCGGCGTGGTCGAAGACCCGGCGACGGGCGCGGCGGCGGCGGCCCTGGGTGCCTATCTGGACAGCCGCGATGCGTTGCCGGCGCAGCGGCGTTTGCTCATCCGGCAGGGGGACGATCTCGGCCGTCCGAGCCGGATCGAGGTGGCGGTGCCCGCGAATCTCCGTGAAGGCGTGCGCGTCAGCGGCCGCGCGGTGAAGATCGAAAGCGCGTAGGCGCGTCTCCCTGCCGGATTGAACCGCGAACCGTCGCAAGGACGATTCGCGTCCATGGCAAGTGGAAATACGGCATAAGCACATGCGTCCCGGCCATCACCGGATGACGCCGCTTGCCGTTATGGTGAGCGTCCTGCCTGGGGAATCCACGCTGCATCCGCGCTTGCGATGCGTCGGGGGCGACGCAGGCCAGCGTTCCTTCCTGACCGTGGCGGCGCTGGCACGGCTTCACGGCGCGTCATCCACGGATCCCGGCATGATTTTCCTTCTTTTGCCGGGTAACGCATGTCGAAAATTCCGTTTCCATGGGCCGTGCTGGCCGCTGCGCTGTCTCTCCCACCAGCGGCCAGCGCGGCCGACCCGTCGCCGCGGTTGATCGGCTATGACGCGATCGCCAGCGCGGCGCAGATCGCAGTGGAGCAGCGCTTCGACCGGCAGGTCGAGCAGGCCGACTATCGCGGCTGGCTGCAGCAATGGTCCGCCGCGCCCAACCAGGTGGGCGCGCCGCACAACCTCGCCAATGCGCAGGACATCCAGCGCAGGTTCCAGAGCTACGGTTGGGAAGCCCGGATCGAGGAATACCAGGTGTACTGGCCGGCGCCGCGTTCGGTGGAAGTGGAACTACTGGCGCCGACCGCCTATCGCGCGCGCCTGAGCGAGCCGGCGCTGCCGGCCGATAGGACCTCCGCGCAGACACAGGATGTGCTGCCGCCTTACGTGATCTACGGCGGCAGCGGCGAGGTCACCGCGGATCTGGTCTACGTCAATTACGGCCTGGCCGAGGACTATCGTCTGCTCGCGCAGCAGGGCGTGGACGTGAAGGGCAAGATCGTCATCGCCCGCTACGGCAAGGGATGGCGCGGACTGAAGCCGCGACTGGCGCAGGAACATGGCGCGGTCGGCACGCTGATCTATTCCGATCCGCGCGATGACGGCTACTTCCAGGACGTTGCCTATCCCGACGGGCCGGCGCGCAGCGAATGGAGCGTGCAGCGTGGATCGGTGCTGAACTTCGCGCGCTATCCGGGGGATCCGCTGACGCCGGGAACCCCTTCCATCGCGGGTACGCCGCGCCTGTCGCCCGACGAGGCGGCCAGCGTCCTGCGCATTCCCACGGTGCCGATCAGCTGGGGCGACGCCAGGCCATTGCTGGCGGTGCTGGGCGGGCCGATCGCGCCGGAATCGTGGCGCGGCGCCTTGCCGCTGACCTATCGCGTCGGCGGTGACGGCAAAGTCCGGTTGCGCCTGAAAGTGGACAACGAGGCGCAGACGCGCACGCTCTACAACGTCATCGCCACGCTGGCGGGCAGCGAACAGCCGGATCAATGGGTGGTGCGCGGCAACCATCGCGATGCCTGGGTGCTGGGCGCCGCCGATCCGCTATCGGGCACGGCCGCGTTGCTGGCCGAGGCGCAGGCCATCGGCGCATTGGCCCGGCAGGGTGAACGTCCGAAACGGACCCTGGTGTACGCCAGCTGGGATGGCGAGGAAGCCGGCCTGCTGGGTTCGACCGAATGGGTGGAACAGCACGCCGACGAACTGCGCGCCAAGGCGGTGTTGTACGTCAACACCGATGGCAACGGACGCGGTTTCCTGGAGGCCGGCGGCTCGCATGCGCTGCAGGCGCTGGTCAACCAGATCGCCGCGCAGGTGCGGGATCCGGACAGCGGCGTGAGCGTGCAGCAGCGCTGGCGGGCGAAGGTGCGACTGGATGCGCTGGCCGGCGATGCCAGGCCGGCGCTGAAGGAAGCGGCGCAGCGCGCCGAGCGTGGCGAGGATCTGCCGCTGAAGGCATTGGGCTCGGGCAGCGATTACAGCCCGTTCCTGCAGCATCTGGGCCTGCCGACTTTGGATCTGGGCTACGGCGGGCACGGTGGCGGTGGCGGCGTCTATCACTCGCTGTACGATTCCTACGACTACTTCGCCCGCTTCATCGATCCCGGATTCCAGTACCTGCCGCTGCTGGCCAAGACCGCCGGGCGCGCGGTGCTGCGCACGGCCAACGCGCCGGTCCTGCCGCAGCGCTTCCAGGATCTGGCCACCGCCATCGACGGTTTCGCGCGGCAGTTGAAACAGCAGGCGGACGCGCAACGCACGACAGCGGCGACGGAAAAGCGGTTGGCCGAAAGCGGTGCGTATGCCGCCGCCAGCCATCCGGACCGCCCGCTCGCCGCGCCCACGCCCGCGCCGACGGTGCCGGCGCTGGACTTCAGCGCGCTGGACAAGGCGGTCGCGCGCCTGGCCGAGAGCGCGAAACAACTGGATCGGCGTCTCGCGGAGCACGGACCGTCCTTGCCACCCGCACGCCGCGCCGGCATCAACGCGGCCATCCAGCGGCTGGATCAGGCGCTGCTCACGCCGGAAGGGTTGCCTGGCAGGCAGTGGTACCGGAACCTCATCTATGCCCCCGGCCTGGCCACGGGTTACGAAGTGAAGACGCTGCCGGGCATCCGCGAGGCGCTGGAGGACGGACGCTGGGACGATCTGGCGCGCTACGTCGACAGGACGGCCGCGGCATTGGATGCCTATCGCGCCGGACTGGTGGCGCTGGAGGCGGAACTGGCGCGCTGAGGTGGCGGCTCGCCATGGCGGGAAATCGCCGCGGCGCGCATTTGACAGCCAGCGAGGACAGGCTATCGTGACGCTCCCCATCGCGTCCCGGCCGGCTTCGTCGGCGCCCTCGCATTTCCACGTTTCCACGGGCGGGTGAGCGCTTCCCTGCAGGTCGACCGCGTCATGATCCAGTTCAAGAACATCAGCAAGTCCTTCGCCACGCCCACCGGTGAGACGGTGGCGCTGCGGCCGCTGGATCTGGAAATCCGGCAGGGCGAGATCTTCGGCATCATCGGCCAGTCCGGCGCCGGCAAGTCGACCCTGCTGCGGCTGATCAACGGCCTGGAGCGGCCTTCGCAGGGACAGGTGCTGGTGGAAGGGCAGGACATCGCGGCGCTGCCGGAACCGCAACTGCGCGCCGCGCGACGGCGCATCGGCATGATCTTCCAGCACTTCAACCTGCTGTCGTCGCAGACGGTGGCGGACAACGTGGCGTTCCCGCTGCAACTGGCCGGCATGAAACGTCCGCAGATCGAGCAGCGGGTGGCGCAGTTGCTGGAACGGGTTGGCCTGCGGGCGCTGGCGGATCGCTACCCGGCGCAATTGTCCGGCGGCCAGAAACAGCGCGTGGGCATCGCGCGCGCGCTGGCCACCCAGCCGCACCTGCTGCTGTGCGACGAGGCCACCAGCGCGCTGGATCCGCAGACCACCCAGTCGATCCTGCGCCTGCTGGCGGATCTGAACCGCGAACTCGGATTGACCATCGTCCTGATCACCCACGAGATGGAAGTGGTGCGCAGCATCTGCCATCGCGTGGCGGTGCTGGACGCCGGCCAACTGGTGGAAACCGGACCGGTGACCCAGGTGTTCCTGCATCCGTCCCATCCGACCACGCGGCAGTTCGTGGTCGACGCCGAACACCTGGACGAGGACGAACAGCATCGCGCGCTGGACGCCGTGCCCGGCCGCATCCTGCGCCTGACCTTCCTCGGTGGCGACACCTACCGGCCGCTGCTCGGCCAGATCGCGCGCCAGACCGGCGTGGACTACACCATCCTGGGCGGCCGGATTGGTCGCATCCGCGATACACCCTACGGCCAGCTCACCATTGCCATGACCGAGGGCGACGCAGACGCCGCGACGAGCCGGCTTGTGGCGGCGGGCGTCGATGTCGAGGTGCTGCGCGCATGATCACGATCGCGACCGTGCTGGGCCTGAGTCCGGCGAAGTGGGGCGAAGTGCTGGTGGCGAGCGGCGACACCCTGCTGATGCTGGCAGGCGCCTTGCCGCTGACCCTGCTGCTGGGCCTGTTGCTCGGCGTGCTGCTGTTCCTCAGCGATGCCCGCCAGCGGCTGGAGAACCGCTGGCTGCACGGCGCGCTGGCACTGCTGGTCAACCTGGTCCGCTCGGCGCCCTTCATCATCCTGATGATCGTGCTGATTCCGGTGACGACGGCCTTGGTGGGCACGTCGCTGGGCGTGCGCGGCGCGATCCTGCCGCTGGTGGTGGGCGCGGTGCCGTTCTATGCGCGCCTGGTCGAGACCGCGTTGCGCGAGGTGCATCCGGGCGTGATCGAAGCCAGCGAGGCAATGGGCACCACCACCTGGCAACTGGTCCGCCGGGTGCTGCTGCCGGAAGCGATGCCGGGCTTGCTGGCCGGCGCGACCGTGACCGCGGTGGCGCTGATCGGATTCACCGCGATGGGCGGTGCCATCGGTTCCGGCGGCCTGGGCGACCTGGCGTACCGGGATGGCTACCAGCGTTCGCAGACCGCGGTCGCGGTGATCACCGTGGCGCTGCTGCTGCTCATTGTCCAGCTCCTGCAGTGGCTGGGCGACAGCCTGGTCCGTCGCTTCAACCGCCGCTGATCCCTCCTTCCTTTCCAAGGTCTTCCCCCATGAAGAAGTTGCTGCTCCCGCTGTCGCTGTTGCTGCTGGCCCTGGCGGGCTGCAAGCCGGCGGCCAAATCCGGCGATACCCTCACCATCGCCGCCACCGCCGTGCCGCATGCGGAAATCCTGGAGGTGGTCAAGCCGCTGCTGGCCAAGGAAGGCGTGAAGCTGGAGGTGCGCGTGTTCAACGATTACGTGCAGCCCAACGATCAGGTCGTGCAGGGACAGATCGACGTGAACTATTTCCAGACCGAGCCGTACCTGAAGGCCTACAACCAGGATCGCGGGACGAAGCTGGAAACCTACATCGGCGTGCACATCGAGCCGTTCGGCGCGTACTCGCGACGGCACAAATCGCTGGACGCGCTGCCGGCCGGCGCGGACGTGGTCATTCCCAACGATCCGAGCAACAACAGCCGCGCGCTGATCCTGCTGCACCGCGCCGGGGTCATCCAGCTCAAGGATCCGGACAACCAGATGGCGACCCTGCACGATATCGCCGCCAATCCGAAGCAGCTGAAATTCCGCGAACTCGATGCCGCGATGCTGCCGCGCGTGCTGGACCAGGTGGATCTGGCGCTGATCAACACCAACTACGCGCTGGACGCCGGCCTGCAGCCGACCCGCGACGCCCTCGCCATCGAGGATGCGAAGTCGCCCTACGTGAATTTCCTGGTCGGCCGCCCGGAACTGCGCGACGATCCGCGGGTGAAGAAGCTGGAAGCCGCGCTGACCAGTCCCGCCGTGCGCGAGTTCATCCAGAAGAAGTACCAGGGCGCGGTGCTGCCGGCGTTCTGAGCCGGCGCCCGGAAGCGGATGGGCGGCTGCGGAGCAGCCACCCATCGCAGGTCATACCCGGCCGAACACCAGCGAGGCGTTGGTGCCGCCGAAGCCGAAGCTGTTGGACATGACCGTATCCAGCTTCGCGTCGCAGCTTTCGCGCACGAGGGGGAAGCCTTCGGCGCGCGGGTCCAGGGTGTCGATGTTGGCCGAGCCGGCGATGAAGCCGTCGCGCATCATCAGCAGGCAGTAGATCGCCTCGTGCACGCTGGCCGCGCCGAGCGAGTGGCCGGACAGCGCCTTGGTCGAGGAGAGCGGCGGCATCGCATCGCCGAACGCGCTGCGCACCGCCTCCAGTTCGACCATGTCGCCCAGCGGCGTCGAGGTGCCGTGGGTGTTGAGGTAGTCGATCGGCGCGCTCACGCCTTCCATCGCCATCTGCATGCAGCGCACCGCGCCTTCGCCGGAGGGCGCGACCATGTCGGCGCCGTCGGAGGTCACACCGTAGCCGAGCAGTTCGGCGTGGATGCGCGCGCCGCGCTTCACCGCGTGATCGTAGTCTTCCAGCACCAGCATGCCGCCGCCGCCGGCGATGACGAAGCCATCGCGATCGGCGTCGTAGGGACGCGAGGCGTGGGTCGGATCCTCGTTGCGCTGGCTGGACAACGCGCCCATCGCGTCGAACATCATGGTCAGCGCCCAGTGCAGTTCCTCGCCGCCACCGGCGAACACGATGTCCTGGCGGCCGGCACGGATCAGATCCGCCGCCGCGCCGATGCAGTGCGCGGACGTCGCGCAGGCGGCGGACAGCGAGTAGCTCACGCCCTTGATCTTGTACGCGGTGGCCAGCGTGGCCGAAACGGTCGAGCACATCGTGCGCGGCACCATGTACGGGCCGACCTTGCGGATGCCGCGCTGGCGCAGCAGATCCGCCGCCTCGATCTGCCATTCGGCCGAGCCGCCGCCGGAACCGGCGATGAGGCCGGTGCGCGGCTGGCTGACCAGGCTCTCGTCCAGGCCGGCGTCGGCGATCGCGTCGCGCATCGCCAGGTAGGCGTAGGCCGCGGCATCGCCCATGAAGCGCTTCTGCTTGCGATCGATCAGGGCTTCCAGATCCAGTTCCGGCGCGCCGCCGACCTGGCTGCGGAAGCCGAGTTCGGCGTACTGCGGCAGATGACGGATGCCGGAGCGGCCTTCGCGCAGCGACGCGGAGACGGTGCCGGGATCGTTGCCCAGGCAGGACGTGATGCCCAGGCCGGTGATGACGACGCGGCGCATGCTCAGAAGCTCTCCGTGGAAGTGAACAGGCCCACGCGCAGATCGCGCGCGGTATAGATCTCGCGACCATCGACCAGCATGCGACCGTCGGCCACCGCCAGCACCAGCTTGCGGTTGATGACGCGGCTGATGTCGACTTCATAGGTCACCCGCTTGGCGGTGGGCAACACCTGGCCGGTGAACTTCACCTCGCCGGTGCCGAGCGCACGGCCGCGACCGGGCGCGCCGATCCAGGTGAGATAGAAACCGGTCAACTGCCACAGCGCGTCCAGGCCCAGGCAGCCGGGCATCACCGGGTCGCCGAGGAAATGGCACTGGAAGAACCACAGGTCGGGATGGATATCCAGTTCCGCCCGCACCATGCCCTTGCCGTGCGCGCCACCGTCCTCGCGGATCTCGGTGATGCGGTCGAACATCAGCATCGGGTCGTTGGGAAGACGGCCGGCCTCCGGGCCGAACAGTTCGCCGCGGGCGCTGGCCAGCAGCTGGTCCCGGGTAAAGGAAGCGGGGGATTTCATGAGCAATCCGACAGGTCAGGAACCAGAATAATGCACAATTGTGCATACACGTGTATTGACGCAGATCAGGCGGCGTTTTCCATACGGTCGCGTAGGCCGACGAAGAATGAGGCGGCGCTTGGATTTTCGCCCGGGCGAGGTGGCCAATCCCATGGCCAGAGCGCCTCGCATGCGCCGGCGTACGGTGCGCGAATTGCGCGGATGGGTTGAACTTGCGCATTGACGCCGCCGTCTTTCGCGTTCACGGCTGGAGGAACCGAGCCGAGTGACCCCGCCTTCCGTGCCTCTCCCTTCCGTATCCGATACGGATTCCCGCCATGCATCCCGCGCTTCGGCCGCGGAAGCACGGGAGTTCCTGCAGGCGGGTTTCGCGCTCATCGCGAACGTGCTGACGGAAGAGGCATGCGCACAGGTGACGAGGCACCTGCCTTCGTCCGGCGATCCGGGCGGCCGGCATCTGCTGGAGGCGCCCTGGTGTGCCGGACTCGCCGCCGCGATTCGCCGGCATCCGCGGGTGGCGCCGTTGATTCCGCCGCATCACGTGGCGGTCCAGTGCCTCTGGTTCGAGAAATCGCGATCGACCAACTGGTCGGTCAGCCTGCATCAGGATCTCGGTATTCCGGTGGCGGCGCGCGAGGAGCACCCGGAACTTTCGGGTTGGTCGGAGAAGGAGGGCGTCCTGCATGTCCAGCCGTCGGTGGAACTGCTTCAGCAACTCGTCGCGATTCGCCTGCACCTGGATGATTGCGGCGTGGACGACGGTCCGCTGCGCGTGGTGCCGGGATCGCATCGGTCGGGAAGGTTTGCTCCGGAAGCCGCGCTGCGATGCCGGAGCGAGCGCGGCGAAGTGATCTGCGTGGCGGCGCGTGGTTCGATCATGGCGATGCGTCCTCTGCTGCTGCACGCATCCTCCAAGGCCCGCGGCGAAAGCCAGCGCCGCGTGCTGCATTTCCTGTATGGCCCGCGCAGGCTTCCGCATGGATTGCGATGGCGGTATGTCGCCTGATGCTGCCGGTCGCAGGGCACTACGTTGCCGCCTTCTGCCTCCGGCGGTGACGGCGCTCAGGCCGCAGGCGCCCCGCCCTCGTTCTACTGGCTGATCCGGAACACGTGTCCGTCGGGATGGCGGACATGCATCTCGCGCACGCCCCAGGGTTCGTCGGTGGGTGGCCAGGTGACTTCGATGCCGTGGGCCAGACAGGTGCGATGGACGCTGTCGACGTCGTCGACCCAGATCGACATCCACACGCCGCCGGTCTCGACCTGCGGTTCGCCGGGCACCTGCCGGTGACCTTGTCCGTCCAGGCACATGAAGATTTCGCATTCGCCGGAACCGACCGCGCCGAAGGTCGGCGGGTCGCCCCAGTCCCAGCATTTCTCCCAGCCCAGCGCCTTGAAC